>CAYTSH010000001.1:0-44844 GCA_964440395.1 uncultured Microbacteriaceae bacterium
ATTGGGTGCCCAACAGCATCCCGAATGATGGAAAACTGGACTACGACGTTGCCGCCGCCAAAGCCGCCCTCGACAAAGCCGGCTACACCCTGAACGCCGACGGAAAACGGCTCGACCTCGACGGCAAACCAATGGTGTTCACCATTCAGATTCCCGGCGGTTGGAACGACTGGATCCAGGCCGGCAAAATTATTCAAAAAAACTTCCAAGAGCTCGGTATCACCCTCGACATGCAAAACCCACTGCCCGAGGTGATGGACAAAAACCGCTCCACCGGTGAATACGACACCCTCTTCGGGGTGCGCGGCGGCACCTGCGACATGTACCGCAACTTCTACGAACCACTCGCGAGTGAACAAACCGCACCCATCGGTGAAGCGGCACTCACCAACGAGGTGCGCTGGCGCGACGACACCACCGACGCGCTGCTCGAGAAGCTCAAGCAGGAAACCGACATTGCGGCGCAAAAAGAAACCGTCGGCAAACTCGCCGAAATTATGTACGACAAAAAACCGTACATTCCGCTCTGGTACGGTGCGGTGTGGTTCGAATACTCCACCAAACGAGCCGAAGGGTGGCCGAGCGCAGACAACGCCTACGCGAAGCCCGGCAACATGGCAATTATTCTCACGCACCTGAAACCGGCCGAGTAACCAACCATGCGGTACTTCATTCGGCGAGCCGCGTTCTTCCTCGCCACACTGTGGGCCGCGATCACCCTCAACTTCCTGATCCCCCGGCTCCAACCGGGGGATCCGGCTGAGGCGATTGTGCGCAAACTGGTGGGTCGCGACGCCACCATTGACCCCGCCCAGCTCGAGGCGGTGCGCGTGATGCTAGGGGTGAGCGATGAAAACCTGTTCCGACAGTACCTCGACTATCTCGCTGCGGTGTTCCGCGGCGACTTCGGGATTTCATTCACCTATTTTCCCTACACCGTCACCTCGGTAATCTCCGAAGCGGTGCCGTGGACCCTGGTGCTCGTCGGCACCACCACCATCGTGTCATTCGTGGTGGGCACCCTCCTCGGCACCTGGGCGGCCTACCGTCGCGGCTCAAACATCGACTCGTTCCTGACACTCGGATCCACCTTCCTCGGCACCCTGCCGTTCTTCTGGATTGCGCTCATGCTCATCTACCTGCTCAGCTTCACCTTCCTGGTGTTCCCGGCAAGTGGCGGCTACAGCACAACCACCCCCGGGTGGAACTGGCCATTCGTGCAAGATGTCGTGCAGCACGGTGCCCTGCCAATGCTGTCACTACTCATCGTCGGTCCACTCGGCTGGATCCTGGCGATGCGCAACAACATGGTGCAAACCCTCGGCGAAGATTACGCCCGCCTGGCGAAAGCAAAAGGGCTGGGGGAGCGATCCATTGCGATCAACTACGGCGCGCGAATCGCAATGCTGCCGTCAGTCACCGGCTTCGCCCTTGCCCTCGGTGGCATGCTTGGCGGCACCATCCTGGTCGAAAAAATCTTCAACTACCCGGGGCTCGGGCGCCTGCTCTTTGAAGCGGTCGGCAGTAGCGACTATCCGCTGCTGCAAGCGCTCTTCCTGCTCACCACAACCGGTGTGCTGGTGGCGAACCTCTTCGCAGACTTCCTCTACGGCGTGCTCGACCCACGCGTTCGAAAGGCGGCAACCGCATGAGCACCGCAACGCACGACACCAAAACCCACCCGGGAGCCGACCCGCAAGGGCTGCCCACCGCTGCGCTACCCATGATCGGTGCCCGCCGCAAACGCGGCGACAACGGACCCGGCTGGTTCCAAATCTTGTGGCGGGATGCGAAATGTCGCAGCGGTATCCTCCTCCTCGCCGCGTTCATCCTCATGGCAATCTTCGCCCCACTGCTCGCGCCCTACGCACCCAGAGACGTGGTTGGCGGAACCAGCGAAGGCATTTCCGCCGCGCACTGGCTCGGCACCACCGACGTGGGCGAAGACGTGCTCAGCCAACTCATCTGGGGTGCCCGCACCTCACTCATTGTTGGCATCGTCGCCGGCTTCTTCTCCACCGTCATCAGCCTCACCATTGGTCTCACCGCTGGCTACAGCCAGGGGCTTGTGGATGACGTGCTCTCCTTTCTCACCAACCTCGCGTTGGTTGTGCCGGTGCTGCCGCTCATCGTCATGCTCACCGCCTACGCCCCGGTCCGCGGACTGACCATGATCATTTTCGTGATCAGCATCACCGGTTGGGCTTACGGCGCGCGCATCAAACGATCCCAAGTGATCTCGCTACGAACCCGCGACTACGTTGCCGCAGCCAAACTCGCCGGTGACGGCACCGCGCGCATCATTATCCGCGAAATCATGCCAAACATGACCTCACTGATTGTGGTTGGGTTCATGGGGGCAGCGCTCGGCGCCATCGGCGGCGAGGCGGGGCTCGCCTTCCTCGGCCTGGGCGACCCGCTCACCGTCAGCTGGGGTTCCATGCTCAACCAAGCCAACGTGGGCGGCGCCCTGCTCACCGGTCAGCTCGCCTGGCTCATCGCCCCCGGTCTCGCGCTCTCACTGCTCATCACCAGCTTCACCCTGATCAACTTCGGCATCGATGCGCTCAGCAACCCCCACCTGAGAGAAGGTTAACCCATGGCACTCCTCGACGTGAAAAATCTCAGCGTGCGCTACGCACCCAGAGACCATCCGCCACACCAAGCGGTAAAATCGGCGAGTTTCACCATCGAAGAGGGCGAATTCGTTGGCCTCGTCGGCGAATCTGGCTGCGGAAAATCCACCCTCGGCAACGCCGTACTGCAACTACTCAGCAAACCGGCGAGCATAAACGGCGGCGAAGTATGGTTCGACGGACAGCGCATCGACACCATGAAACACGAACACCTGCGAACAATCCGCTGGGTGCAGCTCTCCACCGTGTTCCAATCCAGCATGAACTCGCTCAACCCCGTGCTCACCGTCGGCGCACAGTTCCTCGACACGCTCAACGGTCGCAGCTGGGTTGGCCGCAGCGGCGGCGACGCGCTCGCCAGGGCTGCCGACCTGCTCGCCATGGTCGACCTCGAAGCTCGCGTGCTCTCCGCATACCCGCACGAACTCTCCGGCGGAATGAAACAACGCGTGGCCATGGCTCTCGCCCTCGCCCTCAACCCCAAACTCGTCATCCTTGACGAACCCACCACCGGGCTGGACGTGCTCGTGCAGCGCCGCATCCTCACCAGGCTTCGAGAACTGCAAACCCAGTTCGGGTTTGCCGTGCTTTTCATCAGCCACGACATCGGATCAGTTCTCGAAATGAGCGACCGCGTCATGGTCATGCTCGACGGTGAAATCGTGGAGCAGGCAACCCCCGACACGCTGCTCACGAGCCCCGAGCATCCCTACTCGAACCTGCTGCTCGACGCCTACCGGGTCAGCTCCGGCACAGAAGCGAAACCACAACGCGCACACGAACACGAGGCCGTGCTCAGCCTGGTTCAGGTCAGCAAACACTACCGGGTGGGGCGGGGGAAACGCGCGGAAACAGTGACCGCGCTGCGAGACATTTCCCTCACCCTCCGCGCACACTCCGTCACCGCGCTCGTTGGGCAATCCGGCTCAGGAAAATCAACCATCGCGCGCATGCTGCTCGGCATGGAACGCCCCGACAGCGGGCAGGTGCTCCTGCACGGCGCCGACGGCACCGACACCTCCGTAGGCGAACTCGGCAGCAGGGCACTTCGACACTACCGCGCCAACGTGCAAATGGTCTTCCAAGACCCATTCTCCTCCCTCAACCCCGCCCTCAGCGTCGCCTACATCCTCTCCCGCCCCCTGCTCAACTACGGCAAGGTGCCCAAGGATGCCGTGCGACCCAGAACGCTGGAACTCCTGGAACAGGTCGGCCTGACCCCGGCATCCCGGTTCATTGACAAACTCGCCCACCAACTCTCCGGCGGGCAACGCCAACGCGTCGTCATCGCACGAGCGCTCGCGGCCAGCCCCACAATCTTGGTCGCCGACGAGCCGGTCTCCATGCTCGACGTGTCAATCCGGGCCGAGATCCTCGACCTGCTGCGCACCCTGGTGCGAGACAACGAACTCGCCATGCTGTACATCACGCACGACCTGCTCTCGGCGCGGGCGCTCGCCGACGAGGTTGCCGTGCTGGAAAGCGGGCAAATTGTGGAACAGGGCAGCGCCGGCGACGTGATCGATCGCAGCCAACACCCCTACACGCGGGAACTGCTCGCCGCCATCCCAAACCCCTTCACCCTCCTGCAGCGTGCAGCGGTCGAACAACACTGACCCCCACCCCCGGGTGCGCACCCGCCGCGGCAAGCGCCCCTGGGGGCGAGCGGGGGAGTGGGCGAGCGGGCGAGCGGGCGAGCGGGGGAGCGGGCGAACGGGCGGGCGAGCGAGCCGTTCGAGCCGTCCGCACCGCCCGCTAGGCTGGAGTCGTGAACATTCCTCAACGCGCTCAAGCTCTGCTCACGGCACTGCAAACCCGCGTCGTCATCGCTGACGGCGCCATGGGCACCATGCTGCAACAATCCGCGCCCACCCTCGACGATTATCAACAGCTGGAAGGCTGCAACGAGATCCTGAACGTCAGCCGCCCCGACCTCATCGCCGCGGTGCATGACGCGTTCCTCGGCGCAGGCGTGGACTGCATCGAATCCAACACGTTCGGTGCCAACTGGTCCAACCTGGCCGATTACGGCATCGAAGATCGCATCACCGAACTGGCCCGCGCCGGCGCGGCCATCGCCCGACAACGAGTCGACCTAGCCCAAGCCGCCGACGGCCGCATGCGGTGGGTGTTAGGTTCAATGGGGCCCGGCACCAAGCTGCCCAGCCTGGGGCACACCACCTACGCGCACCTGAAAGCCACGTTCGCCGAGCAGGCGGTGGGGCTCATCGAGGGCGGCATCGACGCGTTCCTCATCGAAACCACCCAAGACGTGCTGCAAGCCAAAGCGGCCATCAACGCCGCCAAACAGGCACGAACCGAGGCGGGCATCCACCTGCCAATCTTTGTGGAAGTCACCATCGAAACCACCGGCACCATGCTGATGGGCACCGAAATTGGTGCCGCGCTCACCGCGCTCGCCCCCCTCGGCATCGATATGATCGGTGTGAACTGCGCCACCGGTCCCGCCGAAATGAGCGAACACCTGCGGCAACTCTCCGCCCAAACCAACCTGCCAATCATGGTCATGCCCAACGCCGGGCTGCCAGAACTCACCCCAACCGGCGCCCGCTACCCGCTCAGCCCCGAGGAGCTCGCCACCTGGCACGAACAGTTCGTGCGCGAATTCGGCCTCTCCATGGTTGGTGGATGCTGTGGCACCACACCCGAGCACCTGGCGGCGGTCGTCGGCAGGCTGGCGGGGGCTGTTGCCGCACCACGGCATCCACTGGTGGAGCCGTCTGTCGCAAGCCTGTACCAACAGGTGCCGCTGCAGCAACAAAACGCGTTTTTGGCGATCGGCGAACGCACCAACGCGAACGGTTCGAAAGCGTTTCGGGAGGCGCTGCTTGACGGGCGCTGGGATGACTGCGTCGACATTGCGCGCAAGCAGGTGCGTGACGGCGCCCACCTGCTTGACGTGTGCGTGGACTATGTCGGTCGCGACGGGGTCGCTGACGTGCGCGAGGTGGTGTCGCGCTTCGCGAGCGCCTCCACCCTGCCGTTGGTCATCGACTCCACCGAACCGGCGGTGCTGCAGGCGGGCATGGAACTCATCGGCGGGCGCCCCGTGGTGAACTCGGTCAACTTTGAGGACGGCGAGGGGGCGGGTTCCCGCTTCGCCCGCATCATGCCGCTCGTGCAGGAGCACGGCGCGGCGGTGATCGCCCTCACCATCGACGAGGAGGGGCAGGCGCGCACCCAGGCGGACAAGGTGCGAATTGCGAGCCGCCTGATCGACACGATCACCGGGGTTTGGGGGCTTGCCGTTGGTGACATCATTGTGGACACGTTGACCTTCCCAATCGCTACCGGGCAGGAGGAGACCCGGCGGGACGCGATTGAAACGATCGAAGCGATTCGCGAACTGTGCGCCAAATACCCCGGCATCAACACCACCCTGGGCGTGTCGAATGTGTCGTTCGGGTTGAACCCGGCCTCGCGCGTGGTGTTGAACTCGGTGTTCTTGCACGAGGCGCAGGCAGCTGGCCTGTCGAGCGCCATTGTGGATGCCGCCAAAATTGTTCCGCTTGCCTCAATTCCCGAAGAGCAACGGCAGGTTGCGCTTGACGTGGTGTGGGATCGCCGCGAATATGACGCCGATGGGCGACTCACCTACGACCCGCTCGCCCGCATGCTTGACCTGTTTGACGGGGTGGATTCGGCGGCTCAGCGCGATCAGCGGGCGCTGGAATTGGCCGCAATGACCGTCACGGAGCGGCTGGAGCGCCGCATCATTGACGGCGACTCGAACGGGTTGGCGGCTGACCTTGACGCGGCCCGGGCTGACGGGTTGAGCGCGCTCGCCATCATCAACGACCATTTGCTTGCCGGCATGCAGGTGGTGGGCGCTCGGTTTGGCAGTGGCGAGATGCAGCTGCCGTTCGTGTTGCAATCCGCCGAGGTGATGAAGGCCGCCGTCGCGCTGCTGGAGCCGCACATGGAGAAAACGACCGACGCCGGCAAAGGCACCATCGTGCTGGCCACGGTGCGTGGCGACGTGCACGACATTGGCAAAAACCTGGTCGACATCATTTTGACGAATAATGGTTACGACGTGATCAACCTCGGCATTAAGCAACCCATCAGTGAAATCATTCGGGCGGCCGAGGAGCACAACGCCGACGTGATCGGCATGAGCGGCTTGTTGGTGAAATCGACCGTGGTGATGCGCGAGAACCTCGCCGAGCTGACCGCGCGTGGTCTGGCCGGGCGTTGGCCGGTGCTGCTCGGTGGTGCCGCGCTCACCCGCCCCTACGTTGAGGACGACCTGGCTGGCGAGTTTCCCGGCGTGGTTCGCTACGCCCGCGACGCGTTTGAAGGCCTGGCCCTGATGGAGCCCCTGGTTGCGATTGCCCGCGGCGCCCACCCCGACACGGTTGGGCTACCTCCCCTTAAAAAACGCATCCACACCCCGCACCGCCCCGCCCAGACCGCCCCGGCGGACCTGCCCGCGCGTTCAGACGTCAGTGTCACCAACCCGGTGCCAACCCCGCCGTTCTGGGGCACGCGCATGGTGAAAGGCATCCCGCTAGCCGAGTTCGCCGGCATGCTCGACGAACGCGCCACCTTTATGGGGCAGTGGGGGCTCAAACCCGGCCGTGGTGAGGGCGGCGCCAGCTATGAGCAACTCGTCGAATCCGAGGGGCGGCCACGGCTGCGCAGTTGGCTGAACCGCATATCAACTGAGGGGATGCTGGACCCGGCAGTTGTGTACGGCTATTTTCCCGTCGTGGCTGAGGGCGACGACCTGGTGGTGCTGCACCACGGTGACGACCCCGATGGCCTGCTTGGCGCCGCGGGGTTGCTCGCCCCGGACGGCGGCTCCGGCGGCCCGCTCGGTGCGGAACGGCTGCGTTTCACGTTCCCCCGCCAGCAGCGCGACCGGCACCTGTGCCTGGCCGATTTTGTGCGACCCCGAACCTCCGGTGAGGTGGATGTGCTTGCCGTGCAACTGGTCACCGCAGGCGCGGCGGTTGACGCCGTCACCGCGCGCATGTTTGCCGCCAACGAGTATCGCGACTACATGGAACTAAACGGTCTCACCATGCAACTCACCGAGGCGCTCGCCGAATACTGGCATTCCCGCGTGCGCGCCGAGCTCGGCTTCGCCGCCGAAGAACCCGCAGACGTTGCCGGGCTGTTCAAACTGCAGTATCGCGGTGCCAGGTTCTCGTTGGGGTACCCGGCCTGCCCGAATATGGAGGATCGCCGGAAAGTTGTGCAACTGTTGCGCCCCGAACGCCTCGGCATTGTGCTTTCGGAAGAGTTGCAACTGCACCCCGAACAATCCACCGACGCCTTCGTGCTGCACCACCCCGAAGCGAAATACTTCTCCGTGTAAGCCACGTCAGCGCCGCGGTGACACCGCGAACCGCACCCCGACGCGGCGCGACCTGGCAAGGATGGCCAGCGCCGGCATCCCGATCATGGAGAGCGTGACGGCGCAGCTCACGGCACGCACCGTGTCCCAGGTGGTGGTGGAACTCACCAGGGTGTAGAGGCCGAACCGTGCCGCATTCGCGGTGAGCGGGTCCGCCGGGGCAAACGAAAGCGACGTGCCGTCACCAACCGAAAGCGGCCAAAACCAGGCGTTCAGCAGCAAACCCAGCAGGTAGGCGGCCACGATGGCGTAACCGAGAAGCCACGCAACCTCCCGCCGCCCACGCAGCCGGGGGAGCATGGCGGCGCCAGCCCCAACCCACCCCGAAAGGAGCATCTGGAACGGGGTCCACGGCCCAAACCCGCCGGTGATGAGCGTCGAAGCCGCAACCGTGATCACCCCCAACAGCAGGCCAAAGCGCGCGCCGAACGCCCGCCCACCCAGAATGAGCACCACAAAAACCACCTCCACCCCGGCCACACCGGCGGTGAGGATCCGCGTCGCCACACCCACCGCCGCGAGCGTGCCTAACAGTGCCGCCTCGGTGCTGCGGGCGCGCTTCGGTTCGAGCAGCAACACCGTGCACAGCACGACGGCGGCTGCCACCAACCCGGCAAGCACGGGCGTCACCGCGAGCGCTTCGGGGATCGCCGCGGCAGGAACCCACCCGGCGAGCACCCCCACGTTCAGGGCGAACGGCCACAGCGCGGCGATGAGCCCGAGTGCGCCGAGCGCACCCAGCGCGCCGTTTCTGGCGAGCGTGCCGTGTTTTGTGAGCGTGCCGTGTCCTGCGCGCCTGCCGTGCTTGCGGTGCGGCGCCGCGTGCGTAATCGATTGGGGGATGCCCGGCTCGCCGCCCCGCCGCGCCAAACCTTCCAGCGTGCCCCCTTCCAGCGTGCCCGCGTGCAGCGTGCCCCCTTCCAGCGTGCCGCCTTCCAGCGTGTCCTCGTGCAGCGTGCCCCCTTCCACCCGCACCACTCGCGTTGCCACGTCGGCTGCGAATGCGTGATCGTGGGTGGCGAGCAGCACGGTGCAGCCCTGCTCGGCCAGGGTGTGGAGTGTCGCGGTGAGTGTGGCGCGGGCTGGATGCTGCAGCGCAAGAGCCAACTGGAGTTGGGTGCCTGCGGAGAGATCGCCGGGTTCGCACCCCCAATCAATGTCGCGAGGGCCGAGGAGTTCGCGCAGCAGCTGGGCGGTTCTGCCGCGCGGCAACCCGTGGAGGTGATCGGTGAGTGCACATTCAGTTTCGACCGTGTGGCTGAGAAAGAGTTCTGCCACCTGTTCGGGAAGATGCGCTCGTGCGCCGGTGACGGTGAACGCCGCCGCGCTGAACCTGAGCGTTGGACGTCGCCAAGCGAATCGCGCTGCGGGATGACGTGCGCGGTCTGGTGTTTGCGCCGTGAGCTGTGCAGGGCTGTGACTGCCGAGCGCGGTGAGCATCGTCGATTTTCCGGCACCGTTGCCGCCGAGCAGTGCAACAATTTCCCCACGCCGAACCCGGAGCGTCACGTCGGTGAGCACAGCTCGATCTTCGGGATGCCCCGGGGCGATTGCGCAAAGTCGCTGAACGTCCATGGTCACGCTCGCCTCGCACGTCGCGCTTGCCCGGCTCGTCGCGCTCTCCGCACTTGCCCGGCTCGTCGCGCTCTCAGCGCTTGCCCGGCTCGCCCCGCTCTCAGCGCTCGCCCCGCTCTCCGCACTCGCCCCGCTCTCCGCGCTCGCCGCAGGCTCCCCAGGTTCCCCCGACTTTTCCTCTGCCGCACCCAGCCGAACCTCGAGCTCGCAAATCCGGGCCAGTGCCGCATGATCGTGATCTGCGATCAGCATGTGCACACCGCGATTCCGCTCGGCCCGCAACAATTCGCACAACAAGCTCACCGATTCTTGATCGAGATGTGCAAATGGTTCATCGAGCAGCAGCACGCCGGGTTCGGTGCTGAGCGCCGCCGCAACGGCGACCCGGGTGGCTTCCCCCGCGGAAAGGGTGTGCATTGGGCGCTCCAACAGGTGGCTGACCCGCCACCGGCCTGCACACCCAGCCACACTCCGCGCGACTTCAGTCGCGCCCAGTCCCGCGACGGTGGGAGCGAACCGCAGCTCGTCCCGCACCGTCCCCGTCAGCCAAGCCTGGGTGGCCTGTTGCGGCACATACGAAACCCGAACGGATGCCGCGCTCACCCGCACCGCAGCCGGCACCCGATCCAGGTGTGCGCTGGTGCCCTCCGGCAACAACCCGGCGAGTTCGCGCAGTAACGTGGTTTTTCCGCACCCAGTCGGGCCAGTGAGGGCGGTAATGCTTCCTGATTCGCCGGTTCCCGGTTTACCCGAACCGGCGGGGCTGCCGCCAAAACCGCGCATGTGCAGGGCGTCGGCAAGTAGAAGCGAATGTTCCAGAGCTCGGCCCAGCACGGCGGGCAGCAACCTGAGTTCGTTTTGAAGCCTGCTGAGGGAACGACCCGACAACGGCATCCCCCGAAGCGAGGCACCATGGCGAACCCGGGCGAGCGCCGAAGCCAGCGCGGGCAGGCTGGTGATCGCGAGTGCAAGCGCGGTTGCGGCCGTTTTGCCCCGACGAAGCCGAGCTGCGGCGAGCAGTAACGCATCGGGTGCGATGAGCGCTGTGAAGAAACCGAACACGGCGATGCTGACCGCCACCGGGAGTGCGCTCACGAACGCGGCGAACAGCCCGGGCAGCGTGACCGGGCCGAGAAGCTGAATTCCCACAAACGGACCACCCAGCGAAATGAGCGGAAGCGGCAGGGTGGCTGCCCCAACGTTCGCGCCCAGGCCAGCACCGGCAAACAACACGCGATACACCACTCTGGTAAGTATGAACAGCGTGGCCAGGATGAGCCCTGTGCTGAGGGCGAGCTGGTTGCGGATGATGCGACCTCGATGCGCGGTCATGTGTCTCCTGAATAGCGGTGGGACTAGCCAGATCTCAGTGTACTCAGCTTGCTTGCCGGCATGTTGCGTTGCCCGCTGGCACGCGTAACATACCCAGCTCCTGCTACAGTTGCACCATCCATACAGTGCTCTGGGGTAGCGCACTGCATACGCATTCCTAGAGGAAACCATGAAGCTTCGTTCTCGCCGCCGTTCCATCCGCACCCGTCGTCGTTCCGTTACCGGGGAGCCATCGCGGGCCGGTGCGGCGATTGGTGCGGCGATTGGTGCAGCGGGGGGCGAGCCGGTCGCGGGGGAGGGCAGCCCGGTCTCGGGGGTGGGCAACTCGGTCGCTCTGCACTCGCTTCCCGATCAGCCACGGCCGCCGCTAGTGCATCGGTCACCATTCTCGTTTGGGTTTTTAGTGACACTTGGTGGGTTGCTTGCCCTCGGGGTGGTGCTGGCGCTCGGGCAGGTGACGAGCATTATTCTCTACATTGTTACCGCCCTGTTCATTGCGCTCGGCCTTGATCCGATCGTGCGGCGCCTTGAGCGTCGACGGGTCAATCGTGCCGGGGCGATCGCTATTGTGTTTGGCACATTTCTGCTGCTGGTGAGCGCCCTGTTGGCCGTACTCACCCCGGTCGTTGTGCAGCAGGTGCAGGAGTTTGTGAAGGTTGCTCCGGGCAGTCTGCAGCGACTTGCGGAACAGGACTGGATGATTTCGCTGAACGAACAGCTGGGCGGAGCGATTGATCTCACCCGGGCCGCCGAGCAAGTCGGCGCGTTTTTGACCGACCCCGCCCATCTCACCATGCTGGCGGGTGGGCTTGTGCAGGCCGGTGTCGGCATTGCAAATGGGCTCACCGGGGCGATGATTGTGTTGATCTTGAGCCTGTATTTTCTTGCGTCCCTGCCAGCAATGAAGCAGGGGCTGTATTCACTCGCGCCGAGGAGCGCCCGCGTCACAACGACCAGCATCACGGAGCAGATTACCCAATCAATTGGGGGATACGTGAACGGTATGGTGTTGCTGGCATTCCTCAACGCTGCACTCGGGTGGGCTGCAATGAGCCTCATCGGTGTGCCGTTTGCGGGTATATTGGCGCTTGTCGTGTTCTTCCTCGCCATGATTCCGCTCATTGGTTCGGTGCTCGCGGCGGGCGTGGTGACTTTCGTTGCACTGTTTGATGGTCCAAGCACTGCACTATGGATTGGACTGTACTACCTCATCTACTTACAAATTGAGGCTTATCTGTTCACCCCGAAGGTGATGAACAAGGTCGTTTCGGTTCCCGGGTCACTCGTGGTGATCGGCGCGCTTGCCGGCGGGACGCTCCTGGGGCTACTTGGGGCGCTCATCGCCATTCCGGTCACAGCAGCCCTGCTGATGATTGTGCAGCAGGTGCTCGTGCCGGCGCAGGAGAAACGCTAGCCGCGCAGTTCCGGGCGCTTTGTGCTGAGCGCCGTTTTCGTGCGCCCTAACCTGAACCCCGCGCCGCCGCGCCGTAACCCGCGCCGCCGTGGGCTGCGTCGCGGCTCGTATGCCCGTCCTCGTATGTCGCATACCGAATGCAGTATGTTACGGGCGCTCTTCGAGCGCCTGACGCGTTGTGCGGCGCGCCCATTCGGCAAAAAAGCACGTTTAGCATCCGTGCACAAGGAATATTCTGCCGAATGGGTGGCGCCGCCCTGCTCAGTGTTGCCACCGGCCGTGATCACCTCTGCCGCCCGCGGCACCCGAGGGGTGAGCGTGAATGTGTCGGGTTGGCGCAGGACTCACGCATTTGCGCTCACCCGCCGCCCTCGGCACCTGAGGGGTGAGCGCGAATGTGCCTGGAGCGTCCGAAAAACACGCAATTGCGCTCACCCCGCACCGGGCACAGCAGGCACCTCGCACCGGGCACAACAGGCACCCCGCACCAGGCACAGCAGGCACCCCGCACCAGGCACGATTTTCTGAACAGAACCCGCGAAGACCTGATAGGCTTAAAGCCCGTGGAAGACATTAACGCACCCGGCCAGCACAACTCCGTTACCAAACACATTTTTGTGACTGGCGGTGTTGTTTCATCTCTCGGCAAAGGCCTTACGGCAGCTAGCCTTGGCAATCTCCTCACCGCGCGTGGTCTTCGCGTTGTGATGCAGAAGCTTGACCCGTATTTGAATGTCGATCCGGGCACGATGAATCCTTTCCAGCATGGCGAGGTCTTCATTACGGATGACGGCTGCGAGGCCGATTTGGATATTGGTCATTATGAGCGGTTTCTTGGCGTGAATCTTGACCGGGCGGCGAATGTGACGACGGGTCAGATTTATTCGACGGTGATCGCGAAGGAGCGTCGCGGCGAATACCTGGGTGACACCGTTCAGGTTATTCCGCACATTACCGATGAAATCAAGCACCGCATGCGGGCTCAGGCGGCTTTGACGCCGCGGCCTGACGTGATCATTACGGAGGTGGGGGGCACTGTCGGCGATATTGAGTCGCAGCCGTTCCTGGAGTCGGCCCGGCAGCTGCGGCATGAGCTTGGTCGCAGTAACGTGTTTTTCGTGCACGTCTCGCTTGTTCCGTTCATGGGTGCGTCTGGCGAGCAGAAGACGAAACCAACGCAGCATTCTGTTGCGGCACTTCGTTCGATTGGCATTCAGCCGGACGCGATTGTGTTGCGCAGTGATCGCCCGGTCACTGATGCGAATAAGCGCAAGATTGCGCTGATGTGCGATGTTGATGCTGATGCTGTGGTGAACGCCATTGATGTGCCGAGCATTTATGACATTCCTTCTATGCTGCACGAGCAGGGGCTGGACACGTACATTGTTGGGCAGTTGGGGCTTGCCGCAAGCCCGGTCGATTGGAGTGGCTGGCAGCCAGTGTTGGATGCCGTGCATAACCCGAAGCATGAGGTCACCATCGCGCTGGTTGGCAAATACATTGACCTGCCCGACGCATACCTTTCGGTCACCGAGGCGTTGAAGGCTGGTGGGTTTGCGCACGGTGCGAAGGTCGTTATTCGCTGGGTTGCTTCTGATGATTGTTTGACCCCGGAGGGTGCAGCCCAGGCGCTTGCCGATGTTGATGCGGTGTGTGTGCCGGGTGGGTTCGGTGTTCGCGGTATTGAGGGAAAGCTAGCCGCGCTGACTTTTACCCGCACGAACAGCATCCCAACTCTCGGGTTGTGTCTCGGGTTGCAATGCATGGTCATCGAATACGCGCGGAATATGGCGGACTTGCCCGAAGCATCCTCGTTGGAGTTTGATGAGCACAGTAGCGTTCCGGTGATTGTGACCATGGAAGATCAGGTCAGTATTTTGAACGGTGGCAACCTGGGCGGCACTATGCGGCTCGGGTTGTATCCTGCGGAGCTGGCCCCGGAGAGTTTGGTTGCCGAACTGTATGGCACTCAGCACGTGCAGGAGCGGCATCGTCACCGTTACGAGGTCAGCAACGTGTACCGGCAGCAGATCGCCGATGCCGGGTTGGTGTTTTCGGGACTGAGTCCGGATGCTGAGCTGGTGGAGTTTGTTGAGTTGCCGCGGGAGGTGCACCCGTTCTATGTTGCAACGCAGGCGCACCCGGAGCTGCGCTCGCGTCCCGGCACGCCGCACCCGCTGTTTGCGGGTCTGGTTGCGGCGGCGTTGCAACGCCAAGAGGCAACTCGCCTGTTTGAGGTTCAGCAGTAGCCGTTGTGGTTTTTCGCCGCGGTAATCGAGAGTGAGGGTGCAGATGCATGTGAGTGACAGCCGGGCGGAGCAGCCGATTCAACGTCGTGAGACGGTTTTTTCGGGGGCGATTTGGAATGTGACCCGCGATACCTTCGCTTTTACGGGTGCTGGTGCCGGTGCCGCTGCTGATGCTGCGGGTGCGGCAGCCGACCCGGTCGACCCGGTGGTGCTCCGCAGGGAGTATGTGCAGCATCCTGGAGCGGTCTCGGTGTTGGTGCTGGATGATGCGGACCGCGTGTTATTGATTAAGCAGTACCGTCACCCGGTTGGCGCGCTGGACTGGGAGATTCCGGCCGGATTGTTGGATGTGGCGGGTGAGTCGGCGCTGGATGCCGCGAAACGCGAACTTGCCGAGGAAGTTGACCTGGTGGCGAGTGAGTGGGCGGTGCTCGCAGAAACGTACACGAGCCCCGGTGGGAGCAGCGAAACGATTCGCGTGTTTTTGGCTCGTGGCGTGAGCGAGGCGCCAGCGTTCGCCCGCACCGGGGAGGAAGCCACGATGGTGAAAGCCTGGGTTCCGCTGGAGGATGCGGTTACGGCAGTGTTGGAACGCCGAGTGCAAAACGGGGTCTTGTGCAGCGCGCTGTTGGCCGCTTACGTGGCAAAACAGCGTGGATTCAGCACTCTTGGCGACTCGAATGAGCCGTGGGTGCGGCGGGAGTGGCTGCCCGGAGCGCAACCGGATGCGCAACCGGATGCGCACCCGGATGCGCACGGGGGTGCCGAGTCGAGGTGAACGCCGGCCCCGGGGGTGTGTTTGCGGAATTGTGTGAGCAGTTTTTGCGTGTGCAATCACTGGAGCGGGCCAGGTCGGTGCACACGATTGCCGCCTATCGCCGTGACCTCGCACACTACGCGGAGTGGCTGCGTGGGCGGGGGGTGCATGAGGCTGGCGCCGTTTCGGAGGGGCTTGTCGCAGACTACCTCGAGCACCTGACCCGTGAACAAGGCTATAGCGCGGCAAGCGCGGCGAGGATGCTTTCGACGGTGCGGGGTTTGCACCGTTTTCTTGCCGCGGAGGGGCTATTGGCGGCGAATGTGGCGGCGGATGTTTCCGCACCGAAGCTTGCCATGAGGCTGCCGAAGGCGCTCAGCATTGATGAGGTCACACAGCTGCTTTCGGCCGCTCATCGACAAGCAGAGGGGGAACTTTCGCCGGATGAGCGTTTGGTGGCGCTTCGTGACGTTGCGCTGTTGGAACTGTTGTACGCTACGGGTGCCCGAGTGTCTGAATTGACCGCGCTCACGGTGGATGACGTGCAGGCGCAGTCGTGGAGTGCTGGGGAACACCCGGTGCGGTTGGTTCGTGTGCGGGGAAAGGGGCAGAAACAGCGCCTGGTTCCATTTGGTAGCTATGCGCAGGATGCTTTGGATGCGTATTGCGTTCGCGCCCGTCCCAGCTTGGCGGTTCGGGGGAGCAACTCGGGGGCGTTGTTTTTGGGGGCTCGTGGCGCGCCGCTGAGCCGGCAGAGTGTGTGGGCAATTTTGCGAGCCGCCGGGCAGCGGGCCGAGCTTGCGGTGGACATTTCGCCGCACACCTTGCGGCATTCGTTTGCCACGCATCTGTTGCAGGGGGGCGCGGATGTGCGGACGGTGCAGGAATTGCTGGGCCATGCGTCGGTGACGACGACGCAGTTGTATACGAAGGTGAGTGCTGACGCGCTGCGCGATATGTATTTCACTGCGCACCCCAGGGCGCGCTAAGCCCGACCGGTGCAGGCCGCTCCCGACCAATCCGGGCCGCTGCCGACCAATCTCGACCGGTTGTGCGGGCGGCGACCACCACCGGCCAACCGCCACCGCAGACCGACCACTTTTTCTCTGCAGCCGGCGACGCGCATCCAGTAAGCTAACACAATGCATATCTTCGGGGAATCTGCACCGTCGTTGACTGATTTGTTGGGCACGGTGGGTGATCAGTTTTGGACGTTCTGTGTGCTCCCGGTTGTGGTTTGTGTTGGGTTGTATTTCACGGTGCGAACCGGCGTGGTGCAATTCCGACTGTTTCCGCAAATGCTGCGCACGTTGACGGACCGCACCCCCACCGACCAGTTTGGGGTTGCGCAGTCAATTTCTTCCTTTCAGGCGTTCACCGTTTCGGCGGCTTCGCGGGTGGGTGTGGGCAATATTGCGGGCGTGGGTACCGCGATTGCGATTGGTGGCCCGGGCGCGGTGTTTTGGATGTGGTTGATGGCGTTCATTGGCGGCGCTTCGAGTTTTGTTGAGTCCACGCTGGGGCAGTTGTATAAGACCCGTGATGAGCATGGTTTTCGTGGCGGCCCCGCCTACTATATTGAGCGTGGCTTGGGTGCCCGCTGGCTGGGTGTGGTGTTTGCGGTTGTGCTGATTGTGTGTTTTCCGTTGGCGTTTAGCTCGTTGCAGGCGAATACCATTTCAAACACGCTTGGCACCACGTTTGGTGTTGATTCGTGGGTGTTGACGGTGACGGTGGGCGCGGTGCTTGCGGTGTTGACGAGTTTGGTGGTGTTTGGCGGTATGCGCCGCATCGCGCATGTTACTCAGGCGGTGGTGCCGCTGATGGCGGTGTTGTATGTGATGCTGGGTTTGGTGATTGTGGCGATGAATGTTGATCAGAGTCCGCGGGTGTCTGAGCAGAATTTTACGAGCGCGTTTGGGGTGCATTCTGCGGCTGGGGGGCTGATTGGTTCGGTCATTGTGACGGGGGTGAAGCGCGGCATGTTTTCGAATGAGGCAGGTTTGGGTTCTGCACCGAATGCGGGCGCGAGCGCTGCGGTCACGCATCCGGTGAAGCAGGGGTTGGTGCAGACGCTCGGCGTGTATTTTGACACGTTTTTGGTGTGTTCGATTACGGCTTTTATTGTGTTGGTGAGTACTCCGAGTTTGGCGAACGCCCCGGTTGGTATTCAATTGACTCAGGATGCCGTGGTCGGCCAGCTCGGCAGTTGGTCGTCGTATTTGCTCAGTTTCATTATTTTCTTGTTGGCGTTTAGTTCGATTTTGGGCAACTATTACTATGGCGAGTCGAATGTGGAGTTTATTTCGGCCAGCCGTCGGGTGTTGTTGGGGTACCGCGTGTTTGCGGTTGCAGCGGTTTTTGCGGGCTCGGTTGCTGCGGCTGATCTGGTGTGGAACTTGGCGGACGGCATTATGGGTGTGATGGCGCTGATTAACTTGGTGGCGATTTTGTTGCTTTCCGGTGTGGCTTTTGCGTTGTTGAAGAACTATTCTGCTCAGCGCCGCGCCGGTCTTGACCCTGTGTTCACTCGGGGTCAGTTGCCTAATGTGCGGGGCGTGGAGTGTTGGGAGAGTGTGTCGGAGGTTACTGGCTCACGGTTGCTGTAGTGCAAGGGTTCGTGCTGGTGCGCCTTGTCGCTGTGCCTGTCCTGGCTGGTCTCGCGAGTTGCCGTTCCCCCGGTGCGTTGCGCAATTGCGCCGCGCACCGGGGAGGGGTTGTGTTTGGTTAGTTGCGCGAGCGTGTGCGTCGCGTTCTGATGAGGCCGATGCCGAGGAGTGTGCCTGCCGCTGCTAGCCCGAATGCGATGGCGGCACTTGGTGCGCCGGTTTGCGCTAGCCGAGTCGGGGAGGTGGCAAGAGCGGTGGGACGCGTCGTGTCGGTTGGCGTCGTGTCGGTTGGTGCGGGTTTGGGCGTTTCGCTTGGATTTTGGGGTTGCAATGGGGTTGTGATGTTGAGCGGTGCCCAGTCGATCAGTTGGTCTGCTGCGTTGTATGCGGCCAGTCGGTGCTCACCTGCTGTCATCTCGTTTGGGATGGTGACTGTGGTGCTGCCGTCATTGTCGAGTTGTATCCAGTCTCCGCCGAGTAGGGTGGGGGTGCTGAACAGCCATAACGCTACCCATTCGCGGGCGTGTGTTGCGCCGAGTTGGACACTGATGGTGGTGCCGGCTTTGAGCGTTGCGGGGTTGAGTCCTAGTGTTCCGCTGCCTGGCGTGTCGAACGTTTTGGCGGTTTGCTGTTTCGGGGGTGTTTGTGGTTTGAGCGGATCGGGGGTTGGCTGCGGGGTTACTCGCAGGGTGACCGGTGCTGATTCGCCGAGTACCGCGTGTCCGTGGCCGTAGAGTCTGGCAATGACTTGCGTTCCGTCGTCGCTCAGTTCAAGCGTGTCGGTGAATGTGTCGGTGACATTATTGGGCACCACAACAAATGTTTCGGCTCCGTTTGCTTTGGTGAACCAGTGCCAGTGTGCTTCGTCAGTTTCCGGGGTCGTGCGGGCTTGGAGCGTTACCGTGTCTCCGGCGGTGTAGCTTTCCTTGAGCCCGGTGACGGTGACGGTGGGTGGTGTTGGTGTCGGTGTTGGGGTGAGGAGGAATCCTCTGGTGCCTGCTGGTGTGGTGGCGCTGCCCACAATTTGGCCGGCATCGTTGATCGCGGCTGCACTTTGCAACTGCACCCCTTCGGGGAGTTCGGTGAGCGTGTTGAGGTCGTGCACGCCTTCGTTGTCCCAGAGGAGTGCCACGCCGCCGAAGCCGCTAAATCCGAGGTATTTTGTTGCGCTGCCGACGATGTCTCCCTGTTCATTTACTGCTTGTGCGGTGGTGTGCGGCAGTCCGCTAAGGGTTGGTTCTGGGAGGGGTGTGAGTGCCCCTTGTTGCCAGCGGGCTGCGGTGCTGACGCCGGACTGTTGGTATTCACCGACTGCGGTTTTGGCATCGTTGACGTCTTTTGCGATTGCGTAGACGTCTTCAGCGATGCTTGGCAGGTATGTGGGTGTGGTTCCTTCCCAGAGGGTGGGCACGGTGATGCTGTGGCTGTGATCGCCATGCTGTTCGGCGATGGTGGTGCTGCCAGCGATGATGCCGCTGGGAGAGATGTTGTTTGCCCTGCTGTTTGTCGCGGTGATGCCTTCGCCGTGCGGAAGTACGGTGAGGGTGTTGTCTGCTGCGAGTCGCATCGCCCGAACCGTGGTGCCGTCTGATGCTGTCGCAGCAATGGTGCCGGCGTTGTTGATCGCGTTGGCCACGCCCGTGCCTGCTGTGTTGAGCGTGCTGATGCGCGTGGCGATTCCAGCCTCCCAGCGCACGGGGACACTGGTTCCGTTCTCATCGAAGCCTTCGCCGACGCTCACGCCCGCATCGTTGATGCTGAAGCTCCGTGCGAACGTTGATCGGTCGAGTTGGTCGAGCAGGGTGCTGTTCATTCCGGTTTCAGTCCAGTTTGCCCCGAATTGTGGTTGTGCCGCGGATGTCGGTGCGCTGAGGCCGGTGATTTTTCCCTGTTCACTGATGCCTAGTGCAGCGGAACGTCCTTGTGCTGCGGGTGGGGTGAGGAGTGTGAGTGTATAGCGTGGTTGCTGGTCGTGGGTGTGTTCTTCTGCGTTTGCAACGTTCGGGAGTGCGACTGCGTGCGCTGAGAGCAGCAAGGCTCCACAGAGTGCGAGCAATGCTTTTGCTCGATGATTCATGGGCGTCCAATCTGTTATTAATGATAACCATTATCATTAAGTTTGATGGTACTTCCTGCCGCGACTGAACCGCAAATCCCCGCGGTTCGTCGTGAGTCCATGCGTCAGCAAGCCTGCGCAAGCGCAGCCCAGCCAGCCTTCGCGCGATCAAGCGGGCTGCTGCTTCACGATAAGATGGGTTGCATGCCAGTTACCGCAAACGAGGCCACCAAGCCAGCCATGGGTCCAACCGGGCGCCCGGTCACCGAATTTGCCACACCATCCCCACTCGCGAGTCATGGCCCGGCTCGCATCATTTCGCTGTGCAACCAGAAGGGTGGCGTGGGTAAAACCACCACGACCATCAACCTGGCTGCCTCGCTTGCCAAGTATGGTCGCAAGGTGCTCGCGGTTGATTTCGACCCGCAGGGTGCGCTTTCTGCGGGGCTCGGGGTGGCCTCGCATGAGGGCCCCACAATTTACGATCTGCTGCTTGGTTCTGAGAAGGATGCCCATTCGGCAATCCGAACCACCTCGGTGCCGAATTTGCACGTGATTCCGGCAAACATTGACCTTTCCGCGGCGGAGGTGCACCTGATTAATGAGGTTGCCCGCGAGCAAATCCTCGCCGGGGTGCTGCGCGGTGTGCGGGACGAATACGACGTGATCCTGATTGACTGCCAGCCTTCCCTGGGGTTGCTCACCGTGAACGCCCTCACCGCAAGCCACGGTGTGGTCATTCCGCTTGCGTGCGAGTTTTTTGCACTGCGCGGCGTGGCGCTGCTGATTGAAACGATTGAGAAAATCAAGGATCGGCTGAACCCCATCATTTCCATGGACGGCATTATCGCAACCATGTTTGATGCCCGCACCCTGCATTCGCGGGAGGTGCTTGACCGGGTGGTTGAGGTGTTCGGCGACCAGTGCCTCGAAACGGTAATTGGTCGCACCGTCAAATTTCCGGATGCTTCGGTCGCCGCCCAGCCGATTCTTCAGTTTGCCCCGGAGCACCCCGCATCACACGCCTACCTGCAACTCGCGAGGGAACTCGTGCAGCGCGGGGTGGTCGCCTAGGCTGCCGTGCAGGCACAGGAGGGCGCCGCCTCATCGTTGCCGTTTCAGGTGCGTCTTCGCAATTTTGAGGGGCCGTTCGATTTGTTGTTGAACCTGATTGGTTCGCACGAGCTTGATATTACCGAGGTTGCGCTGAGCGCAGTGACGGACGAATTTTTGGCGTATATTCGCTCGCACACGGCGGACACGCTTGAACACATGTCGGAGTTTGTGGTGGTGGCCGCCACCCTGCTCGACCTGAAAATTGTGAGCCTCCTGCCGCAGGGTGAGGCGGTGGATGCGGAAGATATTGCGCTGTTGGAGGCGCGGGATTTGTTGTTTGCGCGGTTGCTGCAGTACCGGGCGTTTAAGGAGGCCGCCAAGTGGTTTGCTGAGCGTTGCGCGGTTGAATCTGCCCGGCATCCCCGAATTGTCACCCTGGAGGAGCGTTTTCGCAAACGCGCCCCGGAACTCATTTGGACGCTCAGCGCCAGCCAGTGTGCCACGCTCGCCGCGGAGGCGCTTGCGCCGAGGGTTGTTCCGACTGTGGGTTTGGCGCATTTGCACGCCCCGCAGGTGAGTATCAGGGAGCAGGCGGCGCTGCTGGTTGCGCGCATTCGGGAGGGTGGCGAGTTTACGTTTGGTCAATTGATTCGGGATGCTGGTGAACGTGCCGTGGTTGTGGCGCGCTTTTTGGCGGTGCTTGAGTTGTATCGTCACGCGGCGATTAGCATTTCGCAACCGGAACCGCTCGGCGACGTGTACATTAGTTGGGTTGCCGTGGACTTCCAGGACGACTCTCTCGCCGCGTTAGGAGCAAGTTATGACCGTTGACGTGCCGTCACCGCAGGCTGCCGGACCGGTTGCGCTCGACCGTGCGGTTGAGGCGATGCTGTTTGTGGCGGAGGAGCCGCAGCCGGCGGTTGCGCTGGCGACGGCTCTGGATACGCCGGTTGATGCGGTGCGTAAGGCGATTGCCCGGTTGGTTGCCGACTATAACGGCGAGGCGGCTGCGCCGTGCGCCGCTTGTGGCGTGGCTGGGCAGGGTGTGCCTCGTGCGTTTGAGTTGCGTGAGGTTGGTGGCGGCTGGCGGTTTTATGTTCGGGAGGCGTACGACCGGGTGGTGAGCGAGTTTGTGAGTACGACGACGGCTACGCGCCTGTCTCAGGCGGCGCTGGAGACGCTCGCTGTGATTGCCTATAAGCAGCCGATCACCCGTTCGGCTATTGCGGCGATTCGCGCGGTGAATGTCGATTCGGTGGTGCGCACCTTGTTGAGTCGCGGTCTGATTGCCGAGGTGGATACTGAGGATGAGTTGAACGCGACGGCGTATGGCACGACCCCGCAGTTTCTGGCGCTGCTTGGACTGAACTCGCTGCGGGAATTGCCGCCAATTTCTCCTCTGCTTGATGATGGTACGAAAGGATTTGAAGGTGACCCACGAATCAACCCATGATGGCCCCGCCCAGTGGCGACCTGCCGGCGATTCGGCGGCGCGGCTGCGCGACGGGGAGGGCACCCGGCTGCAGAAGGCGCTTGCGGCTGCCGGGGTTGCGTCACGCCGTGCTTCCGAGGATTTGATTCGGGATGGTCGGGTGCGGGTGAACGGCTCGGTGGTCACGGAGCTGGGCAGCCGCATCTGGCCTGAGAGCGATCATGTGAGCGTGGATGGCAAAGCCGTGCAGCTTGACGTGTCGAAGTGCTATGTGATGCTGAATAAGCCCACCGGGGTGGTGAGCAGCTTGCACGATGAGCAGGGGCGACGTGATTTGCGTGAGTTTACTGACGGGTTTGCGCAGCGCCTGCACAATGTGGGTCGGTTGGATGCGGACACTTCCGGGTTGTTGATTCTCACGAACGACGGCGGGCTCACCCACGTGCTTTCGCACCCGTCGTTTGGTGTGAGCAAAACGTACATTGCCACGGTTGCCGGTTCGATCGCGCCGGCAGATGTTCGGCGGCTCGCCACGGGCATTACGCTTGATGACGGGCCGATTGCGGCAGATTCGATTCGGGTGTTGGATCGTTCGAACACCCCTGCCGGGCCGGTTTCACTGGTGGAAGTATCGTTGCATTCGGGTCGCAATCGCATTGTGCGGCGCATGTTTGACCACGTGGGTCACCCGGTGCAGCAGCTGGTTCGCCGCCAGTTCGGCCCGCTCACGCTGGGCACGTTGCGGCTTGGGCAGGTGCGCGAATTGACCGCCGCTGAGGTGAGCGAACTGTTGACCATGGCTCGAATGTCCGCTCATCGTCGTGCCGCGAAGCGCGCCAAGTCTGAGGAGTCGGCTGTGCGCCCGGGGAGTGCCGGGCGCGGGCGGCGGGGTGCGCGGTGACTGACGGGTTTTGGGCGCGGCAGGTCGTGCACATTGTTGGGTGCGGCCTGATTGGCACGAGTTTGGGGTTGGCGCTGAGTCAGCGCGGCGTGCGGGTGACGCTTGAAGATCGCGACCCGGCGACGGTGAGTCTCGCGGTGACGTGCGGTGCCGGGGTGATCCGCACCGAGCACAGTCCGGTGCCGACGCTGGTTGTGGTGTGCGTGCCGCCGGATCATACGGCTGCGGTGGTTGCGGCTCAATTGCAGCGCTGGCGGGATGCCGTGGTCACCGATGTTGCGAGCGTCAAGTTGCGTCCGTTGCGCGAGTTGCAGCTGCTTGGTGTGCCGCTCGCCCACTATGTGGGGTCGCACCCCATGGCTGGGCGGGAGCGGGGCGGGACCATTTCGGCGAGGAGTGATTTGTTTTTGGGTCGCACCTGGGTGGTTTGTCCGCAGGAACAGGGGACTCCTGAGGCGAGTGAGCTGGTGGTGGCGTTGGCGAACCTGCTTGGGTGCGGCATCCACCAGTTGAGCGCGGCGGAGCATGACGAGGCGGTTGCGTACAATTCGCACACCCCCCAACTGGTGGCGAGCCTGTTGGCGGCTCAGTTGCGGCATGCTCCGGATGCCGCTATTGCGTTGGCCGGTCCCGGGCTGCGGGATACGACCAGAATTGCGGCGAGCGACCCGGAGCTGTGGGGGCAGATTTTGGCGCACAACGCCAGCCAGGTGCGTGCCGTGTTGGCGGGTTTGAGTGCGGACTTGCAGCGGGTGTTGGCCGCGCTGGATGCGCAGGCTGCCGAGGAGGATGCGCCGGGCGTGCGTGCGCAGGGGTTGAGTGCGGCGATTGCGGCGGGGAACGCCGGCGTGTCGCGGCTGCCCGGCAAGCACGGACTTGTCCGCCGGTATGACACCATCACGGTGTTGGTTGATGATAAGCCCGGAACACTCGGTAAACTCTTTACAGAACTCGGTGAGCTTGGCATTAACACTGAAGACGTGCGGCTGGAGCATTCACCCGGCGCACAGGTTGGTTTTGCAGAATTGTCGGTGTTGCCCGATGCAACGGGCAAAGCGATTGACGACCTGCAAACTCGCGGATGGAAAGTAGTGGAACTATGACCGGCATGATTGTTGCCGTGGACGGCCCGGCGGGCAGTGGGAAGTCGAGCGTGAGCCGCGCGGTTGCTGAGCGCCTGGGGTTTGGCTACCTGGATACTGGTGCCGCGTATCGCGCGTTTGCCTGGTGGGTGTCGTCGTCTGAGTTGGCGCCGTTGGCGGCGCTTGCGGGGTTTGAGTATCGTGTCCGGTTGGATCCGAATGACCAGCAGGTGACGGTGGGGCAGGTTGATGTGACCGCCCAGATTCGCGATCAGCGGGTGAGCGCCACGGTGAGCTCGGTGGCGAAGCTGCCTGAGGTGCGTGCCCAGTTGACGGCTCTCTTTCGGGATGCCGTTGGTGCGGCGATTGCTGCGGGTGCGGCCGGTGCCGTCCCCCAGTTTCGGGGCGTGCTGGTTGAGGGTCGGGATATCACCACCGTGGTGTTTCCGGGGGCGCCGGTTCGGTTGCTGTTGACCGCTTCGGCGGAGGTGCGCGCGGCGCGGCGCGGACTGGAGTTGCAGGTGGAGCCTGCCCAGACGGCGCAGCAGTTGCGTGAACGTGATTCGGCCGACTTGGCCGTGGTGGATTTTATGAATGCCGCACCGGGTGTGCGGGTGATTGATTCTACTGATCTCAATTTTGAACAAACCGTGGATGCCGTGATCACCGTGATCCGTGCCGCTGCGGTAGAGGAGTAACCATGACCGACCATCTTGTTCCAGACGATAGTGCGGAACTGCAGGAGCTTGCCGCTGAGGAGGCGCGGACTCGCGCGCTGCGACTTGGCCTCGACGAGTATGATCTTGACGACGCCGATTTGGGGATGCTGGACGCGGCGTTTGGTGATGCTGACGCTGAGGTGTTTTTGCCTGCGTTGCCGGTGGTGGCGATTGTTGGTCGCCCGAATGTGGGGAAGTCTGCGCTGGTGAACCGCATTCTTGGCCGCCGTGAGGCTGTTGTGGAGGACGTGCCCGGGGTGACTCGTGACCGTGTGACCTACCAGGCGGAGTGGAACGCTCGACCGTTTAGCATTGTGGATACTGGCGGCTGGGAACCCGACGCGAAGGGTATTGACGCTTCGGTGGCGTTGCAGGCGGAGGTCGCAATTGATTTGTGTGACGTTGTGCTGTTTATTGTGGATTCCAGGGTGGGCGCCACCGCGACCGATGAGCACGTGGTGCGCATGCTGCGCAAAACGAACAAGCCGGTGTTTTTGGTTGCGAATAAGGTGGACGATGCGCGGCAGGAACCGGAGGTGGCGGCGCTTTGGGGGCTTGGGCTTGGTGAACCGCACCCGGTTTCTGCGCTGCACGGTCGGGGGGTTGCCGACCTGCTCGATTTGGTGATGGCAAAACTGCCGTTGGAGTCGGCTGTGGCGAAGCGGCAGGTTGGGGGGCCGCGCCGCGTTGCCATTCTTGGCCGCCCCAATGTGGGCAAGTCGAGTTTGCTGAATAAAGCCGCCGGCGAGGAGCGGGTGGTGGTGAACGATCTGGCTGGCACCACGCGGGACCCGGTGGATGAGCAGGTGGAGATTGCCGGTAAAGTGTGGACGTTTGTTGACACCGCCGGTATTCGCCGTCGCGTGCATATGGCGCAGGGTGCCGATTTTTATGCTTCGCTGCGCACGAGTGCTGCGTTGGAGAAGGCGGAGGTTGCGGTGGTGTTGCTTGACGTGACCCAGCCGGTGAGTGAGCAGGATGTGCGCATCATTGACCTGGTGTTGGAATCGGGTCGCGCGCTGGTGCTCGCGTTTAACAAGTGGGATCTGCTGGACGATGAACGCCGGCGGTATCTTGAGCGTGAAATTGAAACGGATTTGGCACACGTGGCTTGGGCGCCGCGGGTGAACATTTCTGCGGCAACTGGCCGTCACCTGGAGAAACTGGTGCCGGCCTTGGAACGGGCGCTTGAGTCGTGGGATACCCGCATTCCCACCGGCAAGATTAACGCGTTTCTTGCCGAACTCACGCAGGCGCACCCGCACCCGGTTCGTGGCGGCAAACAGCCGAGGATTCTGTTCGGTACCCAGGCAGCCACCCGCCCGCCAACGTTTGTGCTGTTCACGACCGGGTTCCTGGATCCAGGTTATCGTCGGTTCATTCAGCGTCGCCTGCGCGAGGTGTACGGTTTTGACGGTTCACCGATTGTGGTGAATATGCGGGTGCGCGAGAAGCGCGAACGCCGCTGAGCAGCCGGGCTGCGCCCGCCTGCTCAGCGAGCTGGAGCGTAGTATGACGGCACTCGTTCAAATTGTTCGGTCTCTTCTGGGGGCTCTGCGGTGCACTGTGCCGGTGGTATGAGGTAAAAGCTGTGCGCATCTCGCAGCAGCGATCGTTTGACGCCGATTTGTGGGGGTTGCTTTCGTTTGTATACCCCGTGGCGGATGGCCGCGTCAACCGCTGCGGTCAGTAATCCAGTTTCGAGGGCGTCTGTAACGCTTACCTGCGGCAGCCAGATATTCTGGTCAAACAGCAGCGAAAGGTGGCTTGGTGAATGAGCGCTCACCGTGACCTGCACACCCAGGTTATTGTTTGGGGTGCAATCAAGCGCGCTCTCGTAGTAGGAGAAGTATTCAATACTCGCAACCTGGCCGTGAGCCGCGATGAGTGTGGCCTGATATTCCAGTAACCAGGCTTCCGCTGAAGTAACCTCGGGTGCAGGGTGATCGGCTGGTGCCAGTGTCATCACTCGATGATTCCTTTCAGATAGCGTTGATTTGGAAGTTCGAAAGAGATTGGCGGAAACATCCGATTCTCTGAGCCATCATCCTGATCCCCGAGCACCACGTACGAGTCGCAGAGGTATTTTCTCGTGTTGGTCAACGTCACTTCCCAGCCCCAACCACGCGGCCCCTTGAAACGCAGCACGACGGCCGGATCGTACGTTGAAAAGCCGTAAGGGTAGTAACGAACACTGTACGTGTCTGCGTACTCCAGCTCGATACTTTTCGACAGTTCGAGGAGCATGACACGCTTCGTGGCCAACTGTTGGGCGGCACGTTCCTGCTTTCTCCTGCGAACGGACCTCATGAGTTCATTCTCTTTCCTCTCAAGCCCGGCAACGGTTGTGCAACACTGCCCGCACCCGCCCCGCGGGGTTATCGGGGGCGGCGGAGCGCCGCCTCGCGTGCGCCGCGCGTAAAAATTGCTGCGGTTTCAAGGGAGAGGGGGCAGGAAGCTTCCCGGGCATCCTGAATGATTGATTGATCGATTGCGAGGAAATCGAGGGCGGTGTCAATCAAAAATTCGGTGAGCGCCGGGTTTTTGGGCAGCACAGAACCGTGCAGGTAACTGCCGATCACGTTGTGCACTCGGGCACCTTCCGTGCCGTCGCTGCCGTTATTCCCCGCACCCTGCGTCACCCGACCGAGCGGCTCCACACCGGTGCCGAGATAGGTGCGCCCGCTGTGATTTTCAAACCCGATCAGTTCCCCAAACCCGTTGCTGCGCACCACTGTGTTGCCGATAAGGCGCTCCTCGTGCCCGATCGTGTGCACGTCAAGCAGGCCAATACCCTCAATGATATCGCCGGTCACCGTCTCAAACTCGTGCCCAAACAACTGGTACAGGCCGCAAATGAGCAGCATGGGCACGCCGGCCTCGGCCAGGTCACGCAGCTGGCTGGCTCGAGTCAACAAATCCTGCTGCACCCTGCCCTGGCCGCTGTCCTGCCCGCCGCCGCCGAGCAGCAGGTCTACCCGTTTGGGCAACGGGTCGCCGGGGTTTACCCGATGAACCACCGGAATAAACCCGCGCCACTGCAGCTGGCGTTGGATGGTGAGCACGTTGCCGTGGTCACCGTAAATGTTCATGTCGCGCGGGTACAGTTGCACGATGTGAACGTAGCGTGATTCCACTAGTCAATCACCTCCACACGGGTGAGGCTTGCGAGTTCTTTGCGCAGGGCCAGCATGGCCGTGTAGGTGCAAAACACGCGTTTGGGCTGGGCCGGGTGCGCCGCGATAAACACGTCGAGGGCATCCTGAATGGTTGGTTCCACGGCGGCAATGGGCACCTCATCGTAGTGCAGTCGGAGCGCCATGTCGAACGCCCGCACCCCACTGACCATGCTGACACCGCCCGCCGCGAGTGAACTGAAATCGACGTCCCACAGCCAGCTCATGTCGCGCCCGTCGGCATAGTTGTCGTTGATTGCAATCATGGTGGCCACGCCCGATGCGTCGAACGATTGCAGCGCCAGCCGGAACCCGCCCGGGTTTTTCACGAGTACAAGCTCGAACGGCTGTCCCGCAACGGTGAGCTTTTCGCCCCGACCGAAGGCCGGCGCAACCTGGCTGAGCGCCTGCAGCAATCGATCCGGGATGCCCGCCTCGCCCAACACCGCACGTGCAAGCACGAGGGCTGCCGCGGCGTTGTACACGTTGTACACCCCGTCGAGGCCAAGTTGCACGGTGCGCAGGTCGCCGTCAATATCAAACGCCGCGGTGTTGCCGTCGAGTTCCAACAGCACCACGTCTGCCGGTTCGTGCCGCGACGCAGTGGGGGCGGCCCCGGGGGTTTCGTGCAGCTCGTCGTCGTTGATGAACAGTTTGCTCAGCTCGGCTGAGAGGCCGAAAAACTTGACCTGTTCAGGTTTAACCTGGGTGGCGATTGCCGCCACTCGGGGATCTTCCCGGTTGAGCACCACGGTTTGGGTGGTGTGTTGCGCAATGGTGCGCAGCAACGCGGCCGTGTTGTCAATTTCACCAAACCGATCAAGCTGGTCACGCATCACGTTCAGCAGGAGGCAGTGGGTGGGTGGCACGGTGCGCACGAAGTGCACGGCGTGTGCTTCGTCGAGTTCGAGCACCGCAATATCGGCATTGAGCCGCCCAACCAGGTTGACCTCACCGAGCAGTGCGGAGGCCACGCCGCGGGTGAAGTTGCTGCCCGTGGGGTTGGTGAACACGCGCAGCCCTTGGGCGCGCAGCAGTTCCACCACCATTTTTGTGGTGGTGGTTTTGCCGTTGGTGCCGCTCACCACAACCACGCCGTGGGGGAGGCGTTCCAGCGTGCGCCGCATAAAGTTGCGATCGATGCGTTCCACTATGAGCCCGGGCAGTGCGGAGCCGTTCCCGCCACGCAGTCGTGCCGCAAACCGCGCGGTTTTTCCGAGCGTGGTGAGTGCCACGGTGCGGGCGGTGCGAATGATGGTGCTCATAGATCCTGAACCGTTGTTGTGGGGTTGACTGCAACCAAGTCTAGCGTTCCGACCGGCGGGAGTGCTCGGATTTTCCGGCCCGAATGTGTCCGGTGTGTGGCCGTGGCGCGTGGGCGGGCTGCTATCTTGGTAGCGCTACCGTGCGCGGTTTTTGCCGCCCGCGCGCACGAATGAGTAAGGAGTCCCGCATGCCGAATGCCCTGATTGTGAGCGTGGTGCTCGCCGCGGTGCACGCGGTGTTGGTGGTGTGGGCGAGCGTGAAGCTGTCTACGAATCGCCGACCTTCCTCGGCGATAGCCTGGGTGCTTGCCATCGTGTTTGTGCCGTTCCTGGGGGCGTGTTTGTATTTGCTGATTGGCCGCGGCAGTGTTTCGCGTCCGCGACGCCAGGTGAGCGCCCGCGTGTTTGCGCAGGGCGCGGCACGCCAGTTGCCAGCGGGGGCGGCGGCCTCACTGGAGGGATGCCCGGACTGGCTTCCGTCCGCTCTCGCGTTGACGGGGCGGTTGGGTGCCGAGCCCGCGGTCGGGGGGAATCGGGTGCGGTTGCTGCCCGACTACGCAGAATCGTTGGGGGCGATTGCGGAGGCGATTGATGCGGCGCTGGAGTATGTGCATGTGGAGTTTTATATTTTGGTGCGTGACGACACCACCCGTGTGGTGTTTGACGCGCTGAGCCGGGCGCGGGCGCGCGGGGTGCCCGTGCGGGTGTTGTCTGATTTCGTGACCGCACTGCAGTTTCCGGGGCGGACAGAGACGCGCGCGTTGCTTGCCGACATTGGTGCCGAGTATCATGCGATGCTTCCCGTGCAGCCGGCGCGGGGAAACGCGCAGCGACCCGACCTGCGAAACCATCGAAAGTTGGTGGTGGTTGATGGTCGGGTTGCGTTTGCCGGTTCGCAAAACCTGATCGATGCGAGCTACCTGAAACCGGGCAACATTCGGCGCGGATTGCAGTGGAAGGAGCTCATGTTGCGGGTTGAGGGGCCGCTCGCAGCGCAGTTGAACACGGTGTTTCTCGCCGACTGGGAGAGCGAGGGTGGGAGCGAGGCGCCCCTGGGGGAACTGCAGCTTGCCCGCCCGGCGGGTGCGGCATCCACCGGTTTGGGAGCTGGGGAGTCGGGGCTGCGCGAGCTGAGCGACGTGACCGGGGAGTTGGGGCTGCGCGAGCTGAGCGACGTGACCGGGGAGTCGGGGCTGCGCGAGCTGAGCGACGTGACCGGGCAGGTGGTGGCGAGTGGGCCGTCGTTCGCGAATGACAACACGCTGAAACTGTTCACCACCATGATTCACGGCGCCAGGCAACGCGTGTGCATCACGAGCCCATATTTTGTGCCGGACGAGGCGATTTTGTTGGCGATTATTTCTGCCGCCGAGCGGGGCGTTGCGGTGGAACTGTTCGTGTCTGAGGTTGGGGATCAGCCGCTGGTGTATCACGCGCAACGGTCGTACTATGAGGCGCTGCTGCGCGCCGGGGTGCGAATCTGGCTGTACCCCGAACCGACCGTGCTGCACGCCAAACACATGAGCGTTGATGAGGACGCGTGCGTGATTGGGTCGTCGAACATGGATATTCGCTCGTTTTATCTCAACATGGAGGTCACCGTGCTGCTGGTTGGGGCGCAGAGCGTGCGTGCGCTGCGCACTGTGGAGGATGCGTACCGCGCGGTGAGCCGGGAACTGGAGCTTGCAACGTGGTTGGCCCGGCCGCGAGGACAGCAGGTCGCGGATAATCTTGCCCGGCTGACGTCGTCGCTGCAATAACATAGGATGGGCGGCTGCACGCGTGCAGTGCCGAACTGCCCGGAAAGGACGCCACAAGCATGATCGCGATTTTCGCCCAAATCATGGCGCTGAGCCTGGGCATTGCGCTCAGCCCCACACCCGTTATGGGAACCATTTTTATGATGGTTGCCCCGGGATCCGGGCGCAACAGCGTGGCGTTTGTGTGCGGCTGGGTGAGCGGGGTTGCCCTGTCTGTCACGGGTTGTACGCTGCTGGCGAGTGTGTTGCCGCGCCGGGAGGACACGTTGCGTGATTCGTTGAGCGTTGAAACTCCGCTGATTGGCTGGTTGTTGATCGTGTTCGGGGTGCTCATTGCGATTGTTGCCGCGGTGCAGTTTCGGCGTTCGCGACAGCCGGGTTACCAGACGTCGCAACCAGCCTGGGTGAAGCTTGCGGACAAACTCACGTTTGTGCACGTGATGCTCATTGGCACGGTGTATGCGGCGTTTCGTCCGAAGAATTTGCTCATTGCGCTTGCGACCGGTGTAATTATTGGTTCTTCGCAGTTTGGGTTGTTGGCGAGCGTGTTGGCAATTGTGCTGTTCACGGCGCTCGCTTCGTTCACCATCGCGGCGCCCATCATCGCCTACTATTCCACGAGCCCCCGGGTTGACGGGGTGTTGAAGCGGGTGAGTGACTGGTTGTTGGTGAACGCCACGACGGTCACCAGCATTGCCATGTGCATGCTCGCCCTGATGTTGACCGTAAACGGGATCCTCCGTCTCGCATAGCCAACGCAGGCGCCGCGACCTGCCCCCGTTCACTAATCTCCCAGCAAGTCCACAGCGCACCGCCCGCGCAATCGGCGTACACTCAAAGGCACACCCCGCAACAGCGCCACACCGTTCGCCGTTGCGCAGGTGATGCAACCGTTTCGTTATGCAGCACAGCACACCCCTGGAGCTCGAGATGAACCAACAGCACCACCCGGCACCGCCACCGCAGCCAGCACTGCGGGTCAGCATCCCCAATCGAATCCGCACCGTGCTCGTCACCGGCGCAACCGGGTACATCGGCGGGCGGCTCGTGCCACAACTGCTCAACGCCGGGCTTGCCGTGCGCGTGCTGGTGTGCAACCCGGAACGACTTCGCGACGTGCCCTGGGCGGGGCAGGTGGACATTCGTCGCGGCGACCTGCTCGACCCGCACAGCCTGGTGGGGGCACTCGACGGGGTTGACGTGCTCTACTACCTGGTGCATTCCATGACCGGCAGCAGTGGCAAACAATTTATGGATGCCGAACTCGCCAGCGCCCGTGCGCTCAGTGCCGAGGCGGCGCGCGCCCGCGTTCGCGGCATCATCTATCTGGGTGGGCTGCACCCTGACGGCGTGGAACTGTCCCGGCACCTCGCATCCCGGCAGGCGGTGGGTGAAGTGCTGCACGCTTGTGGGGTGCCGACCGTCACGCTGCAGGCGGGTGTGGTGATCGGGTCGGGTTCAGCCTCGTTCGAAATGATCAGGCACCTCACCGAGGTGCTGCCCTGGATGCCGGCACCGCGCTGGGTGCGCAACCAGATTCAACCAATTGCCATTCGAGATGTGCTCTACTACCTGTTGAGTGCCCTCGCCCTCCCCGAGGGCACCAACAGGGCATTCGACGTCGGCGGGCCGGACGTGCTCACCTACGCCGACATGATGAACGGGTACGCCGCGTGTGCGGGGTTACCCGTCCGAAAAATCTGGGCGCTGCCGGTGCTCACCCCGGGGCTCGCTTCGCACTGGGTCAACTTGGTCACCCCCATTCCGTATACCCTGGCGAAGCCACTGGTTGGGTCGTTGCAGCACGACTGTGTGGCCAGCGAGCGGGACATTGACCGGTTCATTCCCCACCCTGAGGGCGGGCTGACGCCGTACCGGGCGGCGGTGAGCTACGCGTTGCTGAAGCACGCGCACGGCGAGGTGGATACGAGTTGGAAGAACGCTTCGGTCCTCGGCGCCCCCAGCGATCCCTTGCCGAGTGACCCGGCCTGGGCGGGTTCCCGCGTCTACACCGATTTGCGGGTGCGTGAAACCCCGGCGCCGCCCGCAGCAGTGTGGCAGGTGGTGGAGGGCATCGGCGGCAGGCGCGGGTGGTATTCGATGCCGTTTGCCTGGTCGGTGCGGGGCATGATGGACACGTTTGTCGGTGGGGTTGGCTTACGGCGCGGTCGGCGCCACCCCGACCGTTTAGAACCCGGTGAAGCGCTCGACTTTTGGCGCGTGGAGCGGATCGATCGCGGCACGCTCCTGCGGTTGCGCGCCGAAATGAAGGTGCCGGGGTTGGCCTGGCTGGAGTTTGTGGTGGAACCGTTGGAGAGTGGCGGTACGCGCTATTCGCAACGAGCCGTGTTTTTTCCGCACGGGCTGTGGGGGCGCGCCTACTGGTTTGCAGTGCTCCCGTTTCATGGCATCATTTTTAACGGTATGGCCACGAACATCACGAATACCGCCCTGCGGCGGTACCGCAGCGAAAGAGGCACATGAGTCCGGCATCCACCACAATTGTTTGGGTTCGCAACGACCTGCGCGTCGCCGATAATCCCGCCCTGCACGATGCCTGTGCAGACCCGGCCGCTCGCGTGATCGTGCTGTATGTGCGCGAAACGCAGCCCGAACCGGAGGGGCCGCGCCCGCCGGGTGCCGCGGCGCGGTGGTGGCTGCACCAATCGTTGGAACGGTTCTCGCAGCGGCTGCAGGGTGCCGGGGTTCAACTTGTGTTGCGCAGCGGTGATCCACGCGAGGTGCTGCCGCAGCTCGTTGCAGAATCTGGCGCGCAGCGCGTGGTGTGGAACCGCCGATACACGGCGGCGCGGGCCACCGATGCGCAGCTGAAGGCGCAGCTGCGGGAACGGGGCATTTCGGTGCAAAGTTTTCAGGCAAATCTGTTGGTGGAGCCCTGGGCGGTCAGCACAGCGCAGGGCACCCCGTTTCGCGTCTTCACGCCGTTTTGGCGCGCGTGTCTTGCGCTGGGCGAACCTCGGCTCCCGCTGCCCGTTCCCGAACGCCTGCAGTTGTCTGGGGAGGCGGACGAAACCGCGGCGGGGTTCGGGAGACCGGCCGGGGCGGCGGCTGGAACGCTGGCCGGGGCGGCCACCGGGGCGGCCGATGTTGCGGTGTTGGCGAGCGAGCGGCTGACGGATTGGGATCTGCTGCCGACAAGCCCGGACTGGGCTGCCGGTTTGCGGCAAACGTGGCAGCCCGGCGAGGATGGTGCTGCAAAGCGCCTGTCGTGGTTTGTGCGGGAGGGTCTCGCGCAGTATCACCGCCGGGACGAGCCGGACGCCCCCGCAACGTCGTTTTTGAGCCCGTTTCTGCGTTGGGGTGAGCTGAGCCCGTTTCAGGTGTGGCATGCTGTGCGTGCGGCGAGTTCTGGTGCCGGGCGTGCAGACGATGCACAGTTGCAGAAGAACGTTGCCCGGTTTTTGAGCGAGATTGGCTGGCGCGAATTTCACGCGAATGTGGCGTTTTTCTTGCCGAACCTGCGTCAGGAACCGGTGCGGCCGGAGTTTGCGAGTTTTCCGTGGCGTGAGCCGTTCCCCGGCCAGCTTCGCGCCTGGCAGCGGGGGCAGACCGGGGTGCCGCTTGTTGATGCGGGGATGCGGGAGCTGTGGCACACGGGTGTGATGCATAACCGGGTGCGCATGGTGGTGGCGAGTTTTTTGGTAAAGAACTTGTTGGTGGACTGGCGCATTGGCGAGGCCTGGTTTTGGGACACCCTGGTGGATGCTGACGAGGCGAGCAACCCGGGGAATTGGCAGTGGGTTGCCGGCTGTGGTGTCGATGCTGCCCCGTATTTCCGGGTGTTTAACCCGGTGCTGCAGCAGAAAAAGTTCGACCCGAACGATGCGTATGTGTCGCGCTGGGTGCCGGAGTATCTGACGTGGGAGTATCCCCGCCCGATCGTTGATCTGCTCGCTTCAAGGGCGGATGCCTTGGCCGCGTTCGAGAACATGCGCGCCTCCCAGCCGTAGTCGGCTCGCCACGCCCACGCCGCCGTTTGACCGCCGCTTCGCCGCCGGAAACATGGGGTAACTGTTCAGTGTTTGCCCGCTGTTTCCGCTAGGCTGGTGGTGTATCAACTGGCCAGCGAGTGCCCAGTGCGATTCGTCTGCTGGCAGCGCAGCACTGGGATGGGGAAGGCAGACACATGGTGTTGTTCAACTTTTGGGGTGGGCGCCGGAAGCAGGGTGCTTCGGGCGCATATCAGCCTGCCCCGCAGCCACCACCGGCGCCGGTGGATGAGGTGGTGCAGCAGGGTGTGATGATTGCTGAGGTTGCGGTTCGCATGGCGGCGAAGAATTTCATCATCATTAATGCGATGGGTGATCAGGCTTCGTATGTTGCCGCGGATGTTGAGCGGGTTGTGCGGGCCGAGCTGCGTCAGGTTGCCGCGGAGAAGGTGGCTGACGCCTCTCGTATCCCTGAGCCGATTGCGAAGGGTGGTTGGTGGCGTCGGAGCAAGGGCGAGGTTGAGGACGTGTTTGGTATTGCTGGCGATGCAAACGCGAATCGGCGCCGCTTGGTGTATCGAAAGTTGTCTGCCAAGTTGGATCGGTTGGCTCGGGATGAGGCGTATGTTTCGGATATTGCAGAACGTTCACGCCAGGATGCGTGGGATGAGTTGCGTAAATCGTTTGAGGTGATGCTGCGTGATCCGCTGCGTCAGCGGGTTGATGCACAGTATGCGGAGAAGCGTGATGCCCGGATTCAGCACCTGTTGACGCGTGATCTCGCGAAGCTGGCGCGCCGGCAGGGTCGCGCGTTGTAGCGCAGCCCGCGACCCTGCCCGGGCGGGTCAGCGTGCGGTGGCGTTGCGCAGCAGCAGGGGCAGCAGGCCGAAGACGATGAGGGTTCCGAGTGTGAGAGCGGCCAGGGGGAGCAGTGCGGCGTTCACGAACACGAGCAGGCCGAGTGTGACGAGTGTAATTGTCACGCCGAGTGCGGGGGTTTCACCGCGGAGCCATTGGGCGCCGAATATGGCACCCAACCCGGTGAAGAGTATGCTCATGCTGAATACTCGGGCACACAGGATCCACGGATCGCCATTGCCGAGGATGGTCACGTCGAAGGCGTGAATCTCCCCAAACCAGTGTCCGGTCAGGAGTTCGACCCCGAGCCCGAGCAGGCTAAGTAGCGTCATGTACGCACTGAACCCGAGCACGAACACGAGGGTGCCGGCGGCAAAGTTCCGTCTGGAGGTGCCGAATGCGAGGGCGAGGGGGAACGTGGCCGCCACTGCCTGCACGCCCATGTAGATCACGTAGCCGGCGAGGCTGAAGAAGAGCCCCGGATTGTTTCGAGAGAATTCTTCGTAGTCCGGGTCGAGCGGGGCGAGTCCGGTTTTTGCCCGAAAAATGAGGTTGACGATCACGCTAATCACTACGAAGAGCACCAGGGTGAGTGGCGCGCGCAGGAAGGTGAGCTCTCTCCTGGTGAGGTGCAGGCTGAGCGTGGGTGCTGGGTTGGGGAGTGCGGTGCGCATGTTGTGATCCTTTGTGTGGTGCTGTGCGGTGCCGTGCGGTGCCGTTTTTTGAAGGGGTGGTGCCGTGCCGTGCGGTGCCGTGTTTTGATGGGGTGGTGCGGTGCGGGCAGCCAACGTTGCTGCCGGTGGGGTGGCTTGGTGGTTAAGCCGGCTGGGCGGTGTGGGCGCTGCGGTCGGATTTCCGCGTTTTCGCGCCGTAGGTGGTGACCACTTCTTGGAGGGTGGGTCGATTGATCAGGATGCTGTGCTCGGTTGCATTCGACGCCCCAATTCCAGCGTGCTCGAGTGCTGCCGTTCGGACGACGGCGTGCCCGAGTTGCCCCACGGTGCGTTGGTACAGTATCGCGGAGCTGCCCGCGGTGCTAACGATTCGGGCGAGTGCCGCGTCGAGTTCGCGAACGTGTCCGCTGAGCTGCGTGTGTTCGGCTGTGAGCGTGTCCGGGTTGCCCTGTGCGCTGATTTTTCCGTCGTTGATGATGAACACGTGTTCGAGGAGCGACTCCATTTCGTCGATGAGGTGGGTGGCGAGCACGAAGGTGCGTTCATGTTGCAGTTGCTCGTTGATGATGAGTTCGTTGAGTGTGAGTCGTCCGATTGCGTCGAGACCGAGTGCGGGTTCGTCGAGGAGCGTGATTTCGGCGCGGCTGGCCAGGCTGATTGTCATTGCGAGTGCGGTGAGTTGCCCACGGGAGAATTTACTCACCTGGGTTTTGGCGGGTAGGTCGAACGTTTCGGCGACGGTTTGGGCGACCACGGCATCCCATCGTGGAAAAAATTTGGGTGCGGTCTGTAGCACGTTTCGCAGTGTGAACGAGTCGGGGTAGCGCTGGTTGTCTCGAATGAAGCAGAACCGCTCGGGTTGATCCTGCGAACGGCTGGCGGTTGCGTGGGGATTGTGAACGTTGCCCGAGCTGGCCCGCCGGTGCCCCGCCATGATGCTGAACAGGGTGGTTTTGCCGGCGCCGTTTCGGCCGAGCACGCCTGTTATGCTTGCGGATTGTAGCTCGAGCGTGATGTTGTCGAGGACGCGTTTGCCTGCGAGGGTCGCGCTGACGCCGCTGAGTGCGAGCGCTGGCTGGGTGGTTGTGCGGCGGTGGTCAGTGCTGTGACTCATGGTTTACTCCGTGATTGGTGATGGTGTTGATGAGGTCGTCCCGCGAGATGTGTATGAGTGCTGCTTCAGCGAGTATTGGCTCAACGAAGTTTTCGATGAATCGACTTCTGCGCTGCTCGAGTAACCGCTCGCGGGCGTCTTGCGCAACAAACATGCCTATTCCACGTTTTTTATAGAGGATGCCGGCGTCGGCGAGGGCGGTGACCCCATTTGCTGCCGTGGCCGGGTTGATTTGAAAGAACACCGAGAGCTCATTTTTTGATGGTATTTGGCTGTGCGCCGGGTAGGTGCCGCGGAGGATTCCTTCGCAGAGGTGCCGCGAAACGGCCTCAAAGATTGGTTCTGCGCTCATATTCGCTTCCCGTGGTGGATTGTGCGGGTGGCTGTTTCTCAACCACCAGATTGGTTGGTTAGTCAACTAATCAACCAATCTGGCATCAGAGTATCAACGGGTGTACGGGTTGTCAACTAGTGTTCCGCAGCGAATGTTTGGGGATTGCAAGCCGTTGCATCTGGGCGAACTTGCCGAGCGGAATAGAAGCAATTCGCGGTATTTTGACCAATAATCGGTAGGTTTCGGCTCAAATTACCGCGAATTGGTCAAATTGCCGCGAATTGGTTCCATTCCGCGCGGCGCGGCAGGGTGCGACCGCCCCGCCTTGGTTGCGGGGTCGGTGGCGGCGGGCGGGTGGTGGTGGTGGTGGTGGTGGTGGGCGGGATTATCTGGACTTTTGCTTGAGATTCGCTGAGTGTTTGATCTTTTCGTGTCAAAGCTGTTCAAAAACAGTGACATGACCATGTGGCTGCGGTACATTGGTGTCACACATTCAAGCGAGGAGTTTCTCATGATTATTCGTCGACGTGGTGGTTTGATTGGCGCAGCGGCTCGCACCGCAGTGGTTGTCGGCACCGCCAACGCAGTGAGCAACAAGCAAGCAAACAAGCACGCCGCTCAGCAGCAAGCGGCTGCGGATCAGGCTGCACAAGCGCAAGCCGCACAGGAGCAAGCGATCGCCACTCAGCAGGCCGCAGCTGAAGCGGCAGCACAGGCAGCCGCTGCACAGCAGGCCGCACTCCAGGCGCAACAAGCCCTGCAAGCGCAAGCAGTCGCTGCCCCCGCAGCCGCTCAGGCGGCGCCCGCCGCAGACGATGTGGTGGCAAAGATCGAGCGACTCGCCGGCCTGTTTGAAAGTGGCGCAATCACGGCGGAAGAGTTCGCCGACCTGAAGCGTCGCGCACTCGGCGGATAGGTTCGCGCCAACCATTGAGGGCTTGCGCTTGCTTACCGCAGCGAACGCAAGCCCTCAAAAAATTTCGTGCGGGCACAAGACCCGTGGTGCAGCGCTCGCCGGCGTGAGTGCCGAGCCGCGCTGCAGCCGGCGCATCGATTCGCGGGTCACCCTAGCGGGCTGAGCCGGAACCCACCTGGCGCGTTTACCGGAACCCACCCTGCATGTCCGACCGGAACCCACCCGGCGCGTCCGACCGGAACCCACCCGGCACGTTGACCCGAAACCCGGTCGGCTGCGGATGCTCGGTTGGTGTCTACGGAAGCACCGGTCCGATTGAGACCATGAGGCACAGCACCAGCACCATCACCAACGAGAATCGGAACATTTTCTTCGCCCACGCATCGTCAGCGACCCGATCAGCGGGCGCTAATCCGCGCAACCCAATGAGCAACCAGTACAGGCCGAGTGCGCCCATCACCGCGGCATACACCCAACCCGTGTAGCCCAGCGGGGTGAGGAGCACCGTGGCAATTACGAACAGTGCCGTGTACACATACACCTGGATTTTGGTGTGCTGGATGCCTTTGACCACCGAAATGACGGGCACCCCGGCCGCCTTGTACTCGTCGTGACGATAGATTGCAATGGAATAAAACTCGGGCATTTGCCAGAAAAACATTGCCAGAAACGCGACAATTGCCCCCGCATCAACACTGCCGGTCACCCCAACGTAGCCGGCAAAAATAGGTGCCGCCCCCGAGACGCTGCCAACGAGCGTGCCGTGGTAGGACAACCGTTTGGAGAGCATGCCGTAGAGCACCACGTAGACGACGAAGCCTGCCACGCCCGTTGCGACGACAAGCCAGTTCGTCCACGCCACTAACATGCCGATGCCGGTCAACCCGAGCACGATCGAAAACAGGGTGGCGTTTCGGGCGGCCACGCGGCCGGTCACCGTGGCCCGTTTCTTTGTCCGTTCCATGGCCGCGTCAATATCGCGATCCAACACGTTGTTGAGCACGGTAGCCGAGGCGATCACCAGGGTGGTGCCGACGAGCACAGCCAGGAACAGCATCCAATCAATTGAGCCGCGGCTCGCCAAGAAAAAGCCGGCGGCAGCTGTCATGGCATTGCCGTAGAGCACCCCCGGTTTCGTGAGCGAATAGTACCGCGTTATGCGGTGCGAGAGGGACTCGCCATGGGCTTTGGCTGCGATGGCTCCGTCAGTGCCGTCGCCCTCGGTCGACACAAACGATGATGCGCGCGAGGACATTGGAAACTGCTCCGATCAAGGGTTGGTCAGCTACCAATGATACCGCAAGATGCCGGGCGCGCGGTGCGGGGTTTGGCACTCAAGCCGGGCGCGTTTCGGTGCCGCTCGCTTCGCTGGCGCCAGACGATGATTCGGCGTGTTGCTGCGGTCGCCGAAGCTTGAGCGCAAGTGCGAGTGAGATGAGCAGCATCAGCATGGGAATGAGTGCGGTGAGGATGACGAATGTGGCAACCGGATTCGATCCGGGATGCTCGCCGCTTTCATACCCAAAGAGCGTGCCAACCAGCCAAAACGAGAGTGCAGTCAGCAGCGCCGATGTTCGCACAATGAAATTACTCACCGCCATATAGATGCCCTCGCGGCGGCGGCCTGTTGCCTGCGCATCGCGGTCGATGATTTGGCTTAGCACCAGGTTCGGAATCACGAAATGTCCAGCCAACCCGGCGCTCAACACCACGCCCGCAATGATGCCGCCGAGCAGATCGCGCGCGAAAAATAATGGAACGACCGAGGCAATAAACCCCGCAATCGAAACGAGGTAGCAGGTGAGTGGCGTGGTGCGCTGCACCACGCGATACCAGAGGTACGCCATGGGAATCACCGAAACAAACGTGGCCATGAGCAGCAGCGACACTGAGGCGTCGGCCAGGTGGAGCACGTATTTTGCGTAAAACGCGATGGTGGTTGAGATGAGGCCCAGCACGGCGGCGGAAAACATGAACGAGAGGTTGAACCACCAGAATGGGCCGTTACGGAGCGTTACCCGGAACGAGTCCAGTAAACCGAGCGGTTCGGCGGCGGCAGCGGCCGGATTTTCCCGCGTGAACGCCATCGAAATGATCATGAGCACCCCAAATGCTGCCGCATACAGCATTGCCATGCCCTGAAACCCAATTGCCTCGTAGAGCAGCGGGGTCAGCCCGGTGCCCACCAGCAACGCGATGATGTAACACACCTGCTGCACCAGGCTCGCCTTGGCGCGTTGCGTGTCCGAGGTGAAAAGTTCGGGCAGTAACGACAGGTAATTCACCGAAATGATCGCCATGCTCGCTTCGAACAGCAGCTGAAAAGACAGAAACCAGATGAACAGGCTGATGTCGTCGTCGAACCTGGGCGCGCTGTAGAGCAGCACGAAGCTCACGATGTAGACCGGAATCCCGGCAACGATCCACGGTTTGCGGCGCCCCCACCGGGTGCGGGTGCGGTCGGACAGGTAGCCGCTGACCGGCTGTACCGCGGCATCCCACACCACATAGATGCTGCGGCCAAGGGTGAACAGTGCCAACGGCAGCGCAAGTTTTTCCACATAGTAGTAGGTGTAAAACAGTGAGAACGCCGTGCTGGGCAGCATAATCGCAAGATTTGCCAGCCCAAAGTTGAGCGGGGAGTTTCGGAACGTTGGCTTCATTGCGCATCCTCAGGCCGGCACCGACAGGCAATGTCGGTGGGGTGTTCTACACTGGTGGTATTCGCCCAAACGGGTCGACAGTAGCTTAGCGCCAGTTGTCGTTGTGTGCTGCGTTGCAGCGACTCGGGCGGATTCCAGACGCCCGCAACGTTTACAAGGATGTACGGCAATGAACGCAGCACCGCAGCCTCCAGGCACCCTCCCGACACGCGGGTGGGTCGCGCCCGCCGAGATGAGCGCGCCGTTGCGCGTGTTTGCGGTGCAGTATCGCATCAACATTGAGCACGCCGAGCATGCCGACAGCTTTGCCGCCGCGATGCGCGCCCTCATGGTGGAGCATGTGCAACCGTATCGGGTTGCCGGTCAGCCAACGCTCGTGGTGTTTCCGGAAGCAATCGGACTGCTCGCGCTGGCATTCGGGGAGCGCGGTGAACGTTTTCGTGATCGCGTGCGCACGGGTGGGGTGCCGTTTTCAGAACATCCGGTGGCGCTCCTTGACGCGCTGACGCAGCTCGCCGGTGAATACGCCCCGCAGCTTGCGGCGTACACCGAGCGTTTCGGCGCACTCGACCCACGCTCCGCGCTGTTCACAGCGGCGTGCGACACGATCGTGTGCGGCTTTGCCAACACCTTCAGCGAACTTGCCCGGGAGTTTGGTGTGTTTGTGGTTGCCGGCGGGTACCTGCCTGACGTGCACGAATCGAGCGAACCCGCACTCATTGAACGCTTTGGCGACCCGCACGCGCCAGCATCGACGGTGACGCTCGCCAGCGCGCCGGAAGTGTACAACCAAACCTTCCTGTGGGCACCCCACTCGGTGCAGCCGTCCGACGTGCCCGGTTGGCGCCGCAACCTGCTGGCACACAACAAAAAAGTGCCGCTCACCGAGATGGAACAAACACTGTTGGGCATCGTTGCCGGGCCGAGTCACGGCGAGGCTGGCCAGGAGCACGCCGGGCCGACCCGGGTTGCGGGTGTGCCCGTGGGCTTCGCCACCAGTTTGCCCGCGTTCGCCTACGGATACCCGTTCGGCGAACGGCCGGAACGCTTCGACCCGCTCGCCGATCTGAACGTCACATATGCCGCCGGGCAGGACGCGCTCGGGGTGCGGCTGATGATTCAGTCCGACGCGAATGCCGGTCCCTGGGCGTGGCCCGTAGCTTCGGGCGCCTGGCAGCCGCTTGAGTGGATGTCCTCGGTGTGGCGGGCTGTCGCCGACCCCACGGTCGAGTTCGCCATGAACGTCACCCCAATGATGACCGGCGCACTGCTTGATGTCATGTTCGACGGGCAGTCATCCATCACCCGGCGGGGTGCGGCAGCACCCCCGCAGGCGTTTGTTGGCTGCGCCGAACAACACCCGAGCGACCCCGCAGAATATGCTGTCTACGCCGGAACAAAACCAGAGTTCCTGGCACTCGCCCCCTGGGCGCCGTGGGCGCCAGCAACTGAAGATCGAGAGAAACTCATGCAACACACCGCTGCGCTCATGCCGGGCTCTGGACACGCGCACGAAGGCCACTTTGTGCAGACCGTCATCTTCGCAGATGTCGTGGGTGTGTCATGAGCGGGCAGTTGCTGCGTGACAGCATCTGGGGCTTTCCTATTATCGATTTTCACGCGCATTTTCCCGCACCCGACGATTTCGACGACTACGGCAACGAACGCTACATCGCCGAACACGGCCAAGAAAAGTTTGCGAAACTGCGCGAAGACTGGCGCTGGTATCAGGAACAGTGGTGGCAAAACTACGGGTTCGCCTTCCCCGAAGCCCAGGAACCCCCGGCGGCGGTGCAAGCAACCCGCTGGCAGGCCGAGATTGATTCGGCACAGCTCAGCGCCATCGCGTTCGTCTCCGGCGGGGGCAACGACGCGCTCGCGGCAACCGTGGCGGGGCGTGAACGCATGTTCGGCTTTGCCCACCACGATCCATTTGGGGTGGATGCTGCGGCTACGTTGCGTCGTGCCGTCACCCAGGACGGTCTGCGCGGCTACAAACTCGTGGCACCCGCACTGCGTGGCCCCATCGACCACCCCGACCTCTACCCGGTGTGGCGCGTTGCAGAAGAGTGCAACATTCCCGTGCTCATCCACTTTGGTCCGGTGGACGGCGGCGGCGGGGTTGCATTCCACGAAAACATCAACCCACTGCGCCTGCACAACGTCGCCAAAGCGTTCACCTACACCACGTTCGTGGTGCCGCACTTCGGCTGCGGCTACCCGCAAGAACTGCTGCACCTGGCGTGGGCGTGCCGAAACGTGATGGTCGACACGTCCGGCAACAACGAGTGGGTGCGCTGGATGCCCTACCCGCTGAGCGTGCCCGCACTGTTTCGCAAGTTTTATGAAACCATCGGCCCGGAACGAATCCTGTTCGGCTCCGATTCGTGTTCCTTCCCCCGCGGCCTTGCCCGCGCCTACTACACCGAACAGGTGCGGGCCGTGCGCGAAATGGGCATCCCCGAAACCGACCGGAACCTGATTTTCGCCGGAAACGCGGCACGACTGCTGGGGCTCACATGAGCGAGCCGGCTGGGAGCGCGGCTGGGGGAACGGCCGGTGTTGGGCATCCCGAATCGTTAACCACGTTCGCACCAGAAATCACGAACCATCCGGTGCTGCACCCCACCGGCAACCTGCGCGTTGCGCTGCCAGAGCTGCACAGCAACGGTCACTGTGCGAGCCTCAACGTGCTGTCCGAGGCGCAGCGAGGAGTGCTGGCGGCGATTGGTGACCCCGACCTTGGGTTGCTCAGCCCACAGATTCGGGTGGGTGCAGAACCGCTCGAGCCGGTGTGGCGCTGGCAGCAGACTTCCCCATGTCAACAAACGCCATGCTGCTGGCACTGCAGAAGAACGCCGAGCAGGTGGGTGGGTGGCAGGGAGAGACTGCGACGACAGAGCGAGGTGGGGGAGGTGGTGGGTGGGTTGGTG
>CAYTSH010000002.1:0-39494 GCA_964440395.1 uncultured Microbacteriaceae bacterium
GGGCGTGCTCTCGGTCGCGGCGAACCTCGGCGACATCAACGGGGCGCAAACCTCATTCGGTGCCACCTACGCAGATTCGAACGGTTACCTCTACGGTTCCGACAACAACTCGGGGCTCATTATCCGTGCAGACGTGCTCGCCGGCACGGGTGTGGCGTTTGCGCAAGGGCCGGTTTCCGGTCAAAATGACGGCGCGGCTTGCCCCAACGCCCCGGTTTTGCTTGATTTTGGTGATGCCGATCTGAACGAACAAACCACAATTGCCCAAAATGGTGCCCGCCACGCCCTCGCGCTCGACGGCCCCCTTGCCCAGGGCGAACTGCTCATCGGCGATTCGGTGACCAACGAGGGCGACGCCCGCCTCATCGATCAGGACGAAGACGACGGCATCGACAGCGCGCGCATCGTGGTGCCCGTTGGCTCCACCAAGACGCTCACCGTCCCGGTGACGAACACCCTCGGTCGTGACGCGGTGCTCTGGGCTTGGGTTGACAGCAATTTCGATAACACGTTGGATGCCGCAACAGAGTTGATCGCCAATATTCCCGTTCCAGCCAACTCCGGCACCGTGACGCACCAGATCGCGCTCCCTGCGCAGGCGCAACCGGGCGACTCCTGGCTGCGGATGCGACTTTCGATTGATGACGGTGCCGCCCCGAATCCTGTCGGCGTGAGACTCGCCGGCGAGGTGGAAGACTGGCTGGTGGAGAACCTGGTGCCAGATAGCGACGTGACGCTCGAAAAAACGGTCGAACCCACGGAATTCAGCAAGGCGGGCACCACCCTCACCTACACCCTGCGCGCCACCAACACCGGGCAAACCGCGAAAACCGGCACGCTGCGTGACCCGCTCTGCGGGCTGGTGGTGAACAACGTCTCGCTGCCCGAACCCGATGACTTCAAAACCTACACCTGCACCTATGTGACCACCGCCGCGGACGTGGCCAACGAGGGCGTCGTGAACACAGCAACCCTGAGTGGTTCATCATTCGGCACACCGTTCGACGTTTCAGCAGAAGCGGTTGTCGTATACAAAGAAGGCGGGTTTGTGGAACCAAGCCCGGAACCCAGCGCGTCGCCGAGCGCCTCGCCGAGCGCATCGCCAAGCGCATCGCCAAGGATTTCCCCGACCGGATCCCCGTCGCCGTCCACGTCACCAACCACGCCCCCCTCGCCCGAACCGTCACACCGAACCCCGGAACCGAGCAGCGAACCCAGCGACCATGATTCCCCCGACCCCACGCAACCGCCAAGCCAAAGCCCAACCCAAAGCCCATCCGTGAGCCCAACCCCGGCACCCCGCACGCTGGCACGCACCGGTGCCGCGCACACCGGCACCCTCGCCGGGCTGGGCGCGCTTGCCGTACTGCTTGGCTGCGCGGCGCTGGGGCGGACCACGCGCGCCGCCGGGATTCGAGCACCGCGCGCACGCTGAACCCAACCCGCGAGGCGAACCCGCGGCAGCGCAGAGCATTTGCAAAGTTAGGGGTTGAGGAGTTTGTATGCCTGTTCGGGGTGGTGCCGGTTGCTCCGGCGGGCTTGAGCGAGGTTGGTGGTGGTGGTGGCGGTTCGGAGGAGATTGATCGTGAGGTTTCGGAGTGTTGCCATGGCGTGTGGTGCGTTGCCGGTTCGTATCTGTGAGTGGTCTTCACCAAACGTGACGTCTCGTACCCAGTTCACCCCGTTCTCGATTCCCCAGTGCTTGCGCACCATATCCGCGAGTTCGTGTGGGGTAACGTCCGCGGTTCCGAGCGAGGTCATCACGAACACGGTCTCTCGGGTGTTGTTCGTTTCGTCGTGGTAGTAGTGATCACGGGTGATCCCAGCGATTTGTTTGACATGGGGAAACGGGAACCCTGCCCGTGCGGGAAGGACAGTGATACTGCGGGTAGTGTGCCTGCCGTGCAGATATTCAGTCGTGGCGAATTGTGGCGTATGTCTGGCGCGGAAGTGTTCTTCCGCGTGTTGTCGGACGTGTTTCTGGTTGCGTTTCGCGGTAAACACGAAGTGTGCCCCGATGTCCACGATCAGGTTCGCGTGTGCTCGTTGTGTGTGTAACGCGGCAGCGATGATCACTGCCCCGGCAAGGTGCTCGTGTTGAGCGAGCAGTGGTGCGATGAGGGGATTTCGTTTTTTCGCTCCGTTGATCTCTTTCCCTTCGAACGAGATCACTGTTTTCGATAACGTAAGCGTGGCAAGTATTGTAGGAGCATGAAATTGATGCCACTTTTTTCCCGACGATCTGGGATCTGCCCTAGCGCCGTAAGCAACGAGGTCGGATCGAGTGTGAGCGTATCTGACGGGGCGAACGTGTTCCGGCGTGCGAGTTCGTCTGAAAGAGTGGTGTGGACGTTTAGTGGCATGTGAAGAGCTCCTGGTAACCGAACCCGCGGAACCACAGATCTCTGTAAAAGCACTGGGAGACTCGTTGAATTATGGCTCTTGACAGAGCGCAAGTACTTTCTGCTACAGTAAGCCTTGAGATTCCCCACCTGGGTGATTTTGTGGAAGATTGTAATCAAAAGAGATCACTATGGTTAAAATAAAATCCTGGCCAAAATCGCTCGTTTTCCTTGCTGGTGCGACTGCTCTCACAATGTGTCTGGGGGAAACTGCCGCATATGCCGTGACATCACCGTACTTGGCTGTAGAGCAAGACAAATCGAGTGACGCTATCAGTGCTATTGCGAACATCGCACCTGAATCAATTGAAATGGTTTCGACCGACGAGGGTGTCGTCGTCGCGAACCAGGAACTCCTGGAAGAAGATGATTTTGGGCGTTCAGTGGTCGCTCAGCCGATGCTTGACCCAACCAACCCAGATAGCATCGTGAAGGTTGACATTCCAGATGTCCCCTCAGATGGTGTTAACTTCAGCCAAGATGGTGCCGAACCGTTTGTGATTGGCCTACCTAATGCTCAGCATGCAAACGAAGCTGAGTACGGTGATTTGGGTCTTGCGGTTTACGATAACAACGACGGATCAAGCACTGTACCCATTCCACAACCTGACGGTACGCTGCAAATCACAATCGTGATTGATGGTCCTGAAGCTCCGTCTCGGTTCGTCTATCCCCTCACGTTGCCTGACGGTGGTGAACTCATTGATGCGGGAGATGGTTACTTTGCAATCCTAGGTTCTGATGGCCTGCCTATAGCTATGGTTGAGCCTGCATGGGCGCTCGATGCAAACGGCGTGGCGGTGGATACTCATTACGAGATTGCCGGAAATGATCTCGTGCAAGTTGTAAACCACAATGTCGGTTATGCCTATCCAATTGTCGCGGATCCCGCAGTGAAAGGAAAATATATCTCGAAGGTCCAAGTTAAATCAGTTAGGCAGGGGACGACGGTTGCTGTTACCCCAACTAATAGCTGGTCCTTGACTGCGTTCAGTAACTACTGGGCGGAGTACAAACTCTATGTAAGTTCGACATACGAGGGCAAGAAATACTACAATCAGTTGCTGTGCCATCGGGATTTTGCGCCGTTCAAGACTCCTTGGAATCTCGACTCTTGGCGGCCAAACGTCAGCTATTGGGCTACCGTTACTGCGGCGTGTAACCCATGATTGGTAAACGACGCACTCGGTTTTGGTCACAGCTATTAGTTCTTGCTGGGTCAGCCCTCGTTGTTGTCGGAATTGCTTGGGCAATCCTCGAGGGGTACTCATCGGACGCTGAGGGGCGTGTAGGTAATATCATTCCTGCCATCTTTGTCTCTGCGGTCGGCCTGGTTAGCTTAATCCTTGGCATGGGCGCGAGCAACATAGGCTCACTGAGATCACCTAAATCGTCTGAGTGAACAAATATCCGTTCGGAGATCTGGAACTGCTTGGGTGGCATATTTTTTGTTGAGAACGAAAGCGTCTCAGGGTCTACAACAAGAAAAAGCGCCTACCACCTGGTTCAAGCCTGCCAAAACAACCAATACCATCCCGAACAGGCATGCAAACTCCTCGATCCCTAACTTTGTAGAAGCCCTGTCCTGCACCCTGATCCAGCGGCAGCGCTTCGCGACCCAGCGCCGGGTAGAATATTGCAGTGACTCTTCAGGGAATGCAAACGGTACTCTGCCAGGACGAAGCGTTCGCGCGCGCGCTCACCTACCGCGACGAACACGCGGACTTTTCCGCGCCGGCAGCGCTCGCCCCGCACCTCGTTTCCGGGCTGCTCAACGGGCGCGGTGCGGCCGGTATGGGGGCGGCGATCATGCTCATCTGCGCCACCGGGCGGGAAGCCGAACGCCTGCGCGATTCGCTCGCGAGCGTGCACCCGGGGGCGCGCATCCTGGACTTTCCGGCGTGGGAAACGCTGCCCCACGAACGACTCAGCCCCAGCATCGAAACGGTCGGGAAGCGGCTGGCGGTGCTGCGTGCGCTTCGCGACTGGAACCCGGACACCGGCGAGCACCTCATCGTGATCGGCGCGGTGCGCGCCGCCCTGCAACCCCTGCCCGATTCCCTGCTGCAGGTACCGGCGCTGGAACTCGTTTCCGGCGAACGCCGCATCACGCTCACCCAGGCAACGGAACAACTCATTCACCTCGCCTACAATCGGGTGGATTTGGTGACCCGGCGCGGCGAGTTTTCGGTGCGCGGCGGGCAACTTGACGTGTTTGAACCGACCGCAACCCACCCGTGGCGAATCGAGTTTTTCGGCGACGAGGTTGACGAGATGCGGGCATTCCATGTAGCCGATCAGCGAAGCATCCCGGGCACCATTGACCGCATCGAGCTGCACCCGGCCAGGGAGCTGCTGCTGAACGAGGCGGTGCGTGCCCGGGCTGCGGCGCTCGCGGAACGGGCACCAAGCTTGGCGGGCATGCTCGAAAAAATTGCGAACGGCATCCCGGCTGAGGGTATGGAGAGCCTCACCCCGGTGCTGGTGGATCGGCTCGTGCCGCTCACCCACTACCTGCCGGCGCGCTGCGCGGTGGCCGTCGTGGCGCCGGAGAAGGTGGCTTCGCGTGCGGTGAGCCTCGCTGAGACGAATCGCGAGTTTCTGGAGGCCGCCTGGACGGCGGCAAGTGCGGGGGCGAGCGCGCCGATCGAACTCGATGCGGGCGATTTTTGGACGCTGAACGAGTTGCGCGCCAGCCGCGGGAGTCGACCGTGGTGGACGCTGAGCGAGTTCGTCGCGGATGAGGCGGCCGCCGAGCTGGGGGAGGTGAGTCCGGACGGTTTCTTCGCAGCATCCATTCGGGTGGATGCCGAGCAGCCTCCCAGCTTCCATGGCAGTGTCGACGGTGCCACGGAATACGTCTCGGGGTTGGTGCGTGCGGGGTGGCGGGTGCTTGTGACCGCGCAGGGGTCGGGGACGGCTGAGCGGGTGTGTGACGTGCTTTCGGAGCACGGCATCCCGAATCGTTTGCGTGCGGTGGTGGAGGACGCGCCCGAGGCTGGGCTGGTCACGGTTGCGCCGAGCACGCTGGAGTTTGGGTTCGTGTTGGAGTCGGTGCGGTTTGCGGTGCTGACGGAGGCTGATTTTTTTGGTCGCAGCGTCAGTTACCAGGCCGGTCAGGCGAAGAAGGTGGCCCGGCGTAGTAAAAACGTGGTGGATCCGCTGCAGTTGAGCCCGGGCGACTATGTGGTGCATGAAACGCACGGGATTGGGCGGTTTTTGGAGCTCACGCAGCGCGAGATCACGACGGGTTCTGGGCGGAACGCCACCAAGTCGTTGCGGGAATATTTGGCGCTGGAGTATGCGCCGTCGAAGCGGGGCTACCCCGCGGATAAGTTGTTTGTGCCGACGGATCAGCTGGATCAGCTGTCGCGGTATGTCGGTGGGGAGGCGCCGGCGCTGAGTAAGATGGGCGGCTCGGATTGGGCGGCCGCGAAGGGGCGTGCCCGCAAAGCGGTGCGGGATATTGCGGTGGAGTTGGTGAAGCTGTATTCGGCGCGCATGTCGAGCGCGGGCTTCGCGTTTTCGCCGGACACGCCGTGGCAGCGTGAACTTGAGGACGCGTTTGCGTTTGCGGAAACCCCCGACCAGTTGACGACGATTAACGATGTGAAGCGCGACATGGAATCGCCGGTGCCGATGGATCGCCTCATTTCTGGCGATGTGGGGTTTGGGAAGACGGAGATTGCGGTGCGGGCGGCGTTTAAGGCGGTGCAGGACAACAAGCAGGTGGCGGTGTTGGTGCCCACCACGCTGCTGGTGAAGCAGCATGCGGAAACGTTCCGCAACCGTTTTGCGGGCTTTCCGGTGCAGTTGCGCGCGTTGAGCAGGTTTCAGAGCGATGCCGAAGTGCGGGAGATTTTGGCTGGACTGGCAGACGGTTCGGTGGATGTGGTGATTGGCACGCACCGGTTGCTTGCCGAGTCGGTGAAATATAAAGACCTGGGTTTGGTGATTGTGGATGAGGAGCAGCGTTTCGGGGTGGAGCACAAGGATGCGCTCAAGAAGTTGAAAACGAACGTTGACCTGCTGGCGATGAGCGCCACGCCCATTCCGCGCACCCTGGAAATGGCTGTGACCGGTATTCGCGAAATGTCAACGCTCGCCACCCCGCCGGAGGATCGGCACCCAATCTTGACGTTTGTGGGGCCGCGCTCAGACCGGCAGATTGCCGCGGCGATTCGGCGGGAGTTGCTGCGCGAGGGGCAGGTCTTTTTTGTGCACAACCGGGTGTCGAGTATCACCCGCACGGCGGCGCATTTGGCCGAGTTGGTGCCGGAGGCCCGCATCGCCGTGGCGCACGGCAAAATGTCTGAGGCTGCCCTCGAGCAGGTGGTGGTCGATTTTTGGGAGCGCCGGTTTGACGTGCTCGTGTCGACGACGATTGTTGAGACGTGTCTAGCCATCGCGAACGCAACCCCGATCATCATTGCCCGCGCCGACAAGTACGGCTTGAGCCAGCTGCACCCGGTGCGTGGCCGGGTGGGGCGGGGGCGGGAACGCGCCTACGGCTATTTCATGTATGACGAGACCGCGCCGTTGAGCGAAACCGCGTACAAGCGGCTTGAAACAATTGCCGCGAATAACGAACTGGGTTCGGGTATGCAGGTTGCGTTGAAGGATTTGGAGATTCGTGGTGCCGGTAACCTGCTGGGTGGTGAACAATCCGGTCACATTGCCGGGGTGGGCTTCGATCTGTACCTGCGCATGATTGGAGAGGCGGTATCAACGTTCCGCGGCATCCCACAATCGGTTGCTACCGAGCTGAACCTGGAATTGCCGGTCGTGGCGCACATTCCGGAAGAATATGTGGAGAGTGAACGGTTGCGCTTGGAGGCGTATCAGAAGTTTTCGACGGCGAGTTCTGCCATGGCCTCTGCGGAGCAGTTGGATGTGGTGATGGAGGAGCTCACCGACCGCTATGGCAAACCACCGGTTGAGGTGCATCAGCTCTACCGGGTGTCGATGCTGCGTCGCCGCGCGGCGAAGCTGGGCTTGACGAAGGTGCTGGCGTTGGGCTCGCAACTGAAGGTGGAGCGGGTTGATTTGCCCGATTCTCGGCAGCTGCGGTTGCAGCGCATGTACCCGGGATCCAGGTATACCGCTGCGGCTGGTTCGTTGAGTGTGCCGTTGCCGGTGACGCACGGCGTGGCGCTGACCGGGGTGGCTTTGGTGGAGTGGGTTGAGCAGTTCTTTACCGCGATTCTTCCAGAGGGGGATGCCGGGTGACGTCATGTGGCGTCACAGTGCGGTTGGTGGGTGGTGGCGCGGGATAGTCTCGGTGCTGCGAGGTTATTCCCAACCCCGCATGGTCGCCCGCAGCTGATGTTTTCGTCGCACGGGTGGGCATTTCAGGCAACATTCACCACACCTTGGGGGAACAGTTGAGCAGTAAACAACGGAACGTACTTGGTGCCCTCGCTTTGAGCGCTGTCCTTGCCTTGACCGCGTGTGCGGGGAGCGAACCCGAGAGCACCGCGTCGGCTGGCGCGAAGACGCAGGAAGCGCAGACTGGCGGAACGCTCACGATTCTGACCGGTGCGACGCAAATGAATTTGGACCCGGCGAAGAGCCAGACGTTGGCGATTACGTCACTCGCACTCATTGAACGGCGCTTGACCACCTGGGATATCAGCCCGGACAAGCCCGCGCGGGTGGTGCCTGACCTCGCCACGGACACCGGCACGCCGAGCGCTGATGGCACCACGTGGACGTTCACCCTGAAAGATGGCCTCACCTTTGCGAACGGGGACCCCATCACGTCGGCCGATATTAAGTATGGCATTGAGCGTTCGTTCGCGCCGGAACTGTCGGGCGGGTTGAGCTACCACAAGACGCTCCTCGCGGGCGGCGAGGGGTATACGGGGCCCTACGGTGGTGCGCATTTGGATTCCATTGCAACGCCAGATGACAAGACGATTGTGTTCCAGCTCAACGCGCCGTTTGGCGACTGGCCCTGGATTGTGTCCATGCCCGCATTCTCGGCGGTGCCGCAGGCGAGTGACGACCCGGCGACGTATGGGGAGCACCCCGTGGCTACCGGCCCCTACCAGGTGGAGTCGCTGCAGCAGGGCACCGCATTGACCCTGAGTCGCAACCCGAACTGGTCTCGGGAGACTGATGAGGTGCGCACGGCCGGTCCGGACAAGATTGTCTTTAAGATGAGCCAGGATGGTGGCACTGCCGCGCAGTCGCTGATTGGTGATCTGGGCGAAGCGAAGGACGCGTTTGGTGCGCAGTCGCTGGGCGCAGCGCAGCTCGCGCTGGTTGCCAAAAATCCGGCCGCCCAGGAGCGGGTGGTTACGTCGCCCGCGGGTCCGCTGCGCTATTTGGCCATCAACACGCAGCGCCCCGCGCTGAATGATCTCGCGGTTCGTCAAGCCATCGAGTATGCGGTCGATAAGAAGGCGTTCCTGATCGCGTCTGGCGGTGAGAAGGCTGCGCAGATTGCGACCACGCTGATCACGCCCGGCATTCCAGGGCGGGAGGAGTTTGATCTGTACCCCGCACCCGTCGAGGGCGATGTGGAGAAGGCGAAGCAGTTGCTGGCGCAGGCCGGACATGCCAACGATTTGAACCTCACCCTGCTCACCGCGAACGATGATGCTTCGCTCGCGCAGGCACAGGCGATCCAGCAGGGGTTGCAGCGTGCCGGGATTGGGGTGACCATCAAACCCGTCGATAGCAACACGTACCTTTCGGAGTCGAGCGCTGCGGAGGGGAACTATGACCTGAACTTGGCATCGTGGCAGCCCGATTTCCCCAGCCCGAACGCCAACATTCAGCCACTGTTCCATTCCAGCCAAATCGGCAACGGCGGCTACAACATTTCGCACTATGCGAGCCCCGAGGTGGATGCTCTGATCGACGAGGCCACCGCAACGGTTGATCCGAAGACGGCTGGGCAGCGTTGGGCGGCGGTCGATCGGCGCATCCTTGAGGATGCCCCGGTGGTTCCGTTGGGCTACATGAAGCAGTCTTTCCTCGCCGGTTCGAACGTGCGGAACATTTTCATCGGTGAGTTCCCCGCCTACCCGAACTATTTGAAGGTTACGCTCAACAAATGAGTCTAGATTCGCCGTCCGCAGTCCTCGCGGTGAGGGACCTTCGGGTTTCGTTCGCCGCGGGGGCTGCGGCTTCCGCGGCCGTTGCCGGAGTGAGTTTCACGGTCAACCGGGGTGAGGTGCTCGCACTGGTTGGCGAATCCGGTTCGGGCAAAAGTGTGACCGCAATGGCGATCCTGGGGTTGTTGCCGGGTGCGGCCCGGGTGAGTGGCGAATGGAACGTGGCCGGGCATCCGGGTCATGGAACCAGCACCGAAACGTTCCGCAGCCTGCGCGGGCGAGTGGTGGGCACCGTGTTTCAGGAACCGATGAGCGCGTTCAACCCGGTCTACACGCTGGGTGAGCAGATCGCGGAAACGCTGCGGGTGCACCGGGTCACGCGCGGGTGGTCGGCAACCCGGCAACGCGTGCTGGAACTCTTTGCGCGGGTGGGCTTGCCCGATCCGCAGCGGGTGGCGCGCTCATACCCGCACGAGCTTTCGGGGGGTCAGTTGCAGCGCGCCATGATTGCCATGGCGATTAGTTGCAACCCGCAGCTGCTCATCGCGGATGAACCAACCACGGCGCTCGATGTGACGGTGCAGGCGGAGATCCTGGACCTGCTGCGCACGCTGCGGGATGAGCAGCAGCTGGGCATTTTGCTGATCACCCACGACATGGGTGTGGTGGCGGACCTGGCGGATTCGGTGGCGGTGATGCGGCACGGGCAGATTGTGGAACAGGCGGATGTGCGCAGCGTGTTGGCTGACCCGCAGCACGACTACACGGTGGGGTTGCTGGCCGCGGTGCCGAAACTGCGCGAGTTGAGCGTTGAAGCGCGCGTGCCGGCGGGGCGCCCGGAGGCCGTGGCGGTGCCGGGGGACGTTGACCGGCTGGGCGATGCGGTGGTGCGGGTTGACCGCGCGAGCGTGGTGTATGGCGCCCGGCGGGTGCGGCTTCGCGGCGCGCGCGCGGCCACATCTGCGTTGCGCGAGGTTTCGGTGTCGCTGCATCGCGGGAGGGTGCTGGGGTTGGTGGGTGAGTCCGGCTCGGGTAAATCGACGCTTGGGCGTGCGATTGCCGGTTTGGTGCCGCTTCGCTCCGGTTCCATAACGGTGGATGCCGTGCAGCTTTCCAGCGCATCGCGGGCTGGTCTGCGCCGGCTGCGCTCCCGCATCGGCTTCGTGTTTCAGGACCCGGCGTCTTCGCTGAATCCGCGGTTCACGATTGCGCGCTGCGTGAGTGAGCCGTTGGAGTTGCACGCCGGCCTGGGCGCGCAGCAGCGGCGGGACCGCGTGGTGGAACTGTTGGAGGCGGTGCGGTTGGGTGCGGGGTTTGTGGATCGGTTTCCGCACGAACTATCGGGCGGGCAGCGGCAGCGGGTGGCCATTGCGCGCGCGTTGGCGCTCCGGCCGAGCGTGCTGATCGCCGATGAGGCGACGAGCGCGTTGGATGTTTCGGTGCAGGCGAGCGTGCTGGAACTGCTGGTTGAACTGCAGGAACAGTATTCGTTTGCGTGCCTGTTCATTAGCCACAACCTGGCGGTGGTGCAGCAGCTTGCCCATGAGGTTGCGGTGATGCGCGACGGTGAGGTGCTTGAGTATGGCCCGGCGGCGAGCGTGCTGCGCAGCCCGGAACATGACTACACGAAACGCCTCCTGGCGGCTGCCCCCGTTGCTGACCGTGACGAACAGGAGCGGCGGCGCCGGTTGCGTCGCGAGCTGGCCGCAGCGGTGGTCTCGCGATGAGCGGTGTGCGCGCCGAAGCGACCACGGCGTTGCCGGCCGCTGAGCCTCTTCGCGGCCGCCGCTCGGTGCTTCGCGCCCTGCTCGCTGACGGGTGGGCCCGGTTTGGGGTGATTGTGGTGCTGGTGTTTGTGGTTGCGGCGCTATTCGCACCGCTGCTGTGCGCGTTGTCCGGCCAGGACCCGTACACGTATCACCTGGATGCGCTTGACGATTCGGGTGCCCCGCTCGGGTTTGGGGGTGGCGTGAGTGCCACGCACTGGTTTGGGGTGGAACCACTCACCGGCCGCGACCTGTTCGCCATCGTGTTGTATGGTGCCCGCACGTCGCTTGCCGTGGGGTTGTGTGCCACCGCGGTTTCGGTGACGATCGGCGTGCTGTTCGGGGTGAGCGCGGGGTACGCTGGCGGTTGGTACGATCGCTGGGTGAGCCGGGCGATTGACGTGATGTTTGGGTTTCCCGGACTGATTTTCATCATTGCCCTCAACACCATCGTGCCGGACGATGTGCCGAAACCGCTGCTGATGATTGCGGTGATTGGTTTTTTCGGCTGGCCGGCGGTTGCCCGCGTTGTGCGCAGTCACACGCTCAGCTTGCGCGAGCGGCACTTTGTGCAGGCCGCACAGGCAATGGGTGCCCGCACCGGGCATGTGCTTGGCCGACAGTTGCTGCCGAATCTCAGCGCAATCATCATCGTGTACGCAACCATCATGATTCCGGGCATGATCGGCACGGAGGCGGCGCTTTCGTTTCTGGGGGTTGGCGTGCCCCCACCAACCCCGTCGTGGGGTCGCACCATCGGTGATGCGGTCACCTGGGTGCAGGTGAGCCCGCTGTATCTGATCATCCCCGGTTTGGCGCTGTTGCTGGTGACGATCGGGTTTAACGCCCTCGGGGATGGTCTTCGTGACGCCCTCGACCCGAAGTCCGCCACCGCGCGGACCGAAGCGCGGATCGACGCGCAGGTTGACGCGCGGACTGACGCGCAGGCTGACGCGCGGACTGACGCGCAGGCTGACGCGCGGACCGAAAGGAACTCCCGGTGAACCCGTACCTTGCCTTTGTGCGGCGCGCTGTCGCCATGTTCGCGGTGCTGCTCGTTGTCGCCGTGATCACGTTTGCGGTGTTCTACCTGCTGCCCACAAATCCTGCTGAGCTGAGCTGCGGGCGCCCCTGCACGCCGGAGCGCTTGCAGCAGGCGGCGAGCTTTCTTGGCACCGACCTGCCCTGGTATGAGCAGTTGTGGGAGTTTTTGCGGGGCATCGTGCTGGGGCGCAGTTTTGGTGAGGGGCCGGCGGCGGTATCCTGCCCTAGCCCCTGCTTTGGCTATTCGTTCCAACAGAACGCCACGGTTACCGACCTGATTCTGACCAGATTCCCGGTCACCGCCTCGCTTGCCGTTGGTGCCGCACTGCTCTGGCTGCTCACCGGTGTGACGAGTGGTGTGATCGCGGCACTGCATCGGGGCACCGCGCTTGATCGCGGCATCATGGCTGTTGCAATTGCGGGCGTTTCATCGCCCAGCTATCTGGTTGGTTCGCTCGCAATTTTACTGTTCGGCTTCACCTTGCGCTGGTTTCCGACCGGCGGGTACGTGCCTTTCGCTGACGATCCGCTGCAATGGGCGTATCACCTGGTGCTGCCGTGGTGCACGCTCGCGTTCATTATCGGTGCGATGTATGCCCGGCTCACCCGGGGTCAGCTGCTTGAAGTGCTTGGCGAGGACTATATTCGAACGGCCCGTGCGAAGGGGCTGAACGAGCGTAGCGTGATCGTGAAACACGCCCTCAGGAACGCCATCCTCCCGGTGGTCACCGTGTTTGCGCTTGACCTTGGCGGGTTGCTGGGTGGGGCTGTCATTGCCGAGCGCGTGTTCTCGATGCAGGGGTTGGGTGCCCTGCTCATCGATGCGGTCCACGTGCTCGACCTGCAACTCGTGGTGGGCTTTACGCTCTTCTCGGCGCTGTTGATTGTGGCGGCGAACCTGATCATCGACCTGGTGACGGTCGCAATTGATCCACGGGTGCGCCGCCAGGCGCAACACTAATGTGCGGGTGCTCCGCCAGGCGCAGCACTAGTGTCCGGCGTGCGCGGCAGCTCGCCGGTGGTGCCCCGCACGAAGCCGAATGATAACCACGGCTACGAGAATCGAAATCGCCGAACCCAACACCACCGCAAGCACCCCCTGGTCAGCCACGGCACGCCGATCGGCAAACGCCAGTTCGTTCATCAGCAGTGACACGGTAAACCCGATGCCGCCGAGAGCGCCAGCCGCCAGCAAATCCCCGGGCTGCAGCACCGGTTGCTGGCGCTTGCGCAACAACCAGTCGGCCAGCAGTGCCGCACCGGTGATGCCCACAATTTTGCCCAGGGGCAGCGCAACCAAAATGCCCCAGAACGGTGCCTCCAGCGCGGTCTCGCGCAGCGGAGGAATCGTCACGAGTGCGGCTGAGAACGCAAACACTGGCAAGATCACCACGTTGCTCAGCGGCTCCAACAGGTAACGCACCCGGTGCGCCGGCTTGCCGTGCATCGCAAACCCGAGCGCAACCCCCGCAATGGTTGCGTGAATGCCCGACTGGTACACGGCGACCCACGTGGCAAGTGCGATGAGGATCATGGCAACCACAAGCATCCGCCGTTGAAACAGTCGCGACGGTCGGCCCGGTCGCTGAGCCTGGCGCACCAGGGCGGCGTAGCGGACACTCAACACCCCAAACAGCGCAGCCAGCACCGCGCCAACCCCAACGAGCAGAAGATTGGCGCTCGACGTGAAAAACACCGCAATAAACAGAATGCCGGCAAGATCATCCAGCACAGCCAACGCCAACAGAAACGCCCGCACCGCGGTGGGCAACCCGCGCCCAACCATGGCGAGCAGCCCCAGCGCAAACGCGATATCGGTTGCCGTGGGAATCGGCCAACCGTCCTCAAACCCGCTGCCCCACGTGAACACCAGGTAGATTACAATGGGCACCACAATGCCGCCCAGCGCGGCAATGGCGGGTCGAAGCGCCTTGCCCACGCTGTTCAGGTCACCCACCGTGAACTCGTGTTTCAGCTCGATAGCCACCAGAAAAAAGAACACCGCCAGGATGCCGTCGCTGATCCAGTGCCCAACGCTCAGGTCGAGCCCCCACGCGGCCGGGCCGACGTGGAGATGCTGCACGTGGTGCAACGGTTCAGCAAGCGGACCGTTCGCCAACACCAACCCCAGCACAGCCGCGCAGCTCAACAATACTGCCGAAGTGCGGTTTGAGCGCATGACACCCATGAGAAGCCTTTCGGTTCGGAAAAACACACTGTCGACCAGACTTCCCGACACACCTGCTCACAATCATAGTGATCGCCGCACCGCAGCGGGCAACGAATCGCAAAACCGGGTTAGAGTGGTATTATGTGCGCCCCACAACGCCCCGAAACCCGCCAAACCATCCAGGTGGCGCTCGACGACCTCCTGCTCGTCATCACCCGGCTACGCACCGAATGCCCCTGGCACGTGGCGCAAACCGCGCAGAGCCTGGTGCCCTACCTGCGCGAGGAAAGCTTCGAACTCGCCGAAGCCATCACCGCCGCTCACCCCGCACAACTGCGCGAGGAACTCGGCGATGTGTTCTACCAACTGCTGCTGCACGCCGTGCTCCTCGCCGAGCAACCCGCCGAGCCGAGCGCCGAACCCCACGCTCAACTCGCCGCAGTCTTCGCCGCCGCGGCCGACAAGCTCAGAGTCCGCCACCCGCACGTCTTTGCCGACGCGGGACCGATGACCCTCGCGGAACTCCAGCGCACGTGGGAGCAGGTGAAACAACGCACCAACGCAACCGCCCCGCGCGGGGTGCTCGACGGAATCCCGCGCAGCCTGCCCGCACTCGCCCTGGCGCAGAAAATGCTGGAACGCGCACACCGGCACGGGCGAGTGGTGGAACTGGCGCACGCGCAGCATCCACCAATTGTTCACGAGCGGCAACTCGGTGAGGCGCTGCTCGGTCTCGTGCAGGCGGGCAGGGGCGCCGGGTTGGACGCGGAGCAGGCGCTGCGCGGTGTGTTGCGGGACGTGGAGCAGGCGCTGGAACGCGCCGAATAATTGCGTGCTGGCGCATCCAGTACACTCAAACGTATGGCTCAACAAGTACATCCACCCCGTGGAATGCGCGATTTTCTGCCCGCCGAGAAAGCCCGCCGGGAGCACGCGCTTGCCGTCATTCGCCGCGTCTATGCGCAGCACGGTTTTGACGAGGTGGAAACCCCGGTGATGGAAGATTCCCGCAGGCTGCACGCCGGTCTGGGCGGTGACAACGAAAAATTGGCGTTCGGTGTGTTGCGGCGCGGGCTGAGCGCCGACGACTTGCAACGCGCGGCAGATGCCGCAACGCCACAATCGCTGTGCGATTTGGGGCTGCGCTTCGACCTGACCGTGCCGCTCGCCCGGTTTTATGCCACCCAGCGCGCCGCGTTGCCAGGCGTGTTTCGCTCGGTGCAGATCGGACCCGTGTGGCGGGCGGAACGCCCGCAAAAAGGGCGGTACCGGCAATTTGTGCAGGCGGACATTGACATAATTGGCGAGCCCGGGGCGCTTGCCGAAATTGAGCTGATTACCGCCACGAGCGCCGCGCTGAGTGAGCTCGGGTTGCGCGACTGCGTCATCCGGCTGAACGATCGCCGCCTGCTGTCTGCCCTCATGTCGCACTGCGGCTTCCCCGAGGCGCAGCACGCGGACGTGCTGATTTCGGTTGACAAGCTGGACAAGATTGGGGTTGCGGGGGTCATTGCCGACCTGGCCGACAGTGACCCGGCGCACACCGCGGCGCTTGCAGAACTGTTGACCGCCATGGAACCGCACGCACACACCGGCGGGGTTGCGCTCACCCCCGAAGCGATGGCGGCTGTGCTGCCAGCCGATCTTGGCGCTGACGCGGTGACCGCGCTCGTGCAGCTCGGGGCAGCGCTCGGGTCGCTGCCACCCGGGGTGAGCGTCCGATTCGACCCCACACTTGTGCGCGGCATGGGCTACTACACGGGCACCATTTTTGAGATTTCCCACCCGGCTTCGGGCAGTTCGGTTGGTGGCGGCGGCCGCTACGACGGCATGATTGGCCGCTTCCTGGGTCAGGACGTGCCCGCGGTGGGCTTTTCGATCGGCTTCGAGCGCATCGTTGATCTGCTGCCGCAGCACGCATCGATGGGGGTGGATGCCGTGGCGCTGCTGTATGCCGCGGGCACCGACCCAGCGGCGTTGCTTCGGCTGAAAGCGGCGCTTGTTGCCCGCGGGTTGCGTGTGCGGCTTGAGGCGCGGGCGAAGAATGCTGCGCTGCAGCTCGCCCGCCTCGCGGAGCAGGGGTTTGGGCAGTTCGCCACCGTTACTGCGGATTCGGCTGCGTCGCTTGCCGCGGAGGACTTGGTGTTGCGCCCGCTGGGTGATTGACACCCTGAATCAAGGTTCCCCTGGTTCCCCTGGTTCCCCTGGTTCCCCTGGTTCTTCGTGCGTCAGCGGCCTGTCGCGTAGACTAGTGGGCGGAACTCGATTCCACCCACATTCCCGGTCTGAGACCGAATTAGTTGAGGAGACAGCATTGGCTTTCATTGATGCCGTAATTGCCCGAGAAATTCTTGATTCACGAGGAAACCCGACCGTCGAGGTTGAGATTGGCCTGAGCGATGGCACCGTGAGCCGCGCGGCGGTGCCATCTGGGGCATCCACCGGTGCTTTTGAAGCGTATGAGCTGCGCGATGGCGATGCTGGCCGCTACCTGGGCAAGGGTGTTCAGGCTGCCGTGTCGGCCGTGTTTGATGAGCTTGCGCCTGCTATTGAGGACATGGCGGCTGATGATCAGCGGCTGATTGATGCGGCGCTGAGCGCTGTTGACGGCACGGAGAATAAGAAGCGGGTGGGTGCGAACGCTATTCTCGGTGTGAGCTTGGCGGTTGCGAAAGCGGCGGCTGATTCGGCTGGCTTGCCGCTGTACCGCTACGTGGGTGGTCCGAACGCGCATACGCTTCCGGTGCCGCTGATGAACATTATTAACGGTGGGGCGCATGCTGACACCGGGGTGGATATTCAGGAGTTCATGGCGGTTCCGCTGGGTGCGGCCACGTTTTCGGAGGCGTTGCAGTGGGGCGTTGAGACGTACCATTCGTTGAAGAGCTTGTTGAAGAGCAAGGGGCTTGCGACCGGTTTGGGTGACGAGGGCGGGTTCGCCCCGGATTTGGCGAATAACCGTGCCGCACTCGATTTGATTCTTGAGGCGATCACGAATGCCGGTTTCAAGCCGGGCACGGACATTGCGCTTGCGCTTGACGTGGCGTCGAGCGAGTTTTTCAAGGACGGTGCCTACCAGTTTGAGGGTCAGGCTCGCACCGCGCAGCAAATGTCTGACTACTACGCTGACCTGGTGGCGAATTACCCGCTGGTTTCGATTGAGGATCCGCTTGATGAGGACGACTGGGCTGGCTGGCAGCACCTCACCGCGGCGCTCGGTGACCGGGTGCAGCTTGTGGGCGATGACCTGTTTGTGACGAACCCCGCCCGCCTCGCTCGCGGCATTGCCGAGGGTGCGGGCAACTCGCTGCTCGTGAAGGTGAATCAGATTGGTTCGCTCACCGAAACGCTTGACGCGGTGGCGATGGCGCAGCGCGCAGGGTTCACCGCGATTTTGTCGCACCGCTCGGGCGAGACTGAGGACACGACGATTGCCGATCTTGCGGTGGCAACCGATTGCGGCCAGATTAAGACTGGTGCCCCGGCGCGGAGCGAGCGGGTGGCGAAGTACAACCAGCTGCTGCGCATCGAGGAGGAGCTTGGCGATGTGGCGCACTACGCGGGTCGCGCTGCGTTTCCGCGGTTTAACGCGTAACCTCGGTTGAGGTTGCGCCAGCGGTGGCCGGGTTCCGGGGGCGGGTTCGGCCACCGCGCGCACTGTTTCGATTGGGAGGATGCTGTTGGTGGCGAAACGTGAGGGTGACTTTCGCACGTGGCTGAGTGGCTTGCATTTTTCGGGCTTTGCAATTGTGGTGTTGTTGCTGTTGTTGCTCACCGGCGTGGTGCTTTCCCCGCAGCTTTCCACGTTTTTTGATCAGCGACGCCAGATTGCGCAGCTGGAAGCGAGCGTTGAGCAGAAGCGGAAGGCGTATGCGGAGGCGTTGAATGAGCAGGCCAGGTGGCAGGATCCTGCCTATGTGCGTTCTGAGGCTCGCAACCGCCTCTTTTATGTCATGCCTGGGCAAAATCAGCTGCTGGTGATTCGTGACGTGCCGATTCCGGAGGTGAGCAAGCCCGCACCCGCACCCAAGTTGCAGAAAATTGAAACGAACTGGGTGAACGCCCTTGCGGGTTCGCTGCTGAGCGCGGCCCTGACGAATGCCACGGTGGATGAGCTCACCCCCGCGGCCGACCCGTCCCCGGTCCCGACCCCGGCAACCGCCCCGTAACCGCCCCACGCCACCTGCGCCCACCGTACCCCGCCTCGCCCTCAGCCACCCCGCCCCATCCCGCCCCGCCCTCGCCCTAAGCCACCCCCGCCCTCTGCCCCGTTCTTGTTGGGTGTTGTTTTGAAAGGTATCTCATGACCCGTCCACCGTTTCTTCCGCCAACGCCGGAAGACATTGCCGTGGTGAGTGCACAGCTTGGCCGTGAGGCGCGGGATGTGCTGGGCATCGCCGCCCGCACTGCTTCCGGCGAACCTACGGTTGTGGCGACCGCGCCGCGACTGTCTGACGGCACCCCGTTTCCCACCACATATTATTTGTGCCACCCCGCGGCGGTTGCGGCGGTTTCGCGGCTTGAGGCGGAGGGCGCGATGGTGCAATTCAACGAGTTGCTCGCCGCGGACGCCGAGGTGCGTGCCGCCTATCAGGCGGCGCATGAGGCATACATTGCTGACCGTGAGGCGCTGGGGAGTGTGCCGGAACTGGCCGGGGTGAGCGCTGGGGGGATGCCGGTGCGCGTGAAATGTTTGCATGCGTTGGTTGGTCACGCGCTCGCTGCGGGGCCGGGCGTGAACCCGATTGGCGATCTTGCACTGTCACAATGCGGCTGGTCGCCCTCTAGCAGTTGAAATGACCGGTAAGATAGTTGCGGCGGGCGTGAAACCGCTACTGTAATCTGTGCCGTGTTGCGCACACGCACCCGGTCGAACCTCGCAAGGAAGTGTTTTTTCGTGTCAAAGATTCTTATTGTTGGTGGCGGTTACGCTGGTTTTTACACCGCGTGGAAGTTGGAGAAGTGGCTTCGCCCTGGGGAGGCTGAGGTGACCCTGGTCGACCCGCTGCCGTACATGGCGTACTTGCCGTTTCTTCCCGAAGTTGCGGGGGGTTCGATTGAGCCCCGGCACGCGGTCACGTCACGCCGCCGTCACTTGAAGCGCACCCACAGCGTCGCGGGCAAGGTCACCGCCATTTCGCATGCGACCAAAACGGTCACGATCACGCCGAATGCTGGCGAGGCGTATGAGTTTGCATACGACCACATTGTGATCGCCACCGGTTCGGTTTCGCGCACGTTCCCCATTCCTGGCATCGCCGATAACGCTATTGGCATGAAGACGATCGAAGAGGCCGTTGCGGTGCGCGATCGCCTGGTGAGCAACGTGGAGAAAGCCGCGGCACTTCCGGCCGGCCCGGAGCGGGACCGGTTGTTGACGGTGACCGTTGTGGGTGGTGGCTTCGCCGGCATTGAGACCTTGGCTGAGCTGCGCTCGTTCGCGACGTCGTTGCTGCGCCACTACCCGGAGATTGCGTTTGGCGATTTCAAGTTCCACCTGATTGAGGCGATGGGACGAATCATGCCCGAGGTTGCGTTGGAGACCAGCAAATGGGTGGTGAATAAACTGACGAACCTGGGCACCACCATTCACCTGGATACGCAGTTGAAGTCTGCGGAGGGTGGCGTTATCGAGTTGTCCACGGGTGAATCGTTCGAGTCGGACCTCATCGTGTGGACTGCTGGCGTGATGCCGCGTCCGTTCCTGCGCGGCACCGATCTGCCGATTGGTGAGCGCGGGCACGTGCGGGCACGCGCGGATTTGCGGGTCGAGGGCGACGACGGCGTGCTTGAGGGTGCCTGGACGGCTGGCGATACGTCTGCCGTTCCCGACATCTCATCTACCCCCGGCCCCGGCGGGTTCTGCGTACCAAACGCGCAGCATGCGGTGCGTCAGGCGAAACTGCTTGCCCGCAATATTGTTGCCGATTTGCGTGGCGAGGCGTTGACGGAGTACAAGCACAAGAACCTGGGTGCCGTTGCCGGTCTTGGTTTGAATGTTGGCGTGTTCCAGTCCGGCAAGATCGTGCTTAAGGGCTACCTTGCGTGGCTCGTGCACCGCTTCTACCACGGTCTGGCGATCCCCACGTGGGAGCGCAAGTGGCGCGTGTTCGGCGGCTGGGTTGGGCATTTCTTCCTGGGTCGCGACATTGTCAACCTCGAGTCGGTGCAGCAGCCGCGCGCGGTCTTTGAGGAGTACGCTTCGCGGCCCCGCCCAACCGAGTAGGTTTCGGCGTGGTGATTGCGGGCGGTTGCACCTGTGCGGCCGCCCGCAGTCACTCGACGTTCACCTCGAAACGGGTCGGCTGCGCAGGGTTGCAGTCGCACGCGCTTCCCCGGGTTTGTGCCGCAGTGTCGCTGCGGCAACCCAACATTAGATACCATTGATTTCCGGGCCCCCATAGCCCAATGGCAGAGGCACACGACTTAAAATCGTCCAAGTGTGGGTTCGAGTCCCACTGGGGGTACCACGTTTCGGCTGCTTTCAGAGCAGCGCTGCATGCGCGCGGCCAGGTTTTTGCCCGGCGTTACACGAACAGCTCACCCGGCCAGTCGGTGTCCCAGTTGAGGGTGCCGTCACTGAACATGCGCACCCAGCTGAACGGGCCGTACCGGTGAAACGCAGCCAGTTCACCGGGGTCCGTGGTGAACAGTGCCGTTGCGAGGAGATCGGCGACCGCGCAGTCCTCGGCGCGCACCCACGTCGCAACGACGCGTTCGATGACCGAGCCGGTGCGGGCATCCACCAAGTGATGCAACCCGTCGCCCCAGGCGCGCCGGTTACTGGCCGAGGCGCACAGGCTGCCGGTGCCGAGTTCGGTAACACCAACCAGCATGCTGGCGTTGTAGGGGTGTTCCAGGCCGACCCTGATCGGTTCGCCGCGCCGCACCAGGTCGCCGCTGGCATCAACGGTGAAGGTGTCGTGCCCCGCAGCGTGCAGCAGGTCGGCAACCAGGCTGGCAAGTTTGCCTTTGCCGGCGGCGCCAATGTCGAGCATCAATGGGGTGGATGCCCGGAGCCGTTGCCCCCGCCAGTCACCATCCACGCCCCAGGTTGGCACGCTCGCGTGGCCGTCGTGCGGGCGCAACGTGTAGTGTTCGTCGTAGCCGAGGTGCGTCATGAGGCCGCCCACGAAGGGCGTGATTGCGCCGTCGGTTGCGCGGTATGCCAGTGCGTAAAGTTCGGCGAGTGCCGTCGATTCGTGGGGGAGGGTCACTTCGCCGGGTGCGGTTGCGAGTGTCGCAATGGTGCTGTCGGGTCGGAACCGCGACCATGCGGCGTCGAAGTCGTTGATGCGCTGCGCGATGGCCTGTGCGGTGTGTGGGGCAATGGGGGTGTCCGTGTCGATTCGCCACGGACACCCGATTGCTTCAAACGTGAGGCTAGCCACGGGCCTCTTCTTGGATTGCCGCAATGGCTTCGTTGAATCCTGCGCCGGTGAGCGAGGAGCCGGCGACGGTGTCAACCTCAACCGATTCGAGCGGCTTGCCAACAACCTGCGCCGAGACGCCTTCGCTGAACTCTTTTTGGAAGCGAATCGAGTTGGGGTTGGTCGCTTTGCCGGTTACGGTCACCTCGGTCACGACGCCGTCGGCGATGGTGGCCGACACCTCAATGGCTTCGGGGCCAGCCGGGCTGGTGTAGGTGCCGGTTGCGCTGTAGCTGCCGTCCTGGAACGCCGCAGCGCCGCTTGCTGCGGCTGCGCTTGGCGTGGCTGAGCTGCTGGCGGTGCTTGACGCGGTGCTTGTGGCGGTTTTGGTGGGGGTTGCGGTCGAGTCCGCTGCCGGTTCGGTGGTGCTGCAACCCGCGAGGCTGCCGAGCGCACCGACTCCGAGCGCGATGCCGGATGCGATGGTGAGTGCTGTCCGGTGTGAAGAACGAATCATGGGGCTGTGCCTTTCTGTAGAGTGAACATATTGAGGGTAGCGCAGTTCCTGTGGCGCACCCGGATTGTCGGGTGCTGTTCACCGCGATCCCGCGGAATATGGATGTAATGCCGCCCGCGTGTCTGTTTGCCCGCGTGTCTGCGTGTCCGTTTGTCCGCGTGTCCGTTTGGCCGCGTGTCCGTTTGTCCGCGTGTCTGTTTGCCCGCGTGTCCGCCGAGCGCGGGAGCAACACAGCCCGCGTCTTGCGCGGTTCGCAACCCAGCGCTATGATCATAGGTTCTGTTCAATATGCGTTTTTGGCGCGGAAAGCGATGTGTCTTGGTTCTTCTCTCCCTCATTCTTCGTCACGCCAGGCACTACAAGCCATGGATCACGGCGGTGGTGGTGCTGCAGCTAATTTCTACGATTGCAGCGCTGTACTTGCCGAGCCTGAACGCCGATATTATCGACAAGGGCGCACTGCAGGGCGATATTGCTTTTATTTGGAACACGGGCGCGGTCATGCTGTTCGTCTGTTTCGTGCAGGTTGCAACGGCCATCGCCGGCATCTATTTTGGCGCAAAAACGGCTATGTCGATCGGGCGGGACCTGCGGCGCGAAGTGTATCGCAAGGTTGATTCGCTGAGCGCCCTCGAAACCGGCACGTTCGGCACCGCGACGCTGATTACCCGCAACACCAACGATGTGCAGCAGGTGCAGATGCTCGTGCTGATGGCACTCAATTTCATGGTGTCCACCCCCATTATGTGCATCGGTGGCATCATCATGGCCATCCGTGAAGACGTTGCGCTTTCCTGGCTGGTGTGGGTGTCCGTGCCGCTGCTGTTTAGCATTGTTGGCTTCCTGGTGTACCTGCTCATGCCGCTGTTCCGCCAGATGCAGGAGCGGCTGGACGCAATGAACGGTGTGCTGCGCGAGCAGATTGTTGGCGTTCGCGTGGTGCGCGCGTTTGTGCGGGAGCGGTTTGAGACGGCTCGCTACACCGATGCAAATGAGGCAATCACGCAGGTTTCGGTGCGGGTGGGTAACCTGTTTGTGCTGATGTTCCCCGTCATCATGATGATCCTGCACTTGGCGACCGCTGCGGTGCTGTGGTTCGGCGGGCAGCGGGTGGAGACGGGGGATATGGAGGTGGGCTCGCTCACCGCGTTCCTCCAGTATCTGCTCCAGATTCTCACCTCGGTCATGATGGGCGTCTTCATGATGATGATGGTGCCGCGCGCGGTGGTGTGCGCCGAACGCATCGAGGAGGTGCTGAACACCACCGCGAGTTTGAGCGTCTCTGACGACCCAACCCTGCCCACCCCCGTGCGTGGACTGGTGGAGTTGAAGAACGTGACGTTCGGGTATCCCGGTGCCGAGCATCCCGTGTTGAATGGGGTGTCGCTCACCGCGCAACCCGGCCAGGTGACCGCGATTGTCGGTTCAACCGGTGCGGGCAAATCCACGCTGGTAAACCTGCTGCCGCGGTTGTTTGACCCGCAGTCTGGCGAGGTGTTGATTGACGGGATGCCCGTGAAAGCCCTCACTCGCAGGCAGCTTTCCAGCACGGTTGGTTTGGTGTCGCAGCGGCCCTACCTGTTCTCGGGAACAATCGCGTCGAATCTGCGTTTCGGCAACGACTCGGCCACAGATGAAGAGCTGTGGGAGGCGCTAGAAATCGCGCAGGGCGCTGCGTTCGTGCGCGCCAAGGAGCACGGGCTTGGTGAGCCAATTTCGCAGGGCGGCACAAACGTTTCGGGCGGGCAGCGGCAGCGACTGTGTATCGCCCGGGCGCTCGTGGCAAAACCACTCGTGTATGTGTTTGATGATTCGTTCTCTGCGCTTGACGTCACGACCGATGCGAAACTGCGCCAAGCGCTCGCCGCGGCAACGGAGGGCGCGACCGTGATTATTGTGGCGCAGCGGGTTTCCACCATCACCGCGGCTGATCAGATTGTGGTGCTCGACGCGGGTCGCGTGACCGGCGTGGGCACCCACGAGAGCCTGCTCGAAACGAACGAAACCTACCAAGAGATTGTGCAATCGCAGCTGAGCGTTGAAGGGGTGGCATAGCCATGGCGAAACAAACCAAACCGGAGACTCCAGTGAGCGTTGATCCGCTGGAAGATGTTGAGTTCACGCCCGGCGAGAACGACGGCGGCATGTTTGGCGACGGGCCGCCGGCGAAAAAGGCGGAACAGTTCTGGCCATCGGCGAAACGGCTGTTTTCACTGCTGCGCCCGGAGCGGGCACGCATGTCACTCGTGGTGCTGCTCGTCGTCGTTTCGGTGGTGCTGACGGTGATCGCGCCGAAAGTGCTTGGCCGCGCAATGGATGTCATTGTCAACGGGTTCCTCGGCAAGCAGCTGCCCGCGGGCGTGCCGATTGACGACATCATTGCCGGGGCGAGGGCCGGCGGGGATGACGACTTTGCCGACATGCTCGCAACCTCCAACGTGGTCCCCGGTCAGGGCATTGATTTCAACCAGCTGGGGTGGCTCATTCTTGCCGTGCTGGGGCTCTACACTGTTGCGTCGGTGCTCATGTGGGCGCAGGGCTACATCCTGAACGGTCTGGTCATGCGCGTTGTTTTCAACCTGCGGCAACGGGTGGAACAAAAACTGAACCGACTGCCGCTCAGCTATTTTGATTCGCGGCAGCGCGGTGACGTCATGTCGCGCGTGACGAACGACGTCGACAATATTCAGCAGGCGCTCCAGCAGGCGTTCTCACAACTGGTGCAGTCGGCACTGACCGTGATCGGTATCGCCGTGATGATGTTCGTCGTCTCCTGGCAGCTTGCCCTCATCGCCCTCATTGCGTTGCCACTCTCCGGCATCATCGCCGGGGTGATCGGGGTGCGCTCGCAGAAGCTGTTCTCGGCGCAGTGGAAAAACACCGGCGCCTTGAACGGGCATGTTGAGGAGACGTTCTCCGGCCAGGAAATTGTGCGCGCCTTCGGGCGGGAGCGGGAAATGCTCGCCCTGTTTGAGGAGCGCAACGAACGCCTGTATCGAGCGTCGTTTGGTGCCCAGTTCGTGTCGGGCATGATCATGCCGGCCATGACATTTGTGTCATACCTTTCGTATGTGCTCATTGCTATTGTGGGCGGGCTCAAGTTCGCCTCGGGACAGATTACCCTGGGCGACGTTACCGCGTTTATCCAATACTCTCGGGAGTTTTCGCAGCCGATCGGTCAAATGGCGGGCATGGCAAACATGCTGCAGTCGGGCGTTGCATCGGCTGAGCGCACTTTCGAGTTTCTTGATGCCGATGAGCAGCAACCGGAGCAGGCTACGAGCCACCTGCCGGAACGCACCGACGGGCACGTTTCGTTCGAGCAGGTATCGTTCAGCTACGACCCCGAAAAGCCGCTCATTGAGTCGCTGTCGTTCACCGCGAAGCCGGGCGAAACCGTCGCCATTGTGGGGCCAACCGGGGCGGGTAAAACAACCCTGGTGAACCTGGTGATGCGTTTCTACGAGCTCACCGCCGGCCGCATCACCATCGATGGGGTGGATGTTGTGGACCTGAGCCGGGACGAGTTGCGTTCCCAGGTGGGCATGGTGTTGCAGGACGCTTGGCTGTTTGAGGGCACCATTCGGGAGAACATTCGCTACGGTCGCCTTGAGGCGACCGACGACGAAGTGGTGGCGGCGGCGAAAGCGACCATGGTGGATCGGTTTGTGCGGCAACTCCCCGACGGTTACGACACCGTGCTGGATGGCGACGGCGGCACCGTCTCCGCCGGCGAACGCCAGCTCATTACGATCGCCAGGGCGTTCCTTGCCAACCCGTCGTTGCTCATTTTGGATGAAGCAACCTCATCGGTGGATACCCGCACAGAGCTGCTTGTGCAGCAGGCGATGGCGGCGCTGCGCACCGACCGCACCTCGTTTGTGATCGCGCACCGCCTCTCCACGATTCGCGATGCCGACACCATTCTGGTGATGGAAGAGGGGCGCATTGTGGAGCAGGGCAACCACCAAACGCTTCTCGAACGTCAGGGTGCCTACTACCGCCTCTACCAGTCGCAGTTCAGCGGCGTCGCGGATGACGAAACCGACCCGGCCGGTGACGCCGGGGCGAGTTGAGCGCTTAGCGATCCGAAGTGAAGAAGCCGGTTGCGGTGTATTCTGCGAGGGCCCGCCAGGCCGTCAAAGACACACCGCAACCGGCTTCAAGCGTTGCTGCGGCGTCCGTGACCGACGCCACACCGGGGCGCAGCGCCGCAACAAAACCAAAGCCGGGCTCAGCCCGGAAGAACGCCACCGGGCGTCCCTTTCGGCCGGCGCTGCGTTCCACAATGTCAAAAATATCGTTCGTGGTGAGCGACACCCGCACCGCGGGAAACTGGCGGGCACCCTCCCAACGCGGCCAGGCGTACCGAAACGCCTGTTCCAGGGTGAGCCGGTTTGAGCTGAGCCCGGGCAGCTCGGCGGCCAGGCAGCCGAGCGCGAACCCCGCCCCCAGCAAAACGTGCTGCTCGGTGCGGGTGGGTGCCTTCTTAGCCATGATGCTCCTGGGTGTTGAGTTGTTCTGTCTTCCGGTACATGGCACTGCCGCGTACCGGATTAACTGTACGCGATGCCGTCGCGCCCGCCGTGCGCCGCCCGGCACGAGGCCGTTACAGCGTCACCGTCACGTCACCCACGTGGGTGCGGCCGCCGAGCACAGCCAAACCGAGCTCTGGGCGCAACTGGTCAACGGCATCCCGTTGAATGGAGCCGGCACGCACCAGCAACTCCAACGCCACAATGGTGCTGGCGCGGGGGCTGCCGTCAAGCATTTTCACGGCCACCGTGGTGCCGTCCTGGGCCGCCATCACCATAATGCCCTCGGCGCCAAACTTTGCGAACACGCCCAGCCGTTCAATAACCAGTGTGTCGGGATGCCCCGGTCCGGCAATAATCCAACCGTGCGTCCGTGCGGCGCGGGTGAGCAGCGCGGCGTTGCGGTGCAGCGGAAAGGGCGACGTTTCTGCTGCGGTGGCGAGCCTGCGGATCGCCCGCGCCAACCCGCCCAGGCTGACCGCGTGCACGGGAGCGCCGCAACCATCCGGCACGGTGACGGTAATTTTTTCGCCAGTGAACCGCTGCACCGTGTCCCGGATGTGTTGTTGCAGCGGGTGATCCGGGTCGCAGTAGGTCTCCACCGGCCAACCGTTCGCGGTGCTGGCGAAGAGCATGGCCGCGTGTTTGCCCGAACAGCACATGGTTACGCTGCGGGCTGGGACGCCCTCGCGGATGCACGCGATCCTGCTCGCGCGATCGCCGGGCAGTGCCTCCGGGCATTGCAGCGCGTCTTCGGTGACCCCGGCGAGGGTGAGGAGTTGTTGCACGAGCAGCACGTGCGCCGGGGTGCCCTCGTGGCTTGCCATTGCGATTGCGGTGAGCTCCGGCAGCAGCGTGGGGCTTACGCTCAGGATTCCCAGCGCGATGAGCGGTTTCAGTGCGGAACGGGGCAACACGAGCTGTTCCGGGGCGCCGAACGTTTCGCGCACCTCACCGGCGCGATCCAGCACCACGGCTGAGCCGATGTGACGGGACTCGACGAAGCCACCCCTGGTGACCACGGCAAGTTCTGCGGCCTGCGTTGCACGAAAAGTTTCGGTATTCATCGCTGTCGAGTGTAGCCGAGCGGGCTGGACCTGGGTGTCTGACTGGGCTGCACTGCTCGGCTCGCGGCGCTGCGGCACCTGGCGGCTACGATTCGTCACCGAGTTTCTTTTTCAGCAGCACCAGCGGCAGCAGCCAGCCACCGATGGCATTCACCAACCACACGATGAGTGTTCCCAGCACCCAGGTCATCACGCCGCTGATGCGCAACCCGTCGCCCACCAGCGTTGCGATGAACAGCGCCACCCAGGTGGAGATCAGGCCGATGCCGCCGAGTAGGGCGGGCGCGTAGCGTTTTGCGACGGTCACAATAAACGGGGTGAGGATGGTTTGCGCCAGGGCGAACACCACCACGGCGATCAGGATGCCGGACAGGCTCAGCACGAAATCGGGCAGCGCCCAGGAGGCCACCAGCAAACCCAGGAGTGCCGTGGTGATAAAAATGGCCAGGTGAATGAGTGCCCGAATCATGGTGCACGCCCCTCTCAACGTGTGTAGCAGCGTGCCGCCGTGACCGCCGCCCTCCTCGATCATAACCCCGCTGGTCATGAAACTTGCAGAACAAACTCACAGGAATGTGCCGGGTGTGCGCCGGCGCGGCACCAGGCCGCCAGCGCATACAACGCCGGCACGGCACCTAGCCGCCAGCGCATACAATAGAGAGCATGTCGAGCGGTTCATCTTTTTACGTCACCACGCCTGTCTTCTACGTGAACGACGTGCCCCATATTGGCCACGCCTACACCGAGGTGGCGGCTGATGTGTTGTGCCGCTGGCATCGGCAGGCCGGCGATGACACCTGGCTGTTGACGGGCACGGATGAGCACGGTCAGAAAATCTTGCGCACCGCAACGGCCAATGGCATGAGTCCGAAAGCCTGGACCGACAAACTGGTCTCTGAAGCGTGGCTGCCGCTGCTGGACTCCGTCGACGTCGCCAACGACGATTTTATCCGCACCACCGACGAGCGGCACGAGCAGAACGTGCAACGGTTCATGCAGAAACTCTACGACGACGGGCATATTTATGCCGGCGAGTTTGAGGCGCTCTACTGTGTGGGGTGCGAAGAGTTTAAGCCCGACAGTGAAATTGTGCTCGGCACCGGTGCGTTCGAGGGGCAGCAGGTGTGCGTCGTGCACTCCAAACCGCTTGAGCTGCTGCAGGAAACGAACTACTTCTTCCGCATGAGCACGTTTCAGCAGGCGTTACTCGACCTGTACGAGCGGCAACCGGACTTTATTCAGCCCGCCAGCGCGCGCAACGAAGTGGTTGCGTTTGTGCAGTCCGGTCTGAAAGACCTCTCCATTTCTCGCACCAGTTTCGACTGGGGTGTGCCCATCCCGTGGGATCCATCCCACGTCACCTACGTGTGGTTCGATGCGCTACTCAACTACATCACCGCGGTCGGTTACGGCTCCGATGAGGCCATGCTGCAGCGGCGCTGGCCGGCGTATCACATCGTCGGAAAAGACATTCTGCGCTTCCACGCCGTGCTTTGGCCGGCGATGCTCATGGCCGCAGGGCTTGCGCTGCCGAAACGCATTTTCGGTCACGGCTGGCTGCTGGTGGGGGGCGAAAAAATGTCCAAGTCGAAACTCACCGGTATCGCCCCGACCGACATCACCGAAACGTTCGGTTCCGACGCGTTCCGTTACTACTTCTCCCGAGCCATCGCGTTCGGGCAGGACGGCTCGTTCAGCTGGGAGGATCTCAACGCCCGCTACCATGCCGAACTGGCCAACGGATTCGGCAACCTCGCCAGCCGCGTGCTGAGCATGACCACGAAATATTTTGACGGCACCACCCCGCAGGCCGCGGAGGAGGGTGCGGCGGAGCACGGCATCCACCACTGTGTTGCCACCGCGGCGGCGGCGGCAGACGAGGCTATGGAGCGTTTCATGATTCACGAAGCGCTCAGCCACATTTGGACCATCGTCGACGCGCTCAACGGCTACGTCACCGAACAGCAACCGTGGGCGCTGGCCAAAACCGAGGAAACCCGGCAGCGACTCGGCACGGTGCTCTACACGGCCAGTGAAGGGTTGCGCGCGCTCGCCGTGCTGCTTTCGCCGGTGATTCCCAAGGCTGCGCAATCGCTGTGGGATGCCCTGGGTGCGTCGAGCGCAATCGGTGCGTTGGGTGCCCAACCGATCCGCGACGCGGGGCGGTGGGGTCAGCTCCCCGCGGGCACCCCGGTCACGGTTCCTGCGGCGCTTTTTCCGCGCATCGAAACGAAAGCCGAGTAGCTGCCCGTGTGCGCTGAACCGAACGCCGCCGCGGGTGTCGAGCACCCCGCACCGATTCGCACCAGGACGGTGCAACAGGAGCCTGGCCGGGAGCGCCACTACCCGCCGCGACCGGAACCGTTGCCCAGCCCGATCTACGACAACCACACCCACCTTGACATTGTTGATGGGGAACACGCGCTGAGCCCCGCCGCGCAACTTGACTGGGCGGCAGAGGTTGGTGTGCGCGGCATTGTGCAGGTGGGGGTGGATCTGGCCACCAGCAGGTGGTCGGCGGAATTGGCCGCGCGCGACCCGCGGGTGCTTGCGGCGGTTGCGCTGCACCCAAACGAGGCGCCGCTCGTGGCGGAACGTGGGGAACTTGACGAGCAACTCGCCGAGATTGCCCGGCTGGCCACCCTGCCGCGCGTGCGGGCGATCGGTGAAACGGGGCTCGACTACTTCCGCACCGGGCCGGACGGGCGCGCTGCGCAACAGTATTCCTTTGAGGAACATATTCGCATTGCCAACTCGGCTGGCATTGCGTTGCAAATTCACGATCGGGATGCTCACGCCGACGTGGTGGCCACACTGTTGCGGGTCGGCGCACCCGAACGCACCGTGTTTCACTGCTTCTCCGGGGATGAGGAGCTTGCCGCGTTGTGCGCACAACACGGCTGGTATCTGTCGTTCTCTGGCACGCTCACGTTCAAAAATGCCGCGAATCTGCGGGCCGCTGCGCGCATCGCGCCGGCCGAGTTGCTGCTGCTCGAAACTGATGCGCCGTTTCTCACCCCAACCCCGCACCGCGGCAAACCCAACTCTACCTACCTGCTGCCGCACACCCTGCGGGTGCAGGCCGAGTTGCGTGACGCGGATGTGGAAAGACTCGCCGAGCTGGTCGCGCGCAACACCGAAACCGTTTACGGTTCGTGGGCGGATTCGTGAGCGCCGGGGTGCGGCTGCTCGGGCCGCAAGAGATTCGCGAACTTGCGGCTCGGCTTGGTATTGTGCCCACCAAGAAGTTGGGGCAGAACTTTGTGCACGACCCCAACACGGTGCGCAAAATTGTGCGCATCGCCGATGTGCAGCCGGGGGAGACGGTCGTTGAGGTTGGTCCAGGGCTTGGTTCCCTCACCCTCGGGCTGCTTGAGGCGGGTGCCGAAGTGGTGGCGGTTGAGATCGATGCGCGACTCGCACAGCAACTGCCGCACACGGTGGCAACCTTCGCGCCCGGCGCGAGTCTCACCGTGATCCACGAGGACGCCTTGCGGGTCACCGAGGTTCCGGGCGCGCCGGTGCGGTTGGTGGCCAATTTGCCGTACAACGTTTCGGTGCCGGTGTTGCTGCACTTTATGGAGCACGTGCACACGCTCCGTGCGGGTGTGGTGATGGTGCAGGCTGAGGTGGGGTATCGCATCGCTGCCGGTCCGGGGTCGAAAGTGTATGGCGCTCCGAGCGTGAAAGCCGAGTGGTACGGTACGTGGCGCACGCACGGGCAGGTGAGTCGCCAGATTTTCTGGCCGGTGCCGCACGTCGATTCGGTGCTTGTGGGGTTCGAGCGGCGCGCTGAGCCGCTCGGCACCGAGCGGGAGCGCGTGCAAACGTTTGCGCTGGTCGACGCCGCGTTCCAGCAGCGCCGCAAAATGCTCCGCCAGTCCCTGCTGCCCCTGCTCGCCGACGGCGCGTTCACCGCGCGTGTGCTGGCCGAGGCTGCGGTCGATCCGCAGGCGCGCAGTGAACAGCTCACGGTGTACGATTTTCTGCGCATTGCCCGGGCAGTGCTGGCCGCGAAGTCCGAGGCCGCCAATGGCGAGTGAGTGGCGGCTGGTCGCAGCCGATGACGGCGACCCCGAGTTTGCTGCCGAGCCCCTGGACGGCGCGGCTGGGCTGGGAAGTTTGGACGGCATCCCACCCGAATCGATTGAGCTGGATGCCGTGGCCGAGCAGGAGCCGGACCCTGCGGTTCCTGCGGGCGTGCGCAACGATGCCCGGCTGATTGCTGTTGGCGTGTTGGCGGGCGGGTACCTGCTCACCACCCTGGCCTGGTTTGGGCAGGCACGGGCGTATTCGCGGTTTGTCACCGAGACGGTGGGGTCGAGCGGGGCGCTGGGCGATGTGTTGCTGCAGGCGCTGATTTGGTGGACGGTGTGCGCGCCGGCGCTGTGGTTCGCGACCGCGTATTCCTCGGCGCGGGTTCGCGGTGTGCGGCTGCGCCTGCGCTGGCTCGTGCTGGGGCTTGTGCTGCTGTTTCCGCTGTCGCTCGTGATTGGTTCGGTGGCATGACGGGGGATGGTTCGCGCGGTATGGCGCGGCGAATGTTCTGGCTGTGGCAAGTGTTGGTGCTGGTCGTGACGGTGCCGCTGTATGCGTTTGCCACGGTTACGGCGGCGACGAACGCGTTGCAGGTTTGGCAGGTTGCGGCGAGGTTGGACACGTCGTTTTCGCCGCTCGCCTGGGCGGTGTTTGCTGTGATTCTGGTTGCGCCAACGCTCACGTTGCTGCTGGCCCTGTGGGGTTCGCGGCGCCGCTCGCCCTGGGTGCGCCTGTTGTGGCTGCTGGCGGGCGTTGGGGTGGTGGCGGTGCTGCTGGTGGATGTGCTCGCCTCGGTGCCGCTGGGGGCGCTGCTCGCCTAACCGCCGCGACACGCCCGGGCTGAGTAGTGGCTGTCGGCCGCACAGATGGTTTGTTCGGCGGGATTTTCCCGAATGCTGGGGTGGCTCGCGCAGCCCGTGTGATGGATTTTTCAGAATATTTTACATCCGCTATGGTAAGGGGAGACATTTGTTCGCTCACTGAGGAGATACGTGAACCTACCAGCCCCCAACTTTGTCCGCAGGCTGACAACGGGATTGGCGGTGGTTGCGCTGGGCGCGGCAACGCTGATTGCGAGCCCCGCACAGGCTGCACCGGATCAGTCCGGCGTGATTATCAGCGAGGCCTACCTGAAAGGTGGCAGCGCAAACGCCGTTTTCAACAAAAAGTTTGTCGAACTGTATAACCCAACCGGGGCTGAGGTTTCGCTCGCCGGTTGGTCGTTGCAGTACCGTCCAGCCACGAGCAGCAGCGCACCCACCGGCAGCGGCATTGGTGCGCTGAGCGGCACGATTGCTCCGCAGGGCTATTTTCTGATTGAGCTTCCCGGCAACGGGGCCGTTGGTGCGCCGCTGCCGGCGGCGAATCTCACGCTGAGCCTGAACCCGTCTGGCACTGCCGGGCAGCTCATTTTGGCGAACACGGTTTCGGGGCTGGCACTGCCAGCCGGGAACATTGCGGGTGCTCCCAATGTGGTGGATGCCGTTGGGTACGGCACAGCCGTTGCCTACGAGGGCACCGCTCCCGCTGTTGTTGTCGGGGCAAACTCGCAGCCGAACTCGCTGAGTCGGGTGGGGTTGGTTGACACCGATAACAACGTTGCCGACCTGACATCTACCGATGCGGTCACGCCGGGAGGTGCCAATGTGGCGCCGGAACCCGAACCCGATCCTGATCCTGACCCGATCGGCACGGAGTATTCGATTGCCGAGATCCAGGGTGCGGCTGCACAGTCGCCGCTGCTCGGTCAACAGGTAACCACCACAGGTGTGGTCACGGCCACGTACCCCGAGGGCGGGTTGAACGGGTTCGTTTTGCAGTCGGGTGGCAGCGGTGCTGATCTCGCGGACGCAACCCTGCCAAGCCACGTTGCTTCCGACGCCGTGTTTGTGTCTTCGGCGAGCGCTGCAGCAGCCGTGCAGATTGGTCAGTCGGTGCGTGTCACGGGAACCGTGGCAGAGGTTTCCGGCCTGACGCAACTCACGGTGACTTCGCCTGCGCAGGTGACGCAACTGGAGACACCGCTCGCGCAACCGGTGCCCGCCGCCGTCACAATTCCGCGCGATCCCGCGCAGCGCGAATCGTTGGAGAGCATGCTGCTCGCTCCGCAGGGACCCTACACGGTGACGAGCACCTACACCACCAACCAGTACGGTGAGATTGCGCTCGCAACGGGCACGTCGGTGCTGGTCACACCGACCGAGGTTGCCCGGCCAAACTCTGCCGAGTACCAGGCGGTGCTCGCTGACAACGCCGCGCGCTTGGTGACACTCGACGATGGTTCGAGCGTGAACTTCCTCACCACCGGCAAAAACACGCCATTGCCCTACATCGATCGTGAGCATCCCGTGAGTGTGGGCGCGCCGGCAACGTTCACAACGCCGGTTGTGCTGGACTACCGCAACAACACGTGGAAACTGCAGCCGCTGATGCAACTCACTGCGCAGAACGCGGCGCAGGTTGCGCCGGCCACGTTCCAAAACGTGCGCCCAGCCGCCCCCGCGCCTGTTGGCGGTGACGTGAAGCTGGCGAGTTTCAACGTGCTCAACTACTTCACCACCACGGGTGCCGACGTGAGCGGGTGCACCTTCTACGTGGACCGCGCGAACAACCCCATCACGGTCAACACGGGTTGTAACGCCCGCGGTGCCGCCAACGCGGCAAACTTGAAGCGCCAGCAGGACAAGATTGTCACCGCCATCAGCACTCTGAATGCTGACGTGGTTGCGCTAGAAGAGATCGAAAACTCTGCCGTGTTTGGCAAGCAGCGTGACAGCGCGCTGGCAACACTCACCGCCGCGCTGAACACTGCCGCGGGGGGCGATGTGTGGGCGTTTGTGCCGTCCCCGCCCGCTGCGCAGCTGCCACAGAATGAGGATGTGATTCGCACAGCCTTCATTTACCACAAGCAGGTGGTGCAGACCGTCGGTGCCTCCGAGGTGTTGTTGGACGCAGCTTTCAGTAACGCGCGCGCACCGCTCGCGCAGGAATTTGCCTCGGTGCAGGCGCCGGAGCAGAAATTCCTGGTGATCGTAAACCACTTCAAGTCGAAGGGCTCCGGCACCGGAGTGAACGCCGACACCGGTGATGGCCAGGGGGCTTCAAACGCGTCGCGTGTGGAGCAGGCGAACGCGCTGGCGACCTTTGCTGCCGGCCTGCAGCAGGCGCGCGGCAACGATCGCGTCTTCCTGATTGGCGACTTCAACTCCTACAGCAAAGAAGACCCCATCAAGGTGCTCACCGACTTGGGATACAGCGACCTGGGCGCAACCACCGGAAAATACACCTACTCGTTCAGCGGGACCTCCGGTTCCCTGGATCACGTGCTGGCCTCGCCTGCCGCCGCAGCGGTGGTTACCGGCGTGGACGTGTGGAACATCAACTCCGGCGAATCAATCGCCTACGAATACAGTCGCTACAACGCCAACGCGACCGACTTTTACGACACCAGCCCCTACCGGTCGAGCGATCACGACCCGGAGATCGTCGGCATGCAGCTCGCGCCGCGCGAGGTGACGCTCAACCTGCTGAACATCAACGACTATCACGGTCGAATCGAGGGCACGCTTGCAGGCGGTGCGTTGAAGACGAGTAACACCGTGAAGTTTGCCGGCACGATTGAGCAGTTGCGCGCCCAGCACGGCGAGGACCACACCCTGCTGCTTTCAGACGGTGACAACATCGGTGCCTCACTGTTTGCCTCCGCCTCGCAGGCTGATCAACCCACAATTGACTTGCTCAACACGCTTGAGTTGCGTGCGAGCGCCGTGGGAAACCACGAGTTTGATCGGGGATTCAGCGACCTCACCGACCGCGTCATTGGCACCCCGGAAGCGCCAAATGCCGCGTTTGCATACCTGGGTGCGAACGTCTATCAGAAGGGCACCACCACGCCGGCGTTGCCCGAGTACTGGTCAACCGAGGTTGACGGCGTGCGCGTGGCGGTGATCGGCGCGGTTACCGGTGAAACCAGTTCACTGGTGTCGCCGGCGGGCATCGCTTCCCTCGAGTTTGGCGACCCGGTCGAGGCGGTCAACCGCGTTGCCGCGATGCTGACCGATGGTGATCTAAGCAACGGCGAAGCCGACGTGATTATTGCCGAATACCACGAGGGTGCCGGCGCGGGCACCCCGGAGAAGGCAACCCTGGAACAGGAAGTGGCCGCGGGTGGCGCGTTTGCAAACATCGTCACCCAAACCACCCCGGCGGTGGACGTGATCTTCACCGGGCACACCCACAAGACCTATGCCTGGGATGCCCCAATCCCGGGGCGCTCAGGGAGCACCCGACCGGTGTTGCAGACCGGCAGCTACGGCGAAAACATTGGGCAGGTTGAACTCACCGTCGACGCAACGAGCGGCGATGTGGTGCGATACACCGCAAAGAATGTGGCCCGTACCACCGCAACCGAAGCCAGCCTTGTCGCCGCGTACCCGCGGGTGGCCGCGGTGCAAGACATCGTCATTGATGCGCTCACCACGGCGCAGGCGGTTGGTGACACGCAGGTCGCAACCGTGACCCAACCGATCACCACCGCCCATTTCGGTAACGAATCGTATGTGAATGGCTTGTTTGTCGCCAACAACAGAGATGACCGCGGTGCCGAATCGGCTCTGGGTAATCTGGTCGCGCAGTCGCTGCTTGAATCACTGCGCGCCCCGGAACGCGGCGGTGCAGATATCGGCGTGATGAACCCCGGCGGGCTGCGTGCCGAACTGCGCTTCAACGCCCCAGACGGCAAGATCACCTACGCCGAAGCGAACGCCGTCTTGCCGTTCGTGAACAACCTCGGCACGACCACGCTGACCGGCGCACAGCTGAAACAACTGCTTGAAGAGCAGTGGCAGACGGACGCGAACGGCAACGTTCCAAGCTCACGCCCGTTCTTGAAACTCGGACTCTCCGAAAACGTGAGCTACACCTTCGATGATTCGCTCGAACGCGGCAATCGGATCACCGGAATCTGGGTGGATGGCAAACGCGTCACCGCGAATGCCGAATACCGCATCGGGACGCTCAGCTTCCTGCTCAGCGGCGGGGATAACTTCCGCGCCTTGGCCGCGGGAAAGAACACGCTTGATTCCGGCTTGGTCGATCGGGACGCCTGGATCGCGTATCTGAGCGCACAGTCGCCACTGTCACCGAGCTTCGCTGCGGGTGCCGCCCGGGTGCAGCACCTTCCGACCGGGCAGGTTGCGCGTGGGGAGACCGTTGCGTTCGATGTCAGCGGTCTGAACCTTCGTTCGTTGGGTAGCCCGGAGAACACCAGCCTCGAGTTGGTTTGGCAGGGTAGCGAAACGGCACTCTCGCCCGTTCAGGTTACAAACGGTGCCGCCAGTGTCAGCGTCACTGTGCCCACCGATGCGCAAGCCAACAGCGTGCTGGTCCTGACCGCGCAGCCCTCGGGCACGGTGGTGCGGGTGCCAATCTCGGTCACGCCCGCTGTCGAGCCGACGCCGTCGCCGACGGTTACGCCGCAGCCGACGGTTACCCCGACGCCGTCGCCCACGGCCACGCCACAGCCCACAGGCACGCCACAGCCCACAGGCACGCCGTCGCCCACGGCCACGCCACAGCCAACTGGCACGCCGTCGCCCACGGTTACGCCGCAGCCGACAGGTACCCCGCAGCCGACAGGAACCCCGTCGCCGACCCCGCCGCAGCCGGAGGGCGACCCGGTGTTCGCAGACGACGATGCGTTCACCGAGAGCACCAAGAACCTCATTCGGCTCTCAGCCACCGAGGTCAGCCCGGGACAAGTGCTTGACATCACCGTGCCGACGGAATGGCAAGACAACTGGGTGAGCGTGTGGCTCCACTCCACGCCCTCGCTCGTCGCGGACTGGAGTCAAGTGCCCCAGACGGGTGTGCTCAGCGTGCGCATTCCAATGGCTGCGACGCCCGGCGCGCATCGCATTGCGGTGACCAACGAAACGGGCATCCTCGGGTGGGCTGATGTGAAGATCAAGGCGGGCGCGCTCTCCCCGGTGACCCCGGCATCCCACCCATTGAGCCAGACCGGTGCCGCCGGCAACGCAGCCACCGCGCTCGCCGCGCTCGGCGTGCTCACCCTCGGACTGGTGCTCGCGGTGCGCCGCAGGGCAACCACCCGCCCCGGCGCGTAACCTGCGCGGCCGCTGCCCCCGAGCCCACCGTTGGCTCGGGGGCAGCGCCGTTCCCGCACGCTTGCCTCGCCCAGGAGCGCCCGCCAGTATTCCCGGAGCGATTCAGCGCGACTCGGCAGCAGTGCTAGCGGGCAGCTGCGCTGAGGTCCCGAATTGCGGCGGCCAGCCCAACGGGATTGTGCTCCTGCACGTTATGCCCTGCCGGCACCGAAATGATCGGCGCGTTCGGCAGCCTGCGGGTCCACTCGGCTGCCGCCCGGTCATCAACAAAACCGGACTCCGCACGAATCAGCCCAATCGGGGCGGGAACCTGCTCGAGCAGTGACCACAGCCGCTCGATGCCCGCCTGCTGAGCTTCGACCGACGCGGCCATGGCTGCCTGAGTTGCCTGCGGCTCGGGGGTGGCGGCGCTCGCCGCGGCGGGAACCTGCCCAAGGGCGGCGAGTTTCGCCAGGTGGTGTTTGAACTCGATGCGACCGTTGGGGAGGGGGCGAGTGTTGAAAAACACCCCGCGGGTGAGTGCCTCGCGATCGCTGCCGATGCCGAACGCGATCGCGCGATCCACCACCTCGGACACATTTGCGAAATCTGCTTGCCCGGCGATGAACTCCCGCACTGTGTCGGCACCCGGCTGGCTGATCACACCGGGGGTGATGTCGATGAGGATCAGCTGGCGAATGAGCTCCGGCCTCGTTACCGCAACGACCGCCCCGATGAGGCCACCGAGCGAGTGTCCAACAAGGATTTGCGGTGACGCGGTGAGTTCGGCAACCGCCGTTGCAACCGCGGGGGCGAGGGTGCTGGGCTGGTAGTCTGCGTCTGCGCGCCAGGCGGAATCGCCGTGGCCGGGCAGATCGAAGCTGAGCGCATCCTCACCGAGGGCGAGCAGTGTGCGATCGAACGTGTGCGCCTCCAACCCTGCGCCGTGCAGCAGGGTGTAGCGGGGGGTGTGCGTGCCAAACTGCAGCGCGCTGATGCTGCCATCTGCGGTGTGCACTCGCTGAACGCGGTCGGGGCGGAGCGCGCCGACCGCCTGGGCGTCCCGCTCGAGGTAGCAATAGTCGTCGGTCATGGTGGGCTCCTTCAGTTGCAGGGGTTGGGTGTGCGGGGTGTGCAGGGCGTGCGGGGTGTGCAGGGCGCGGGGTGTGTGGGGTGTGCAGGGCGCGGGGTGTGCTTGGGGCAGAGGGGGGTTAGTGTATGGGTGGAGCACATGGGGAATCCAGACACAAGCAGCTGATTCCCAGCTCCACCCAAACTATGCCCAAAATGTGTGATGTTTTCACAGCACATACCCCTAAAAAGTGCTGCCCTAGGCCTGGGTCTTGTTGGCCTAAGTCACGGTTCTCCAAACTTTTCAGGAGGAGGACCACATCATATATTTTAAACATTTTCGAGG
>CAYTSH010000003.1:0-35833 GCA_964440395.1 uncultured Microbacteriaceae bacterium
CCAGCCGCAGGCGCGCGGTGAGCTAAACGCCACCCGCACAGGGTGAAAAACGAAGTGGGGGTGTTCCGGAAAACCGGGACACCCCCCAGCCACGAATACCGTGCAACGCCCTGGCCGCAACAGGCAAAACGCCAGGACTTTCCTAAAGTCGGGTGAGTGCTCTTGTCGCGATGGGATCGCGCATGGCTTGGCGTGTGGCTTTAGCGATGTTGGTTGCGCCGCCGAGTCGATGGATGGTGATGGCGAGGTTTCTGAGGGTAGCCATGAGCCGGGGTGTGGTGTCGGTGCGGATTTGTGAACGGTCTTCGTCGTAAGTGACGTCGCGTACCCAGTGGATACGGTTTTCGATGGTCCAGTGCCCGCGGATGAGTTCGGCGAGGCGTTGCGGGGTGGCTTGTTCCGTCCTGAGTGAGAGAGTGTTGGGTGGGTCGGGACGCCCAGGTTTGTGAAGCGATGCGATCGTAGAGGCCACGCTGGTTGCCTTTGACGGTGAAGACGTAGTGCGCGCCTCGCTCGTGTACCGCGTCTGCGTGAGCGTGTTGGGTGTGGAGTGCGTCTGCGGTGATGATTCTGCCGCTCAGGTCGCCGAGTTGATCCAGCAGTGGCGTGAAGTGCGGGATCTCGTTCGTTTTCTCTCCGATAGATTCTTGCCCGATGACGCATGCGGTGTGGTGCGTGACTGCAGCCATGAAAAACACGCGCGCACCGTTCGCTTGTTTTGCGCCGCGGACTTCTTTTCCATCGATCGCGATGGGTTCCTCTGCGACTTGTGTTCGCACCCATTCGTGGAGGGAAGCTTCCAAGATCACGGGGTTGACGAGGGCAGTGATGCGGTGAATGCTCGATAGTGTGGGGACTGTCCCTCGCCTGGCTACTGTGTATCGCACGCCGCGTCGATTGCGAGGGTCTGGGACCTTGGCGAGGGCGTCGATGAGTTCCACCGGTGGGGTGTGTGCAGGGATACAGGTGGCGATAATCGCGGGAATCAGGGAAGACAGCATGAAGAACTCCTAGTGTTTGGTGGTCGTGTTAACTCACCAGGCACCAGGGGTTCTGTTACTTATTGCGAAGACACGCCGAACCAGCCGAACTTAGGAAAGCCCTGGTCATCGACGGCTTCGCCGCTCACCCCCGTGTAACGATGTGCAGTTGAGAGCGGCCCAAATCACAGGCTCCGCGCATCTTCAACGGTTCTTTCGTGGACCAACCCTTCAATTGACCAGCTCGCACTCGCGTATCCCATCAGCTCCCAGCGCTGTCTGAGATTTCAGCGCTGTCTGAGATTTCGGTGTGGTCACCGCTTGCGACAGCGAATGTCCACATGTCATGGTGTCGTTGGATGAGACCTCCTCTACTTGCGTGCTGCAACGCTTGCTCTAGCCGCTCGGAGATGGGTTCAGTGATGCGCTTACCACCGAGAAGTCTCAATGCTTCGCGTTTCAACGCTTCGCCATCGATGCCCCCTGAGAGCTCCGCAACGACCGCCATCGCGTTAGCGATTTCAATCAACGGCACAAACTCAAGCTCACGCCGAACCCCGTCTGGTTCGGTGCGCACCACTCGATAGTCTCGCGGAACCAGGTGATCCGACCAGATAAAGCTTCCATGCTCGGTTAGGGGCAAATCGTTTGGCACACACTCCAAGATCGCCGAGGCCCGTTTCGATGTGACCCGAGAGAGACCGTGCGCCTCACTAATGAGCTTGGCGATCCGATCGCGATGGATCGGCCCCTCCACAGCAACAATTTCTCGAATCGCCGCTGTTACGACTCTCACCGCTTGCTCCCCTGGCAGCGCATCGAGCACGGAGACGTCTAACACAGCACTCTTTGTCCAGTGTTTGTAGGTCACGATGGAGGGGTGCGCTAGCCCACGAGCTCCAGAGGATCCACTTGGCGGCTCAGGCGCACGAGGGCGACCATCCGCCTCAGATGCTCTGGTGGAGCGACTCGCTACCCGCGGCACGTCAGAGGGCGAATCGGATCGAACGAGCAATGGCACCGCCGAATCGTTGACCGTCGCATCGTCTGCACTGGGCGCTTCGCTTATCAGGTCCCACTGTTCGGCCGTATCGTTCTCTCGCTTCGTCTGCTGAAACGCATGATCAACTGCGTTAGCAATACGGTCGAGCGTCAGTTCCCGCTCGGCGAGCCACTCTGGCAACCAGATGCGTTCGACGACCGGCCAACCCATCAGATGTTCGAGAACGTTCACAGGCAGGCTGTCTCGGTCTGCGACGGTCTTTCGCGCGTACCAGCCGGGACCATCGAGCAGCACGGCAACAGTCGGGCTCCCTGGGTCGTCTGGGTGTGCAATAGCGAGGTCGATCCTGAAATCAGACAGTCCAATGTCGGTGTTCACGACGAAGCCGCGCCGCCTCAATGCTGCCGCGATGTCGTCACGGTGGCGGTCAACCAGCCTGGGTGCCGTAGCTGCGGGTGCGGCGTCGACTCCCTTATCGGCAAGTTCGAGGTACGCACGGAGATGTTTGATGCCGAGCGAGACGGTGCTCTCTGCCCGCAGCTGTTCAGGCTCAAAGCTGGCATAGAGCACCACTTGACGCCTCGCGCGCGTGATCGCTACGTTGAGCCGGCGCTCCCCACCAGCACGCGTGAGTGGCCCAAAGTTGAGTGGTACAACGCCTTTTTCATTTGCGCTGAACGCGACCGAGAACAGAATCGTGTCACGCTCATCGCCCTGCACGTTCTCGAGATTTTTGACGAACAGCCCATCCCTTGCATCAAGAGCCTCGGCGAGCCGCTCATCTGGGTGGTCGCGTAGGCGGTTTTCGATCAGCGTGCGCTGCTGCGTGTTGAAGGTAATGATCCCGATTGATGGCACGTCGTCTCCCGCACATTGGAATCTGCGCACTACCTCTGCAACGATTGCATCGGCTTCAGCTGCGTTTGTGCGATGGAGCGCCCCTGCTCCACCCCGGTTAAAGCTGCCGTTGACTCGCACCAGCGAAATGCCGTGAGCCTGAGCGGTCTTGCCCGCTTCCGACAATGCGAGCGCACGAGATGCGGCTGCGGTTGAGGCACCCGACATCAGTGGCTGCTGTGCCGCGCCCAATACCGGAGAGGGTGCCGGGAATGAGCTCAATTTACCGCCGTAGTAGGCGTGATTACTGAAGGCGATGAGAACTTCATCTTGGCTGCGGTAGTGCCAGGTGAGCGAAATGCTTGGCACCCGCGCCTGCACACACTCCGTGAGAATCGATTCTTCGTCGGCTACGCCGCCAACCTCTACGGTCTCGTCAATGTCTCCTGAGAGCCCAGCACTACCGAAACTCGTTGGTGGCATCTGCTTGCTGTCGCCTACTACAACGACCGAACGACCGCGGCCCATCGCACCGATGGCGTCGGCTACCCGGATCTGCGAAGCCTCATCGAACACAACAATATCGAAGAGTTGCTTGGTCGCCGGGAAAAAACGTGCCACCGATTCAGGACTCATCAGCGCGCAAGGCATGAGTTGCAGAATCACGTCGTCAAATTGCTCGAACAGAGCCCGAATACTCATGCCGCCACGTTTTCGCACCAGTTGCCGCTTTAAAAGCCCCATCGCGCCTCCGTCGAAGTGGGCATCGACCCGGCGATTACTTAGCACTCGCTTGGGGATCCACTGCGGAAGTTGCGCACGAATAGCCGTTTGGCTCCCCGCGAACCGCTTGATTGTTCGATTGTGGGCGGAAGAATCGAAGCTGTCAAACCCTTGTGTATCAAGTCGTTCAGCGACACTGGCCCGAGCCACACCGTTCTGGAAAGCACGCACCGCTTCTTCAGCAGCGACAGCGCCCTGCCGGAGAGTCTCGGTGGCCTGGGTCAGTCCGCCGATCTGGAGTGGCTCAAGCGCGGCGATGAACGCGACCCAACGTTCGAGCTTGAGCTGAGACCGCGCTGTCAGCGAACGACTTTCGCGCGTGTCAAGCCATCTCTCGATAACCGAGGTTTCCCCTCCCCACACTTGAAGTGGGCAGGATCGAGTCTCGTTGCGGTTCCCAAGTGAGCCGCTCAGGGCACGCCATGCTTGGGCAACGCTCGCGAGTGCGCCGCTCAAGACGGCTCGTTGCCCGGTATCGGCAGGGGCTGCGGAGTAGAAGTCGCGCATAAGCTTCGGAACAGCCGACAAATTTGCTGCGGACGGTGCCTGTACACCGTGACTCGCCGCACGGTACCCCACTGTCTGCATCAGCCATGTTGCCCAATTGAGCGCGTCCTGTGCGGCCTGAACGTTGCCCGGCAAGAGTGGGTCCCAGCCGGGGCTAAGCCATTGGAGCGGCAGCGCCGTGCAAATACTTCTGAGTTCGCTGGCCCCTCGCTGCGATTGGAGCAGTTGCGCCGTGAGCCGTGAGACTTGATTCGGGCGAATGGATCCCGGGGCTGCGATGACTGCTGCCCCGAGCTCATCGAGTACAGCGAGTCTACGTCTCTTGCGGCCGAACATACTGCTCTGATCTGCCGCAATCGCGCGGGCATGAATGGGACCAACGTCGGCTGGGAGGCTGCGCGGATCGATGGTGTGGATCCATTCGGGGATACTCTGTGATGCTTTGTCGAGTTCGTTTCGCAAGTAGTTGAGGTACCCGTTGTCTTCGCACGCGATCAGGGCGTCAAGTGATGCGAGGGGGTGACGGGGTGCTTGCGCGAGTTGCGCGCATCGTTCAATGTCGTCTGGGCTGGGCAGTGCGCTCAGCAACGAGGGGGCAATTCCTGCGGCGAGTGCTTGGTCGAGAGCTTGATCGAAGGCGAGCGCAGCTGTGTAGACTGCGGCGGTGTCAATGTGCGGATCCTGGACAAACAACCACGGGTGGTTGCGATCTGGCCGCGCGAGATCAGCGGATTCGGGGAGACGTTCGAGGGCGCGCCGAATGGACGCGATGGTTTCTGGCGAAGTGCTGGCCACAAACGCGGTCGGGATCTCGAGCGTGGGTTCGTCTGGGCCGCCGAGCAGCAGCTGGTCTCTGGCGGTGTAGAGGGAGAGACCGGCCTTGTTAGCTTCGTGGAGCCGGTCCGCGTAGCGTCGCAGGGTGGAGGCGCTGCTGTGGTATGAGGCGCGGTCCAGGTCAAGCTGCGCGAAATCAACTTCGTAATCGAGGTCGATCGCCGCGGTGAGTTGGGCGCGGAACTCATTGGGTCGGGCGCCTTTGTCGTGGAGCTCAAGGCAGAGTTGACCGAGGCCGATGTCGTCGAGTCGTTGTTTGACCACGTCGAGAGCAGCGCGCTTTTCGGCGACGAAAAGCACTCTTTTCCCGTTTGCGACGGCGTGTGCAAGGAGATTGGTGATGGTCTGAGACTTACCGGTTCCTGGTGGGCCTTCGAGCACGAATGTGTTGCCTGCGGTCGCGTCGAGTATGGCGCGAATTTGTGAGGAGTCTGCGGGTACGGGGAGTTCGGTGACGACGTTGTCCATGTGCGTGGCGTCGACCGGGTTGACGGCTTCGGTGAACGGTTCGGTGGGGGTGTGCACGAGATGCTTGACGAGTGTATTGTCGGTGAACGATTCCCAACTTTCGTCGAGATCTTTCCAAAGTCGAAACTTGGCAAACTGCAGAATCGAAAGCTCTGCCGTTTCTTCAACGGTGAACTGAAGTTTCGCATCGTTGAGTGCCTCGCGGGTTGCGGCGAACGCAGCTTTCAGGTCGATCCCAGCATCGTCCAGAGCGGGGCGAGCCAGCCCAGGGATCTCGATTCCGAAGATTTGCTTGAGCTTTTCGAGGAGGCAGAAGTTAGGAGTTGATTCTGCGGCTTCGTCAGGTGCAAGGCTATAGCTCTGCCCGCGAGTGTTGGCGCGCAGGGTGACAGGTATTAGTACGAGAGGTGAGCGGAGTTGTCGGCCGTCAAGTTCCCAGCGAAGCATGCCGAGGGCGAGATACAGGTTGTTGGCGCCAGTCTCATCACGGATGGTTTGGGCTTTGTAGGCAAGCTGCCTCAGTTTCGGTGTGTACTGCATTGAGTCGAGGCTAACGTAGAGCTGCTTGCGTTCGACTAGGAGGTCTGTTAGTGAGCTCTCTGGCAGATTCATTCCGCTGCCCGTGCCGCGGAGGCGATCGACGTCGGTCAGCTTGTCCGAGGGGACGAGGGTGACTGAGTTGCCTGCGTTGATGAGATCTTCGAAGTAGGGCAGCTGCGATGCGGGTACGGCTACCGGATAGCCGCCGCGACTGGAGTAGTTGATGAGTCGGTTGCGGAGACTGAGGTCGAGAAGCCCGTTCTTCCAACGGGTGATACGGGCAGGCACCGGTGTGGAATCGGGTTCACGATGCGCTCCCGAGGATGTGCCTGGCCGTGGGACGAGAGGTGCTGGGCCATCGACACGGGCTTGGCCGTGGTATTCAGTGATGTGCACGGCACCTTCGGCGGTGGTGCTGCGGCTCGGCAGCGGGTAAATGCCGGATAGTCGTGCTTGCCGAATATCGGTGACTCCCTGAAAGTGGCCTTGCCCCTGTGCTAGGTGCTCTCGGGCGGGGTGGGTTGTTGCTTCGTCGAAGGGCAGACCGAGTGGGATCGCTGTCGTTTCCACGAGCCCGATGTGACCAAGACCGACGCAGTTCATTGCTTCTGAGGCGTCGAGATCGGCAGGCGCGTCGAGGGTGTTTTCAATACGCCAGTAGCCGAGAAAGACGTGCCCTTCAACAAACCAGAGGGTGCTGTTGATGCCGATGTATTCGAGCACCGCTGCCATGAGCACTGTCGTGTCGAGGCAGGTGCCGAGCCCGCCGCTGAGTACTTCTGCTGGGGTGCGAACGATCTGGCCGACGAGCCCCCAACTCGCGGGCGGTTCGGCGTAGCGCACGTTGCGTGCCTGGATTGTCTCGTATGCGGCTTTAACGATGGTATCGATGCGGCTCGGGCTTCCGCCTTGGTAGCCTTCGAGCGTGTCGGGTTGACCTGATGCGCGCATCCTGTCGCTGATATCTTTGGCAACATCTGGAATTTCGCTGGCGTTCGGCTGCACAAATGCCGCGATGAGTTCGAGCCCGAGGCGCTGTGGGCGCGCGATCCACTGCCGGCTCGACAACACGGTGACGGGGCGTTTCAACTCAGCAAGATGACGGCCTTCGGCATCTCTCAGCGTGAAGAGAAGCTCCCCTTCGAGCTGGGTGTCGATGGCGTACATGCGAATTGGGTCGAGCACCAATGCAATGTTTCGTACGTGCGTGGCTTCGCCGTCGTGGAGGTCGACGCCGACCTCCACCGGGTCTGCGAGGGCCCCAATCGGTGTACGTGCTTCGATGGTGAGTATGGCACCGGAGAGCCCTGCCATACGGTGATGAATTGTGAGCTCTTCAACGATCGGCACTCGCACGTGGGCGAGGGCATAACTGAGCACTCCGATCGCGCTCACATCGATGCGCGTTGTGTCGCTTGGCTGGACGGCACCAGATTCGTGTGCGTGCTGGTCTGCGGTCTCTGGCACTTCAGCTCCTTTACTTTGCCCGGTGGCGGCCTGCGGTGGCCAGAGTCGGGCGTTGAGGTGTGCCCATGTTCAGTCGTTATAGTTTACCGTGAGCCTCAGACCCCGGCGGACGGGCGCTCGTGTGGCCTGAGGATCGACATAGATTGTTGTTGACATGCGGCCACCGTAACTGACACCTCCGACGTTCTTGGTTTGGGGCGCGGTCTTAGGCCATATCGCAGTTGCACTGCCAAACCCTTTGCTTCCCGCAGCGCATGCTGATAGTCGGGGAACGCTGCCACAAGAGGATGCCGTGGTACAGTATCGCCGTGCACCCATTGAACACCACCATTGCCGTTGGCGGCTACGGCGCCCCGGAGGGCACCAGAACGCATCTGGAAACAATCGAGCTCACCCAACCCGCCGCGGCAGACCCCGGCAACAACGCCAGCAACCCGACGGGCATCAACACAACCACCCGCGCAGCCGCAGACTCTGCATCGTACCTGGTGCAGCATCCCTTCATGGAGGTGGTGTACGCGGTAGAAGAATTCAGCGGACTACTGCGCGCCTGGCGCACCGCAGCAGACGGAGTCGCCCTGCAGCACTGGGAGGCGCTCGGTGAACCAACCCAAACCGGCGACGCCGCCTGCCACATTGCGGTGCATCCGAACGGGTCGCTACTCATCGTTTCCTGCTGGGGCAGCGGCGAGGTGTTTGTGTGCGACCTGAACGATGACGGTTCCGTGCGGAACGCCCGCGCCGCCGCGGCCTCAATCGACACGTACCGGCCCGCCGGGGAGAGGCAATCACGCGCACACCTGGCACGTTTTCTTGACAACAACCTGGTCGTCACCACAGATCTGGGGCACGACGCACTGCGACTCTGGCGAAACCACCGCGACGAGGCAACCGGGTTGACGACACTCACCGAATGCGCAACACTCCCCGTCGGCAACGATAGTGGGCCGCGGCACCTCTGCCAAGCAGCGGACGGAACACTGTTCGTGGTAACCGAATACTCACTCGAAGTCATTGCGGTTGCCGTCACAACGGATGCCGCCGGGCCGACACTCCGCGAACTGGGACGAACCGCTGCCCGCCCACAGGTCGCCACGACCGCCGACCCTTCCGCCACCCCCGGCGCGGATGCCGCGGCAGAAATCTGCCTGGACGAACGCCACAGCCTGGCCTACGTGGGTATACGCGGCGCCAACACGATCACCGCGGTGCGCGTGGGCTTCGGCGCAGAGCAGCTGCAGGCGGTAGCCGAGGTGCCCTGCGGCGGCGACTGGCCGCGGCACCACGTGCTGCTCAGCGGAACCGACGCCCGGCGGGCAGCCGAATGCGCCGGACTCCCCGAACCGGGCGCGCACGAGTCTGTGCTGCTCGTTGCCAATCAACTTTCCGAAACCCTCAGCCTGATACCGCTCGACCCCACAACCGGGATGCCCGGTTCGGCTCGCACCCTCTGCCCGGCCGCGTCGCCTACCGTGCTCCTCCCCCTGCGCCCCCTGTGACCCCCCGGCGCGAATCGCCACTGGAGTGGGGAACGACGGTTACGCTGCGGCACGACTGGCGCACGGCATCCACCCATAGAAACAACTAGGATAGCCGAATGACCAGGAACGAAACCGGCACGCGCAGCACACCCCCCACCGGCGGGCATACCGCCACCGACCCCCACACCGCGTCGCCGAAGTCGAAAGTCACAGCCGCATCCCCCAGGGGGCGGGTGCTGCAAGCCATCGGATTCGTGACTGTCGGCTCCGCGGGGCTGCAAATCTCAGCCGCGCTGTCCGCCGGGCTGTTCAGTTCGCTCGGCAACGCCACGGTCAGCTCGCTCCGATTCCTCCTCGCCGCACCGCTCATGGTGCTCATATTTCGACCCAACCTGCGCGGTATCACGCGGACAGAATGGCTCAACGCCGCAGTGCTCGGGGGCGCGATGGCCCTCATGAACCTTGCACTGTTCGCCGCGATCGACCGGCTACCCCTCGGCGTTGCCATTTCGCTCGACTTTCTTGGCCCGTGCGCGGTGGCGCTGCTCGCGGCGAAACGCGTGCGAGACGGGCTTTGCGCGCTTGGCGCACTCGGCGGCGTGGTGCTCATCGCCGGACCCGGCGGGCACTTCGACGCGGCAGGATTCGGTTTCGGCCTCCTTGCCGCGCTCGGTTTCGCCGGGTACACACTCTTCTCGGAACGTGTGGGCAAATCCAACGGCGGGGTTGCCACACTGGCACTCTCCGTGACTGTCGCCGCCCTACTCACCCTGCCGTGGGGTATCGGCGCGATCCCAACAGTAACGGGACGCGAATGGCTGGTGCTGCTCATCTCGGCGGTGCTCGGAGTGGTGCTCACCTTCAGCGTTGACACCATCGCAGCAGGCAGAACCTCGGCACGGGTGGTCGGCACGCTGTTCAGCATCGACCCGGTGCTCGGTGCCCTCTTCGGTCTTGTGCTGCTCGATCAACAAATCGGCCTCATCACCTGGTGCGGAATTCTGCTAGTCGCAGCCTCGGGCGCGCTACTCGTCTGGTTCACCTCCGGGACCACGAAGCGTGAAGCGTGGAGTGTGAAGCGCGAAGTGGTCTGCCTGCCGTTTTTCGGACAGTGGTTTATGAGTGTTTTTATGCCGATAATGCGTGCTGATATCCACCGTAGTGGACATCATCAGGGATCTGATGATTGAGAGCAGAATGTTGGCGCTTACTGTTGTAGAACCCTTCAATGTACGCGATGATATCTCGTTCAGCGTGTTTCTTCGTTGGATATACGGTCCGGTAAACGAGCTCATTTTTGAGGGCAGCGAACAACGATTCTGCGGCGGCGTTGTCCCAGCAGACCCCGGTGTGGCCCATCGATGAGCGCATCCCTAACCACTTCACCACGGCCCGAAACGATGCCGAGGTGTAGACACTCCCGCGATCGGAGTGAAACACTGCCCGCGGCCTGATCTCTTGCGTCGCAGCGACCATCTTGAGGGCGTCTTCGACGAGTTCCGCTCGCATATGCTCTGCGAGAGCCCACCCCGCGACGTTCTTTGAGTGACAGTCAATGACCGTCGCCAGGTAGAGAAATCCTTGCCAGGTGTGAATGTACGTACTATCACCCACATATTTCTGACCCACCTCGGTCGCAGTGAAGTCACGTTTCATCACGTCCTCAATATGATCTGGCGCATCAGGGTCGCTTTGCGTGGTGACACGGAATGGTCGGGGCTGGCACGGCACCAAGCCTTCGTCGCGCATGATTCGGCGCACTCATTCCGTCGAGCAGGGCACCCCGGCCGCGACCAGATCGGCATGAATACGCCGATATCCGTACCGTTGCACGGACGCTGCAAAGAACTCTTTCACAAGAGTGCTCAGCGCGCTCCGGCGGTCGCGCGTTGCCGATACTGCCCGGCTCTTCCAGTCGTAGAAACCAGACGGTGATACGTTCAGCCAGCGACACATCAGATGGATCGCGATGTGGGCGCTGGTGCCCAGCTTTTCAGCCCAAATGTACTCGTACTTCGCCATTACTGTGGCTGACTTGCAACGTACGAGGCCGCTTTTTTTAGGAACGCCATTTCTTGTTTGAGTTCACGGAGCTCATTCTCGAGGGACTTCATTTTGGTGAGTTCAGCGGCGGGATCCGCGGCGTGTTCAACCAGGGTGCTACGTTTCTTGTTCACCCAGAGGCGCAACGATCCCGGGTCGATCCCGTTTGCTTTGGCCACTTCTGTGATCGGGCGAGAACCATCGAGCACTTGCGCCACGAGGGAGTCTTTGATGGTCTGAGTGTACGTATTCCGAACTGTTTTCACGAGCTACTTCTTTCAGTATGGCTCTCCGGATATAAGAGCGGGAACTGTCCGAGAACCACAGGCCGACCAAGGTACGCCCCCCCCCCCCCGGACTCAACCTCGGCAGAGTAGTGCTGTGCGATCAAATCGTGAAGCTGACTCATGAGCGTTCCTCCGCCAACATCCGAATGATCAGCTCGACCATCAAGTCTTTCTCTTTTGGATCGCTCATTGCGACCATCAGTGTGATCGCCGCAAGTGCATTGCTACTGATGCGCGGGCTACCGCTCTTATCGTTCAAAATGCCGTTGCGCGCCAGGAACGTCACGAACAGCGCCGCCGCGCTGCGCTTGTTACCGTCCGACAGTGGGTGATCCTTTACCACAAGGTACAATAGGTTCGCAGCCTTCTCCTCAACCGTCAGATACAACTCTTGCCCCCCGAAGCTTTGGTAGATCGTTGCAACAATGCCTTCGAGTGCTTCACCGCGCTCCCTGCCGAGTAGTACATCAGACGGGAACTCGGCAGCAACCTGTCGAATTACATCACGTGCTTCATCGAGGGTGAGTGCCCAACTAGGCACAGCTATTGGCTGCGCCTCAAGCACGCCTTCGTCGTAGTCACGCAACAAAGTTAAGCCGGGCAGGTACCCAGCAAGCACGTCAGCAACCCCGGCAACAAGTTCATTATCGGATCGGCTCAGTACCTGCACGATGGTTCCGAGATGTTCCAGCCGCTGCTCGTTGAGTGCGTAGCCTTGCACAAGATATTCACGGAGGCGAGCAGTCGCCCAGATCCGGAACTGGGTCGCGAGCTTACTTTTTACTCTGTATCCCACCGAGATGATGAGGTCGAGATTGTAGAGCGGGATATCACGAGAGACCTGTCGGCCACCCTCAGTACGAACCTGTCGGGATTTCCGACAGGTTGCCGACTCATCGAGTTCACCCTCCTCGTAAATATGGGCAATGTGCTCCACAACGTTGCTGCGGGAACTCTGAAAGAGATCGGCAATCTGCTGCTGGCTTAGCCATACCGTCTCGTCTTCGAGACGCACTTCAATCGCAGAAGTACCATCAGTTTGCTGGTAAAGGATCACCCCGCTAGTCGCTACGTCAGCCGCATTGTTCATGAGTGTTTTCTCCTGCGCAACCATGCGCGCTAAATATTGGTTTGCTCGGTGTTATCTACGCTACCGGTGACCACTGACACCGGGCTGTTGCCGCGCCGCGCTTCGAACTGTGACGGGCGTGCGATGCAACCAGGAACAGGCCGCTGCTCAACCGTGTGCTGCATTCTGTCCTGATTATGACATGTCAGGGCGCTCGTGAAAACCCCCAGCCTCAACGCCCGAACACGGCACGTATCTGTTCCAATTGCTCAGGGCTCAGGTAGTCACCGATTTTGCCGCTTCGGGGGCTTCGCATGCGAGCCAGGGTACAGCCCTGTTCTTTGGCAATCCGGTCAAACACAATCGTGCTGGTGTTGAGCAGGAGCGACGCGGCAGACCGTGAGGTGTACGTAGTTCGAGCATAAGGAACGGCGTCCTGTGCAAGATACGCCCGCAGCTGGCTGTAGTCTTCGGCGCTGAGGTATCGGTTGATCTTGTTATTGCTGCCGACGTATTCGTTCGTCCGAAGTGAGAGTTGTTCGATGAGCGTCAGGAGCGCTGGCGATTTCATTCCGAAGGATCGGCACGCGTTACTGATCGCCACGCTGCCATCTGGTGCACGCTGTGGTCGCTGGGAGAGTTCGTGTCTGAGTCGCTCGATGCTCTCTGGCGAGTAGGTGCGTGCGTCGTGCATGGTTTTGGTTCGGTGAATGTGGGGAGCGATCTTGAGTCGTGTGATGTAGCCCTGAACGGTTCCTTCGTTGTAGCCGAGTTCTTTGGGGTATCGGCAATAAAGAGTGGATGGGATCTCTATTTAGCCGCTTAACTACACCGGAAAACAGGGGTAGTTAATGTCCGCAACGATTAGTTGTGACAAACACCTCTAACACGGCCACCTGTCTGCTATGCGATGTGAAGCTCATCAAGAACGGCCGTAATACTGCCGGTAACCAGCGTTGGAAATGCCCGCAATGTGGCGCCTCATCCACACGAAAACGCGATGACCGCAGCCGGGTCTTCACCCTTCAACGCTTTCTCGACTGGCTCCTCGGGAAACATACCCAAGCAGACACCACACCCGGCGGGACCGGGCGCACCTTCAGACACCAGATCCGCTGGTGCTGGGACTTACAACCCCACATCACAGCCACTGGCGAAGTTCACGACGTCATCCTGATAGACGGTTTCAATCTCAGAACCGGGTGGTGTGTGCTCGTCGCAACTAGCCGCGGCAAAGTCATCGCTTACCAGTGGTGCGCGAGGGAATCTTAAGCCGCCTGGAGCGCCCTATTCATGCGTTTGCCAGAACCGGTCGTGGTGGTAGGCGATGGTGGTGCAGGCATGCACGCCGCGCTCAAAGACCACTGGCCAGGCGCACGCGTGCAACGCTGCATAGTGCACCTGCAACGCAACGTCCGAACGTATGTGACCACTCGCTCGAAAACAGCAGCAGGAAAAGCGTTGTGGGCGCTCGCACTCACACGTACCCGCGTGAAGTCAGCTGATGAAGCCGTGCGTTGGACAAGGCACCTGTTGGCATGGGAAGCAGAGTACCTGCACCTGACAAACGTGCGCACGTACCGCACGCATGCCGTTGAAGTTCCGTCCTGGGCTCGGCCTGGCCAACAGTGGTGGTACACGCATCAGCGGCTGCGTTCAGCTCATCAGGTGTTCCGTCGAGTGATCAAATCGGGGCAACTGTTTACCTTCCTTGACCCGCAACTCAAAGACCTGTTCGTGCCCTCGTCGACGAACCAAATCGAGGGTGGCACGAACTCCCAAATGAGGCTCCTCTTACTCCATCACCGCGGGATGACCGAGGAGCACCAACGCCGCGCGATCGAGTGGTGGCTCTACCCGCATTCAGAACATCCAGACCCTGCACGAGTCCTCGCTAACCACGAGCATCGCCCAGCACCCAAGCAAGGGTCAGTGCTCACCGAACCAAACCCCGGCCCAGCCATCTATGACACTGGCCTGGACACCACCGAGGGGCTCTGGACGCGTAGCGGATGGGCAGGCAGAGGGTAGACACGCCCGACCCCATCCACTATTTCTGTCCTATAAGCCCCTTTTATTGCCGATAAGCCCCAAACCATCCACACCCAACAACCCACAGACAACAAAAACCCCACCATTACTGGTGGGGAAATGTCTGATTTTTACGCTGATATGCCCATTTACGATGTCATAAGTTCGTGTAAGAGCACAGTGGTGGACCTAAGGGGATTCGAACCCCTGACCTCCTCGATGCGAACGAGGCGCGCTACCAACTGCGCCATAGGCCCTGACCTGCTCAAGACTAGCAGAAACCGAAACTAAGCCCAAACGGCCCCGCACGTTCAGCCCGCCGTGCGGCGTGTCCGGATGAACTCTTCCGGCTCCTCCAACGAATCAATATCGATCACGCCCATAGCGCGAAGCCGCTCAGCGTCGGCACGCCCGGCAGCGTGCACCCCGGTAGTCGCATCAACAAATCCCGCTGCAGCACCGCCACGGCTACCGCCAGACTCAGCCGCCGGCGCTCCCCCGCCAACGACACCACCGCCAACACCCCCACCAACACGTGGCGCCCGGACAGCCCCTGTTCGCAGCCGCTCCGACAGGTTCGGCAATTGCGCCGCCTGCTGCGCCATGAGCTCCTCGCGCCGGGCCCGATCAGCCGCCTCAGCCTCAGCAAGCGCCGCCACCATGGCATCGTGACGCAACTGGTGCAGCGGTTTCGGCAACGGAACCGGGGTCCACGAGCGATCCAAGGCAGGATGCTGGGGCTGGGGTGGCGCGGCGGCCTCAGCAACGGCATCCACAATTGAAAAATTTTGCACCGGCTGCACCACAGGCGGCACAGCCGCAGTCGGTTTCGGTGCGATAGCCCGCACGATCAGCGCGGCACAAGCAGACCAGGCCAAGCCACCGAAAAACACCGTTGCGGCACCACCCGCCAACAGCAGTGCAACCCCCCAGCCGGTCACGACCAGACCGGCCAGCAGCGTAAACGCAACCACAAGCCTCGTGATTCGGGCTCGAACCCTGCGGCGACGACGAATTTCCTGCGCCTCCAGTCGAGCGGCTCGACGCCGTGCCGCACCGCTTCTGGCAATCTGCAAAGCACCCGGCGCGCTGGTCACCGCAGCCGCCCGAGCCTGTTCAGCCAGCGCAATCGCCTGGGCGCGATGGGCTGCCCGGCGTTCCCGCGCAGCCTGAGCGCGAGCCGCCGCAACCTCCCGCCGGCGACGTGCAGCCTCCGCCGCCCGGGCGCTGCGCAACACCCGCTCCTGCGCCGCCGCATCGCGTGCCGCCGTTTCCGCCCGAACCTCAACTGGTTGTTCCGCAGACTCCGCGAGCACCCGGTAGGTGCGTTGCAGCCGCAACGCGTTTTGTTCGGTCGCGTGAAACTGTCGGCGACGGATCCACTGCGGCAAAAAGTAGATAACCCAGAGCGCGGCAAAAACCCCGATTAGCGTTCCCCCGCCGAGCGTCTCATTCATGTGATAAGCGTATGGTACGTTGCCGAAGGAACTCCAACTCGTCCCGGGCGTGTTGCCGAAATTGTCAAACGATTGCCACACACGACGTGCAGCTAACGTTCAGCTGACCGGCGGGAGCCGCGCCACGAGCCCCTCAGGAACGTCTTCCCGAACCAACGCGAACGTATCGTGGTCACGCCAACCGCCATCAATGTGCATAAACTTCTCGCGCCTGCCCTCAAACCGAAAGCCAAGCTTCTCCACCACCCTTCGGGAGGGGCCATTTTCGGGCACGAGCGCAATCTCAACCCGATGCAACCCCGCCTCCCGCATGAGCGCGTCCGTCGTCAACGCAACCGCGGTTGGAATAATGCCCTTGCCCGCAGCCTCCTGAGCAACCCAATACCCAATAGCCGCAGAAGACAACGAGCCAAACCCAAGCACCGTCACGTTCAACTGTCCAACCGGCACGCCCGCATGGAACACCAGCAGCGGAACGCCCAAACCCTGCTTCGCATGGGCAACCAAATGGCGAACAACTGTTTTTGTGGGCACCTGACCGAACACCGGCCCGGCAAGCTCAGGGAGCGAAGCTTCCCAAGGTTGCAGCCACGCTCGGTTGGCGCGCAACAGGGCATCAAGCACCCGCCAATCGCGCACCCGCAAAGGTCGCAACGCCACCGCCCCGTGCCGGAGCACCCCGTCAATCAGCACTGTCACACTCGCAACGCTGACCCGACGCGCAAGCATCCGAACACCCGGCCACAGTTCCAGCCCCAACACCGCGCACAGTTGCATCGCCAGGCTCAGCAGTCGACTCAGCAGTCGATTCAGCAGTAAGCTCGGCTGCAAGCTCAAGCACCCGTTCACGTAACGCCGGACCAATGTCTGGCCGATCCACGCCAAGACGCAGCGTCGACATGATCCAGCCCAGCCGGTCGCCCGTATCGTAGCGTCTCCCGGAAAACAGCACCCCCAGCACCCCGCCGGCGATTCGTTCGCTCGCCATCCGATGCAGCGCATCAGTCAGTTGAATCTCGTCCCCCCTCCCGGGCGGGGTCGTGGCGAGCACGGCAAAAACCTCCGGCCGGAGCACGTACCGGCCAATCACAGCCAGATTGGAGGGCGCCTCGCCGGGTGCCGGCTTCTCGACCAGACCGGTCACCCGAACCACACCGGCGCGATCCGTCGGTTCCACAACGGCTGCACCATACTGCTGAATCTCGCCCGGATCAACCTCCATGAGCGCCACAACTGTCACCGACTGTTCCTCACACAGACGCACCATGGTGGTGAGCAACGCATCACGCTCATCGATAAGGTCGTCCCCCAGCAGCACCGCAAACGGGTGATCACCCACATGGCGCTGCGCGCGCAACACCGCATGCCCCAGACCTTTCGGTTCACCCTGCCGCACAAAGTGCATATCGGCAAGCTGTGACGGTGATTGCACCGCACCAAGTTTGCCGTGCTCACCCCGGTTGCGAAGATTCGACTCCAACTCCGGCACCGAATCAAAATGGTTCGCCAGCGTGTTCTTATTCCGACCAACCACGATCAACACATCGTGCAGCCCAGCCCCGGCCGCCTCCTCAACAACATACTGAATTGCTGGTTTATCAACCACAGGCAGCATCTCTTTCGGCATTGCCTTCGTCGCAGGCAGAAAGCGTGTGCCCAAACCCGCCGCAGGAATCACGGCTTTCACAACACGTTCGTTCATTTCACCAGCCTAGCCGTTCAACGCAACCCGGCTTCGCCCCCACTCGGTTAAGATGAAACCATGAGGAACGATCAGCAGGTCCCCCACCAAAAGCAGGCACTGCGCGCTGAGATTCGCGAACGCCGCCGCAGCACACCGCAGGTTGCGATGGAGGCAAGCACGGCATCCCTCACCAATCGACTCATTGATTTTGTCACGGCACGCCACGTCACCTCGCTCTCCTGCTACCTGTCCAACACGTTCGAACCAAACACTCGACCATTCCTCGCCTGGGCACGCCGGCAACACATTCGCGCACTGCTGCCCATCACGCGGGAAGACGGCCTGCTCGACTGGGTGGTCGACGTGGCGGGTTCCGAATCCGAACCGGGCAGCGACACCGCCGAACCCGCCGGCGAAGTGCTCAGCCCGCTCGCGGTGAACGACGTTGATCTTATGCTGATTCCAGCCTGCGCGGTTGATGAACGCGGCATGCGGTTAGGATGGGGTCGGGGCTATTTTGACAAAACCATCGGTTCGATGGAAAACGCGCCACCAATTTTTGCGCTCATTTTCGATAACGAATTTGTGGATGCCGTGCCCACCGAGTTGCACGATCAGCGCGTCCACGGCGTCATCACCCCCAGCCGCACCATCACCTTCTAGAGAAACGAACAGTCTTGCCAACCTACGCTTACCGCTGCACCGACTGCGCACACGAGTTTGACGTGCACCAGTCATTCACCGAGGCCGCACGAACCGTTTGCCCCGAATGCTCCGGGAAACTCCGCAAACTCTTCAACACGATCGGCGTGACGTTTAATGGGAGCGGTTTTTATCGCACAGATTCGCGGTCCACAGCCTCTGGTGGGGCGCCTCGGGGCGAATCCGGCGGCACATCAGGCGGCGACTCCACAAGCAAATCTGCGAGCAAATCAGCGGGCAACCCGCCGAGCAAGCCCGCAAGCAAACCCACGCAGTCTGGCGGCGGATCAGGGTCGAGCAGCGCGGCGACTTAGCGGCTGGTTCACCCCCAGTGCGGTGGTCGGTTTCGCAGGAGTTCTTGTTCGGCTGCGGTGAACACCCGCCGCTGGGGGTTCTCGTTGCCAGCCCGACCCTGGCCGGTTTGCGCGGCGCCGGTTTGCGCTGCGCCGGAGGGGGCTGCGCTGACAGTTGCAGCGCAGCCGGGGCGCTCAACCCGGGCTGCCGGGGTGGGGTCGCTGCCCGCCGGCGGCGGCGTGGTGACGCGTCGCGGTCGCCGTGCAGCCCCGCCCTGTGGGTTGGCGCTAGCCATCGATCGCTTCGGTAATCTGCTCCGCAACCGGCACGTTCAGGCCGACAACCCCGGCGATGCGCTGGGCGACCGCATCTGGCGTACGGAACAGTTCAAAACTGTGCACGCGCAGAAAGTGCCAACCCAACCGACGCAACACCGCCGGCCGCAGCCGCAGCGCCTCGCGCAAACTCCCCGACGGTTGCCCAAAATCAATCTCGACGGCAACTGCTTTGCCCTCAAACCCTGCGGCGAGGGGAATTGTGTGCTGATAGTCAAGCTCCACTTGCAGCCCCAACTGCCGCAGCCGGTCCGCCAAATCTGCCAGCATTGGGTTGCGGGGAACCGGTGCCCGCTGCGCCTCCAACAGGTGGATGCCGTGCTGCGATCCCCCGCCGACCTGCCCACCAGCAACCCCGGCTTCGTTGCCGCTCAAGAGTTCGGCGAGCGCCGCAACGCCGAAGCGAATCCGGCGCTCGTCCAGATCGGCAGCCGAGAAGCATGAAACGATGGTCATGGCGCGCCGGGCGCGCGTCATCGCAATTGCGAGCATGCGTTCACCACCAGGGCGACCGAGCGGACCAAAGTTTGACAGCATCCGGCCATGTGGGGTGCGACCGTAACCGAGGGAAAACACGACGCGGTCGCGGCTCTGCGCGGTTGCCTGTTCGAGCGTGAGCACGGTAAACGGTTCGGCACGATCGGCGAGCAAAAAATCGCTGAGCGTGGGGTGCTGCCCGCATGCCGACAGCACCGCCTGGTACACCCTGACGGCGTGGCGTTCGCTGACGGTCACGACCATGAGCGATTCTTTGGGGCGGACGCTTGCATGTTCCTGCACCAGCTCAACCACGCGTTGTACCTCTGCGTCGGTGCTCTCCACCGCGCCGGTTTCCGGGTCGGGCAGCCCGCTGCCGCCCGCAACCAGTTCGACCTGCAGGCTCTGCTTCCCCAGGAAACTACCCGCCCAGGGCAGTGACACCAATTTGCCCCCGTAGAAGCGGTTATTCACCACCCGGGTGAGATCCTCGCCGCCGGCCCGGTAGCTGCGGGTGAGGGTGTAGACGGGCAGCAGGTCCGCAACCACAGAAAGGCAGGAGCGGGCGTGCAGGTCATCCACGGCATCCTGATCTGGATGCTCCTGCTCCTGTGGCACCGTCACGGCAAGCTCAAACGGCGACGGAGTTTGCGTAATCGGGTCGCCAAACACCACAACCTGCCGGGCGCGGCGAATGGCACCAATCGTTTCTTCAAACAGTGTTGCACCCGCATCGACGATGAGCACCGCGTCAAACACCAGCCCTTCGCCAAATTGGGCGACTTCGTAGGGGCTGGCAAGCCAAACCGGGGCGAGCACGTCGAGCAGGTGGGGTGCCTCCCGCAGCAGGGTGGGAATATCAGCGGTGCGATCCTGCAGTCTGCTGCGCAACTGCTGCGCCTCGTGCGGGTAGTCAACCAGGGCGATTTTCCAGGCGGCAGCCCGCTGCGCAGCCATGTGCTGCCCGTTCGCCCCCGCATGCGCCTCATCGACAAGCTGAAACTGGGTGTCCAACCGACTGAGCGTGGGAATGTTGGCTTTGAGCAGTGCAGGGTTGTGATGCACAAGCGTTTGCAGCGCTGACTGCCACCAGGCTTGCTCCAGTTCAAGCGCGACACGGTCGGCAGGAACGTGCCTGGCCGAAAGATCGTCCAGCAGCGGTTCAAGGTGAGCGGAGCGCAGTCGTTCAAGCAGGGCGGTGCGCTCCTGAATATTCTGCAGCACATCAGATTCGGCGGCGAGCGCGGCAATCGCTTGCCGCAATTCGGGGATGCTGCGCTGCTGCAACGACCGACCGGTTCCGGTGTAGCCGAGCACGCTGTCGAGGGTCGCGCAGTCTTCAAAAACCGTCTGGTAGCTGACCTGCGCATCCGCAATGCCCACCGGAACTTCCGGGCGCGCCCCCGCAAGTTGCGTGTAGCGTTGCCACAGCAGCCGCTGCTGTTCGATGTGCCGCAGCCGCTCCAACATGTCGGTCACGTTCACCCCCGGGCGCACGTATTCGCGGGCGAGTTTTTTGAGCCGTCTGCGGTTGGCGGGCGTCATTTCGTCGCCACCGCGCGACGCGTGCGCCGCAATAATCTCCGTAAGCGGGCGATCGTACACTTCGGGGGTGAACCGATCGAGGGTGTCGCGAATGCCGAGCAGTAGGCGGAGGTACACGCCCAATTCGGCGAGGGTTTGGTAGGGGCGCATGCTCGTTTGCCCGACCAGCGCGTCAGCCATGCCCAGCAGGCGGTTCAAATCGTGCTGGTGCAACTGCTGCGCTTTACCGTGCGCGCGTTGCGCCTCGGCCGAAGAGCGGAACGTGACCCCGTACCAGGGCGAATCGTTGGGGCCAAACTCGAACTGTCCAAGCGAAGCCGCCCGGAGGAGATCCTCGGCGACGGCGGGGCGGTTGTGCGCCAGCGCACTCAAGGCCACACTGTCCAGCCTGGCACGGGTGACCGGTGGTTCTGGCAGGTTTGAAAGCCTCGTGAGTTCCTGCACCGCCTGGAGGGGGCTGACTGCTAACACGGGGTCTGGCGTTTCCAGCGCAACCTGATAGTTGAGGATCACTGAGCGCAACCGCAGCAGTGCATCATCAACCTCTGTGACCGCCGGCGGGATGACGGTTTCGTTGCGGGTAATGGATGCGATGAGGTTGCGGCGCAGCGACCTGGGGCTCGCCGCAATGCCAGAAAGACCCACCCGGTTTAGCCGCTGCGTGATGCCGTCGAGCGTGGCTCGCCGCGGTGACACCACCAGCACGCGCCGATGCTGCGCGATGAGCGAACCGATGGCGTTCACAACCGTCTGGGTGCCCCCGGTTCCGGGAAGCGTGTGCACCACCACGGACTGACCCGCCTCAATCTGTGCAATCACCTCGTCCTGCTCAGTGTCTGCGTCGAGCAGGAGTCGATCAACTTCAGGCGCCCGCAGGTTGTGTTCAAGCACCGTTGCTGGTTGAAACTCCCTCGCAAGCTGCTCGCGGGCGTACTCACTGCCCGCCGCCGCGTTCAACAGCGGGTGATCAAGGTTGCGCGCATCCTGCAGGAGTGTGTGGGCGAGTTCGTGAAACGAGGACACGAGCAATCTCGGTTGCACGCTGAAACCGGGCACCGCGGCGGTCATGCTGCGCAGCCGGTCGATGACGGGTTGCGGTTTAAACATGCCGGATGCCTGGGAGAGCGCCACAAACTCGGCCGGGTCGATGCTCATTCCAAACTGTTCGGCGAGGGCACGCGCCAGCGCTGGGTTGAAGAAGGTATTCGCGTGCAGTTTGAGTTCAAAATCGGCGCCGTAGCGCCGGATCGCGAGCGGACGCATGAGCACCGGCGCGCAGAACGATGCACCGTCGCGCTCCCAGGTGGCCAGCCCCACCGCAAGGTGCACCGTTTCGAGCCCCCGAACGCTGCGCATTTCTACCGCCTTATCGGCAATAGCCCCGGCCGCTAGGCGAGCGTTTCGGAACGCCAGGTCGTCGCGGAACAGCCGTGAGAGGAGGATCTTTTGCCCGGTAATGAACTGGGGCAGCCCGCCCGGGTGTGTGGTTGACAGCTCGAGTCGGGTGCGCGGCGAGTCGACAAAGTGCAGCAGTGATGAGGTGCCGCCGCATCGCGCCAAACTTTCACGCCACTTGGCATGTTCTGCACTGAACGAGTCGACCGGGCTCAGTCTCGCCTCAGCGCCCTGACCAGCTCGAGCCGACAATTCGGGATGCTCGGGGCCGTCACTCTCGCGGCTCACGGCCCCGTCGTTCAGCTCCTGCGCAACCCGTTGCGGCGCCATCGCGAGCGAACCTGCAGTCATCTCCTGCGCCGGCACGGATTCGAACGCCGTCGCGCCGCTGCCGGAGCCAGCCCCGATCGCATCGGATCGTTGCGCGGTTCCGCTGCTTGCGATACTCAACTCGCCCGGGACGAACGTGTCATTGCGGGGGTGATTTGGGCTCATTCCGGCGGCCTTCCGGTTGCGATCTACGGTCCACACATGGCAAGAATACGCGGTTTTTGTAAGCTGGACGGCATTCGGCGGGTGTTTCGCCCATTTTGCTCCCCTGAAGCCACCGAGGCGCTACAGTAAAAGCTATGAATGCTTCAGTTGTTTACGCCGTTGACCGCCTTCCCCTTACCCCCGCCTCTTCGTTTGGTCTTGTCGAGACCGGGCAGACGATCACGCTCGCCGTGGTCATCGGGCTGGTGGTGTTGGGGCTTGGTGCGCTCCTGTTGCTCTCCGGCAAAGCCCGGCGCAAGAAAGATGCGGACGCCGCTCAGTTCGCTGCAACCCTCGCAGAGGCAGAGTCCGCGCCCGAGAGCCACGAAGACAGCCAACCGACCGCGGAACCCACCACTGAACCCGCCGCTGAGCCACACGTCGCTCCGGAGGCCCCCGCAGTGAGTGAAGAGCCACAAGCGCCGCAGGCCGCGGACGCACCGCAGCAGCCTGAGGAACCGCAGCAGCCGAACGCATAGTTTCGCGGCAACCAATCCCCTACATTCGCGCGGCAAACTCCCGCGCCAGGCGATCGCCGGCCACAGCGAGCCAACGCTCCGGGTCGGCGATCGCCGCGTCTACCCCGCCCGCAATCTCGCTCAGCGAGAAGGCAGCAACAAAACGATCAGTGCCCGCGCTCACACCCCCGGCCACCAGGGCGACCTCACGCCCCGCTCGCTGCGCGGCATCCAGCAAAAACCCCACCACTTTTCCCTGGGCGCTCTGCGAATCAAAGTGACCCTCACCGGTGATCAGGAGCACGGCATCCCGCAAGTGATCATCGAGCCGAAGCAACTCGGCCACCCCCGCGGCTCCGGAAACCAGCGACGCACCCCACGCAGCGAGCGCAAACCCGGTGCCGCCCGCCGCACCCGCACCCGCTGCTGACGGGTCAGCCGGCTGCCCGACAGCGCCCGAGCGCGAAGACACAAACACGCCCGCGGCGTGCCGCAACGCTTCATCCATGAGCGACCGGGTGCGAGCATCCGCGCCTTTCTGCTCACCAAACACGTGCGCTGCACCCGACTCGCCGCACAGCGGGCTGCGCACATCGGTGAGTACCTGCACACCGCCCGGCGGCAGGGGCAGTGCCGACGACCAGTCGACCGCGGCCAGGCGGGAAAGCTCGCGGTTTCCGGGGGTGATGGGCGCCCCGTGCGCATCGAGCAGCCGCACCCCCAGCGCGCTGAGCATCCCGACACCCGCATCCGTCGAAGCGCTCCCACCGATCGCAAGCACCAGCCGATCAACACCGCACCCGAGTGCGTGCGCAATGGCCTGGCCAAACCCGAGGGTGTGCGCGTCTTGCGGCGCGAACCGGGGCAGGAGGGTGATGCCGCAACAGGTTGCGAGCTCCACAACCCCAACCACCCCGCTTGGTGTTGGCACGCGCAGCCAGGCCGCCGCAACGTCGCGCTGCTCGGCGGTTGAGAGCGGCCCAGAAACCCGCACCGGCACCAGCTCGGCCTGCGGGCTGGCGGCGGCGATTGCGGCCAGTGTTCCTTCGCCGCCGTCAGCCATCGCCAGGGTGCTCACCCGGTCGTGCGGACGTGCGGAAAGCCACCCTCGCCGCAGGGCGAGGTTCACCCGTTCGGCATCCAGGCTTCCTTTAAACGAGTCGCAGGCGATGAGGATTGTTGCGTTTGACATGGGGACTCCTGGCCGGATTCAGCTTCAATTGGTGGATGCCCGGGTGGCGTCAGCGCCCGTCCCGCTGCAACCAGCGCAGCGGGATCTCGATGGTCACCTCGGTGCCGGCACCCACCACGGTTTGCCAATCGATGGTGCCACTCAACTCACCCATGATCAATGTGCGCACGATTTGGGTGCCCAACCCGGCACCCACCTGCCCTTCCGGCAGCCCCGAACCGGTGTCGATTACCGACACGGCGAGGCGTTCCTCGTTGCGGTCGGCGGCAATGGTCACATCGCCTTCCTGGCCGGCAAGCCCGTGCTCCACCGCGTTGGTAACCAGCTCGGTGAGCGCGAGGGCGAGCGGGGTGGCGTACTCGCTGGGGAGCACACCAAACTCGCCCGTTTTCTTGGGGTGCGCGGTGGTGTTGTGGTTGCTCGCCACCTCCGTCACGAGCATCAGTACACGATCAAACACCTCGTCAAAGTTGACGTTTTGGGAAAGCCCGGTCGCGAGCGTGTCGTGCACCACGGCAATCGCGGCGACCCGCCGCATGGCCTGGCCGAGTGCTTCCTGCGCCTCTTCAGATCGGGCCCGGCGCGCCTGAATACGCAGCAGCGAGGCTACCGTTTGCAGGTTGTTTTTGACCCGGTGGTGAATCTCACGAATGGTGGCGTCTTTCGTGATGAGTTCTTGTTCCTGGTTTCGCAGTTCGGAAACATCTCGCGTGAGAATCAGGGCACCGGTGCGGCTGCTGCCTGCCCTCGTGGGAATGGCGCGAATGGCGAGTGTTACCCCGTTCGCTTCGAAATCGGTGCGCCACGGCGCCCGACCGGTCACCACAACTGGCAGCGACTCATCCACGGTGCGGGCACCCGCAATGAGGCCGGTGGTGATTTGCGCGAGGGATTCTCCCTCAATTTCGTCGATGTAACCCATCCGGTTAAACGCGGAGAGCGCGTTCGGGCTGGCGTAAGTGATCGTGCCGTCAACGTCGAGACGCAGCAACCCGTCGGAAGCACGCGGCGCGCCCCTGCGGGGCCCGGTCGGGGTGCCCCAGTCAGGAAAGTCACCGTTGGCAATCATCACAAACAGGTCGTTTGCACACTCGGTGAACGCCAGTTCGAGTCGCGACGACATGCGCGCATCGCTCAGATTGGTGTGTGCCGTGATCACCGCGATGGGGCCGACACTGTCGGTCTGGTTGATCGACACGCGACGCAGCACCGGGATCGTTCGAATCTTCATCGGCATTTCTTCAAACCAGGCGGGTTCGGTGGATTCGATGATCGCTGCGCGTTCGTAGGATTCGTTCACCTGCTGCACCCACTCTTCACGCATCATGGTGGAGACGAGGTCGCGGTAGAACAGTGTTGGGGCGCTCGACGGTCGGGCGTGCGAGACTGCCACGTAACTCCCATCCCGCGTGGGAACCCAGAGAATAACATCCGCAAACGCAAGATCGGCGATGAGCTGCCAATCAGAGACCAAAAAATGAAGCCAATCGATGTCGGCAGCGCCGTTGTCGCAGTGCTCGTTAACAAGATCGCTCAGAGTAGACACATATGTAGCCTAGCGGGTTGCCCAGGGGAACGTTCCAAGCCCGCAGAAAGCGCTCCAGCCCTCACGCTTACCCGCTTTGTCCCACGAAACGCTTCAAGCGGGTGCGGGGCTCTCCACAGCGGCGCATAATCTATGGCAGCGGGCGCGATTGCACTATTAGCCTGCAAGCACCGTTTATTCATCTGCATGTTCGCACCCCTTTTGAGCGCTCCGCCACGTTGACACCGACGTTAATCCGGCGCAGCGCAACAATCATCGGTTGGCGCCCAACAGGTAACCGGCCGAAACACGTGCGTCCCCCAGCGCAGCGGGAAGTCGAGCAGCAACCCGAGACCTATGAAATGGAGGAAGAATGCCTTCGGCAGCGCTCACCCACGGCAACCACAGCAACCACGGCTTCGCGCCGGAGCACCCTGCACGCCAGGCGCAGGGTACCCTCGCCGTGCGCACACGCACCCCGCAGCCACGGCATCTGCGTGCCGTTCCGCAGCGGCACCCCGTCACGCAACCGGAGCGCACCGAACCGCGAAGCACCAGCGTCGATCTGGCCCCGATGTTGCGCCAACTCGCGATTTTTTCGGTCGAAATCTTGCACTGTAACCGCGGTCTCGATCATGTTGCCCGCTGGGTAACAAAAGAAGTGTATGAGTCGCTTCGATACCGACAACTCAGTGCAATCGCAAGATACAGCATCACCGGCAAACCGCCGAATCGCATCGCGCTGAGCTGCGGAAACGTGCACCTCACTAGCCCCGCACCCGGGGTGGTGGAAGCGGTGGTGATGGTGTTCGGCAAGGATCGCGCCCGAGCGGTTGCTCTTCGGCTCGAGCAGGAGGGTGATCGCTGGCGGGCGACGCAGCTTAACGTGCTGTAGCGATCACCACCCGGCTACTGCGCGGCGTTCGCGGCCTGCGCGTCGGCTCGCAGCCGAGACACCTCATACAGTGCCACACTGGCCGCGATACCCGCATTGAGCGATTCGGTGCGGGCGGAAATTGGAATGGAGACCACCGCATCGCACGTTTCGGTGACCAGACGCGAGAGTCCTTTGCCTTCGCTGCCAATCACCACCACGAGCGGGCTGACCGCCAGCGGCAAGCCGGGCAGTTGCGTGTCACCGCCACCGTCCAACCCAACCACGAACAGGCCACGCTCCTGCATAGCCTTCAGCGTCTGCGTCAGGTTGGCGGCCATTGCCACCGGTATCCGCGCCGCGGCACCTGCGGACGTTTTCCACGCGGCTGCGGTCACACCCACAGAGCGGCGCTGCGGCACGATCACGCCGTTCGCCCCAAACGCTGCTGCGGATCGAATGATCGCGCCGAGGTTTCTCGGGTCGGTGATGCCATCAATCGCAACAAACAGGGGGGCGGATGAGCGACGCAGCGCCTCGTCAACCAGTTCCAACGGGTGCGCGTACTGGTACGGCGGCACCTTCAGCACCACGCCCTGGTGCACCGTATCAATGGTGCACATCCGGTCAAGTTCCGGTCGCATCACCTCAAGAATGGGCACGCCCTGCTTCACGGCGGTAGCCATGATCTCGCGAACCCGGTCATCCATCTCAATCTTGGTGGCAACATAAAGCGCCGTGGCGGGCACCCTGGTGCGCAGTGCCTCGAGCACCGCGTTGCGTCCCGTCACCACCTCAATGTCGTCATCTTTCTTGCGCGAGCCGCCCCGGGCGGCGCCGGAGCCGGCGTTGTTGCGCGCACCACTCGCCCCGCGAGGCTTCAATTTGCCCCCTGCTGCCAGGTAGCGCTCGCGCGCGGCTTTCGCTTTACCAGCGGGGTGGTAGGGCCGATCCTCAGCTTTCGGGGTTGGTTTACGACCCTCAAGCGCCTGTCGTCCCTGCCCGCCCGAACCGACGGTCGCGCCGCGACTCTTTTTGCGCACTGCACCTGCGCGTGGTTTATTCGCCATTTAAACTCCAGTGTGAACCGTTCAGATCTCCTGAAACCGATGCATCGGCAAGTGTAATCCCCGCCTGCGCAAGCAGGTCGCGGATCCGATCACTCGTCGCATAGTCTCGTCTCGCTCTGGCTTGCTGACGTTCAGCAAGCAAATGCTCAACCAGTACGTCAAGTGCCGCGCGCGCGCCGCTGTTCAAATCGGCAGGTTCGGCATCGGTGAGTGGGTTGAGCCCAAGAACGTTAACCATAGCCCATACCTGTGCACAAAACCTGGACGCCTCACCATTCACCGCACCGCTGGCGGCGCTGTCGAGGGCACTGTTTGCGGCGCGGACTGTCTCGTGAAGTACCGCGAGCGCCTGCGGCACGGCAAAGTCGTCGCGCATCGCAGCGGCAAATTCGTCTGGCACCGGCGCCGCCTCGTCGATGATCACCCCGGTGCGTTGGGCGCGCCGCAGCGCGGTTTCGATGCGGTCGAGCGCGGCTTGCGCCTCTTCGAGCATCTCGCTGTGCACGTTCAGCGCGGAGCGGTAGTGCGCGCTGCCGAGCGCGTATCGCACGGCGAGGGGTCTGGCCTGTGCCAGGAGGTCACGCGCGTAGAGCGAGTTGCCGAGGGATTTTGACATTTTCTGTCCGTCGGTTTGCACCAGCCCGTTGTGCAGCCAGATGGCGGCAAAATCGTATCCCGCCGCTCGCGACTGTGCCAGCTCGTTTTCGTGGTGCGGAAAGCGCAGATCGAGCCCGCCGCCGTGAATGTCGAACGCTTCGCCGAGGTACTGTGTTGCCATCGCCGAGCATTCAATGTGCCAGCCGGGTCGCCCGGCTCCCCAAGGGCTCGGCCAGGATGCCGTGCTCGGCTCCTGCGGTTTCGTCGCCTTCCAGAGCACAAAGTCTCGACTGTCGCGTTTGCCTCTGGGATCCGCGTCGGCGGCCGATTCCATCTGCTCCGGTCGCTGATTGGTGAGCTCACCGTAACTCGACCAGGAGGCGGTGTTGAAGTAGACGTTTGCGCTGCCATCGAGGGCAACGTAGGCGTGCCCGCGCTCAATCAGGCGCGCAATGAGTTGAATCATCGCGCCGATATGCCCGGTTGCGCGGGGTTCCACCGTTGGCGGCAGCACCCCGATCGCCGCGTAGGCTTCGTTGAACTCGCGCTCCACCCGGTAGGCGAGCGCCCACCATTCTTCGTTTCCGCCGGCCGCTTTGGCCAGTTCGGCGTTGTCCAGGATCTTGTCATCAATGTCGGTCACGTTGCGCACCAGGGTCACCTGGAGTCCTTCGTAAGTGAACCATCGCCGAATGAGGTCGTAGGTGAGGGCGCTGCGCATGTGCCCAACGTGGGGTGCGGACTGCACGGTGGGGCCACACACGTAGAGACCCACCCGCCCGGCTTGCCTGGGCGTAAAGTCAACGAGTTGCTGTTGTTTTGTGTCGAAGATTCGCTGATTCACATGGCAATCTTAGCGGGCTGGTTCGCTGTAGGTCAGCGATGTGACGTGCCGGTTGTGCGCGGCCTCGTCCGGGTGTTCGACAAGTGCCGTGGCGATGGCGCACAGCCCTTCGCCCCTACCGGTGAAGCCCAGCCCGTCGGTTGTTGTTGCCGAAAAACTGACCGGCGCACCGACCCATTCGCTCAGCAGTGTTTCGGCTTCGCCGCGGCGCGGCGACACTTTGGGTCGCACGCCGATGAGTTGCACGGAGACGTTGCACGGGCGAATACCCCGCTCTGCAAGCAGGCGGGCCGTGGCACGCAGAAACACTTCGCCGGACGCGTTGCGGTACTCCGCATTGCTGGTACCGAACCACAGCCCAATGTCGCCCAGCCCGGCGGCGGCGAGGAGGGCATCCACTATTGCGTGCGCCACCACGTCACCGTCGCTGTGCCCGGCAAGCCCCGGCTCGCCCGGCCAGGTGAGCCCGGCCACGCACAGGTCGGCTTGCGGGTCGAAGGCGTGCACATCCGTGCCGGTGCCCACGCGCAGTCGATTGGTGGATGCCGCGGTCGGCAGCAACCGCCGCAACAGTTCCAGGTCGGCTGGTGTGGTCAACTTCATGGCGGCCGGATCCCCGGGCACGGTGCGAATCTCGTGCCCCGCTGCCCGCATCACCGACGCATCGTCGGTGAATGTTTCGCCGGATTGGGCGGCGGCGTTGTGTGCGGCGATGAGTGCCGCCCGGTCAAACGCCTGCGGTGTTTGCACCGCAACCACGGCGGAACGGTCAACCGGACTCGCGAGGGTAGCCCCGCCGTGCGGGGGGTGTTCGGTGAGTCGACTGAGAGTGTCGGCGACCGGAAGCACCGGGGTTGCGGCGAGCACGGCATCCTGAATTGAGGCCACCATTCGACGCACCAGGTCGGCGGGCACCGCAGCCCTCGCGGCATCGTGCACCAGCACGACACGCCGGGACGCGTCGACTGCGGCCAGGCCGGCGCGCACCGAATCTGCCCGATCGGCGCCACCGGAAACCACCGCGAGCGCCACGTGCGGGGCGATTCGCTCAAGCAGTTGGGCAAGTTCCGCCCTCGTCGAGTCAACAAAACCGGCGGGCACCACGGCGACGAGCTGCCCCAGCACGTCGCCCGCCGCGCACACTGAACGCACGCACCAGTGCAGCACGCTCTGCTCGGCGATGCGCACGAACGCCTTCGGCACACCCGCACCAAGGCGGGTTCCACTGCCGGCAGCAACCAGCACGATCGCAGCGGCCTCGGCAGGGTGCGCGGTGTGGGACAACGGGAACCGCCTTTCACAGTGATGAGAAGCCCGGGAGGATCCCTAATTCAAGGGAGTCCTTGAATCAAGGGGGGTGGCCGGCAACGAAACGAGCCTGTTAGGCTGGCTACGACTGCCGTGTGCTCTGAGCCAGACTACACTGGTAGGGACAGACTGTGCAGATCGCAGCATGCCGCTTCGAAGCCCAGAACGTCGTACACGTATTTTGAAAGTTTCCACCCCGGAGGGTCCCCTGTGAAGGCTCGCATCGTTTCTTCTGTCGTTCTAGCTGTCGCCGTCGTACTCGGGTCGAGCGGGTGCACGTTCATGAGCACCACCGCGACGGCGTACCAGTACGATCCGAGCGACGGGGTGGGTGGCGAAACGGGCGATATTGCCGTGCGGAACGTCATGCTGTTCGCCGGCGACGATCAGGAAACCTACAACCTGGTGTTCACCACCGTGAACGCGGCTGCTGAGGAGGCCACGCTGCGCGTCGTGGCTCATGTGGAAGACGGCGAGGACGTGACCACGACGGTCACCGTACCCGCCGGTCTGACCAGCTTCGGCGATACCGGTCAGGAACTCGTCACGCTCACCGGGCTTGCCACGGCACCCGGCGCGCTGCAACCCGTCTTTTTCCAATACGGCACCGAGCCCGGTGTGGAATTGTCCGTGCCGGTTCTTGACGGCACCCTCGAACGCTACCAGGATCTCGTTCCGAGCGGCGGCGCGGCACCGAGCGCCAGCCCTTCGGCAAGCCCCAGCCCTTCGGCAAGCCCCAGCCCCGCAGCTACCGATGCACCCGCGGCAACCACCCCGTCGAGCGAAGCAACGCCCGGAGCCGAGCCCAGCCCGGCCGCACAGTAACGTCCGAACGTTCCGGAAAGTTCAGTAGCGCTCGAACCGGTAGCCAACCCCGCGGACGGTGCGCAGCAAGACCGGTTCACCGGGCTGCGCTTCGATGCGTGAACGAATGCGCTTGACATGCACGTCGAGCGTCTTGGTGTCACCAAAATATTCTGGCCCCCACACCAGATCAATCAGTTGCGACCGGGTGAGCACCCGCCCGGCGTGGCGCATGAGCACTTCGAGCAGTTCAAACTCTTTCAGGGGAAACGGCACCTCAACCCCGTGCACCAGCACCGCGTGCCGCTCGGTGTCCAGCACGATGCCGCCCACCTCCACCCGGTGATCGCCCGGCTCGTCAGGAGAACTCGCGGGGCTGAGTGGCGTCGAATCCTTTGCGGTGCGGCGCAGCACGGCGCGAATCCTGGCAATCAGCGCGCGGGAAGAATACGGTTTCGTCACGTAGTCATCCGCCCCCAGTTCAAGCCCCACAACCATGTCAATCTCGGCGTCCTTCGCCGTGAGCATGATGATCGGCACCTGAGAAAATGACCGCACCTCGCGGCACACCTCTGTGCCGGAGAGCCCGGGTAACATCACATCAAGCAGCACCAAATCAAACTGCCGTGCGCGCAGTGCGGCAATCGCAGCGGAACCATCCGCAACCCACTCCACCGAATACCCCTCGTGTTCCAGCAGGAACGCCAACGGTTCGGCAAGCGAGGCCTCGTCCTCCACCAGCAACAGTTTCGTCATCACCTCACCACTTTCCCTTTCTGAGCCGCCTGCCGGCGACGTTTCGCCCCCGGCGCCGCACCCCGATCATCCGGCGGCAGCACCGTGGGCAACGACACGGTGAACGTTGACCCCTCCCCGGGCCGCGACCAGAGCCGCACCGACCCGCCATGCCCCTGCACCGTGTGTTTCACAATACTCAAGCCCAAGCCGGTGCCTCCCGTCTGTCGCGACCGTGCCGCATCCACCCGATAGAACCGCTCAAACACCCGTTCCACGTCCTCAGCGGCAATCCCAATGCCCTGATCGGTCACCGCAATCTCAACCAGACCGGCGCCGGAAGCTGCGGCAGTGGCATCCACCCCACTTAGCGATGGCACGCTCACCCCGATCCCCACCCGGGATCCCGGCGGCGAATAGTGCAGGGCGTTGCGAATCAGATTCGAAAACGCCACCACGAGTGCATCCGCGTTGCCGCACACCCACACTCCCGCGTCGGGGGCCAACACCACGGTGCTTTCGGTCGCCTCGGCGGTGGTGCGCTGCTCCCGCACGGCTCGTTCCAACAATGGATGCAGTGGTTGCGCCTGCATGTCCGTCACGTCTGGCGATACCTGGGCGGACGACAGGCGAATAATGTCGCTCGTGAGGGTGGCGAGTCGGGCGCTTTCCTGCTGCAGCCGCTCGCCAAACTGACGCACCCGGGTCGGATCGTCAGCGGCCTGCACCAGCGCCTCGGCCAGCAGGGACACGGCGCTCACCGGGGTTTTCAGTTCATGACTCACGTTCGCCACAAAATCTCGCCGCATCGCATCCAACCGCCAAGCGGCGGCCCGATCCTCAACCAGCAAGAACACGAAGCGCGCGCCGAGCCTCGAACCGCGCACCCAGAGGTGTTCACCCGCCAGCTCGTCGCGGGCGGCCACCACCATGAGTGCGACATCCGCCGAGGCTTGCCGCCCCACGCTGTGCTCGTCGCGCAGTTCACACGTCACCGTCTCGCCGCGGGTCAACACCTGCGCGGCAATGTCGTAGAGCGGCCCCTGGAGTAGCGAACCGTCGCTGAGATATCTGCTGAGCCGGGCGGGTTCGTTGGCATACAGTACGTTCAGCGATGCGTCGAGAATGACCGCAACCGTTTCGATCGTCTCGAGCACATCAGCCACCTCAGCGGTGACTGTGGGGTTGCGCAAGTCACGACTTTGGCGACCGCGACGCGCCGCCAAACTCCCCACACTGGCAACACCAGCCCCAAGCATCAGGCCGAGGAGAAGCGCCAGCAGAACCACACCTGTTTGCATACCTTCTAGCGTAGTGAGAAAACGCTGCCCACTGTGCGCGGTTTCGCCAGCCCGGGGCGAAACCCGCCAGGTTTCAGCAAGTGTTCACGTCGCCAGCACCAACCGTTAACCTTTATCATCGAAACTAGAACTTGAAGAGTTCCCCCAACTGCCCCGCCAGGTCGGCGCGGCCGACGAAAGGCGATAGCAGCTGTGCGCGAAGTGTTTCAGCAAGAACTCCGTGAAGTTCAGTCCCGGCTGGTAGAGATTTCGATGCTCGTCGAGTCCGCCATCCAGCGCGGCACGCGAGCCTTCCAGGAGTCGGACGTGGCGTTAGCGGAGGCAGTCATCGAGGACGACGCCCGCATCGACGCGCTGGCGACGAGTCTCGACGAGTTGGCCATCACAATACTGGCGCGGCAGCAGCCCGTGGCGAAAGATTTGCGCATCATCGTGAGTGCACTGCGCATCAGCGCCTCGCTTGAACGCATGGGTGACATTGCCGAGCACATCGCGCAACTTGCCCGCTACCGTTTTCCGGAGAGCGTCATTCCGAAAGGGTTCCGAAAGATTTTTCGCGAAATGGGTGAGCGTGACATTCTCATCGCCGCCGACGTCACCCGGCTGTTGCAGACGGAAGATCTTGTGCTGATCGAAGACATTCGCAACAACGACGATCGCATTGACGAACTACACGCCACCGTGTTTGAAAAGGTGCTGGGTGACACGTTTAAGGGCGAAGTGAGTAACGTGGTTGATGCGACACTCGCGAGCCGCTATCACGAGCGCTTTGCTGATCACTCCATCTCGATCGCCAAGAAGGTGCACTACTTGGCGACCGGGGAGTATCAATAACGGTTGGATGCCGTGGCCGCGCCGGGCCGAACGGTTACTTTTTGCCCTGCGCGGCAACCGCCGCTGCACCCGCCGCCGCCGCCTCAGGGTCGAGGTAGGCGCCCGGGCCGAGCGGTTCAAACCGTTCGTTGAGACGGTATACCAGCGGGATGCCGGTGGGGATGTTCAGCTCCGCAATGTCATCGTCCGAAATGTTCTCCAGGTGCTTCACCAGCGCCCGAAGCGAGTTGCCGTGCGCGGTAACGAGCACGGTTTTTCCGGCGGCGAGATCAACCGTAATGTCGGAATACCAGTAGGGCAGCATCCGGTCAATCACATCTTTCAGGCACTCGGTGCGGGGAACATCATCGCCAAGATCGGCGTAGCGCTCATCGCCAACCTGCGAGTATTCGCTCTGCGCGTCCAGCACGGGCGGCGGCGTGTCGAACGAGCGGCGCCACACCTGGAACTGTTCAGCGCCGTACTCTGCCAGCGTCTGCGCCTTGTCTTTGCCCTGCAACGCGCCGTAGTGGCGCTCGTTTAGCCGCCAGGAACGCTTTACCGGAATCCACAACCGATCCGCGGCGTCCAGGGCAATGTTTGCCGTCTGAATCGCGCGACTCAGCAGCGACGTGTAGAGCACGTCCGGGGCGAGCCCCGACTCCGCAAGCAGCTCACCCGCGCGGTGCGCCTCCGCTTCACCCTGTTCGCTGAGCCGCACATCGACCCACCCGGTGAACAAGTTCTTCTGATTCCAGTCGCTGTTGCCGTGACGCAACAAAATAAGCGTGTGTTCCTGTGTCATAACGCTTAAGTCTACTACCGCGCGTGATTTGCTGAGAGCAGCCCGGGGCGCGCTAGCCGGGACGCGCTAGCCGGGACGCGCTAGCCGGGACGCGCTAGCCGGGGCGCGCTACCGGGAGCGCTACCCAATGCGCGGCAGCCGCGGAACCTGCGCCGTCGCGCCCGCATCCGGCGGCACGATCGCCACCTGGGTGGCCGCAATCAGCAAACCCTCGGCATCATCGGCGGTTTGCCCCCCGGCGCGCACCAGGAGCGGCTCGGTCGCGGGCAGGGCACGTTTCAGCAACGCGAGCGCGATCATGCCCTGGTCCATGTGCCACGCAGCACTGGTAATCCGACCGACCGGCCGGGGCTGGGCAGCAGGGTCGGCTGTCGAAGCGAGCACGGCATCCCCCGGTTGTGGAAGCACCGAATCGCTGCCATCGAGCAGCAAAAAAGCGAGCCGCCGCGGCGGATGCCCCAGGTTGTGCACTTTCGCCACGGTTTCCTGCCCCCGGTAACACCCCTTGTTGAGGTGCACGGCGCTGCGCAGCCAGTCGGTTTCGTGCGGCAGCGAACGGTCGTCAACCTCGCTGGGTTGCATGGGGCGCCACGCCGCAACCCGCAGCGCGTTCAGGGCGAGGGAACCGGCGGGGGTAAGCGCGGCATCCCGCATGGCGTCGATCAGGCCGGGCACGGCATCGCGCGGCACCAAGCCCACCACCAGGTGCCAGGCGGTTGCGGGGTGCACGTCGCCGAATCGGTCGGTGTCAGCG
>CAYTSH010000004.1:0-30213 GCA_964440395.1 uncultured Microbacteriaceae bacterium
ACCAAAATCAAAAATATAGCGTCTCAATGTCTACAAGACTTGACACAGCCCAACCCGCAACCGCCACAGACGCTGCAGGCAGTTCTACCGAACGATGTAGTCGGAGAACGCTGCCCGAATCTTTTGCACCTTTGGCACGGCGACAGCGTTGCAGTATCCCTGGCCGGGATTTTTCGCAAAAAAGTCTTGATGGTAGTCTTCGGCATCGTAAAACACACCCAGCGGCTCGAGTGTGGTTACAATCGGCGCCGGCCACCAGTCCGCTGCCCTGTTCATGGCCGTCAGCATGATTTCGCGTTGCGCCTCGTCGGCATAAAACAGTGCGGAACGGTACTGCGTGCCCACATCGGCACCCTGACGATTCAGCTGAGTTGGGTCATGCAGTGTGAAAAACACATCAAGCACAACCGAGTCGGGCAGCAGTTGCGGGTCGTACTCCACACGAACGGCCTCAGCGTGACCGGTTGTGCCGGTGCAGACCATTTCGTAGTTTGGGGCTGCCTCATGCCCGCCCGTGTAGCCAGACACAACATCACGCACGCCTCTGAGCGTGCGATACACCGCGTCGAGACACCAAAAACATCCACCAGCTACAACCATTGTGTTCATGGTTCCATGCTAACGCTTGGACCGCTTCTCGACCGCGCCAAGCGGTGTGCCTGGCGTTGCGGCGCGGCGGGAGCGCGACCCGAGCGCGACCCGGAACGCCCGGGCGTTGGTGTGGTGCGGCTGGGTGGCATCGCGCGCGCCCCGGAATGCCCACCCGGAACGCCCACCCGGAATGTCGGTGGGTGGCTCTAACGTTGGGAGTGTCCGTTCCCGTCAGTTCTGATTGGAAAATAGTATGCACCGCACCCTCACCACCATTCCCGCACCGCAATCTGCCCCGCAATCTGCCCCGGCAACCACGGGTTGCAGTCACACGCGCACGCCGGATTGCCAGCTCACGGCGCTGCGCAACGGATCTGTGCGCGTCAGTGCGCACAGCGGGCACATTCTTGGCTACGTGCGCCCGGTTATTGAAAACGGTGAGCGCGTTTTTCGAGCGGAATCGCTGCGTACCGGTTCGGCGTTGCGCCGCAGTCAAGGCACGTTCACTCAAGAACGGGATGCCCTGGCTTGCCTGGTTCAGTTTGTTTCGTTCCGGCGCCACCAGGAATCGGAGGGACCAGCCGGCATGTGTCGCTTGTGTGCACTTCGAAGATAGAGCGACTCGATGCGCTTGGCGGCGGCGTCATCGATGCGCTGCCCGGTGAGATACGCGTCGATTTCAGCGTAGGAAACGCCAAGATTCGCCTCATCGCTCTGACCCGGATCACCGTCAAGCAGGTCTGCGGTTGGTTCTTTCACAATCAGTGATTCCGGCGCGCCGAGTGTTCGCAGGAGTTGCCGCCCCTGTGTTTTGGTGAGGCCGGCCAGGGGAACCATGTCAGCCCCACCGTCGCCAAACTTGGTGTAAAAGCCGGTGACGGCTTCCGCCGCATGATCGGTGCCGACGACGAGACCGTTGACCTGCCCCGCGATTGCATACTGGGCAACCATCCGGGCGCGCGCTTTGACGTTGCCGCGGTGAAAGTCGGCAAGCTCATCGCCGGTGGCACGGGTAAACTCCTCGCTCAGTGCTGACGTGATGCCGTGAATGTTGAAGGTAACCACACGATCGGGTGCGATGAAGGAGATGGCACGCCGGGCATCCTCCTCATCGAACTGCACCTGGTAGGGCAGTCGCACCGCAATACACGTGCACGGGTAGCCGGCAGCCCGCAACCGCTCCGCAGCCAACTGACACAGCCGACCGGCCAGTGTGGAGTCTTGGCCACCACTCACCCCGATGACGAGGTGACGCGCAAACCCCGAGGATTGCACGTAATCGCAAATGAACTGAATGCGCTCTTCGCACGCCACCGCCGCGTCGATGAGGGGTTGCACGCCGAGTTCCGCGATGATCGTTTGCTGATATGTATGCATGGCTCCACGATAGCGTTCTCACCGGCGCGGCGTCACGTAGCCCCGCAACCAGCAATCAATGGCGGGGCCAAGTTGCTCGCGAACATCCGGTTGCGAGAGTGTCACGTCGTGCACAGCGCCTGCGAAACGCGTGATCGTCACAGTGCTCCCCAGATCAACACTGCGCCGCGCGACGCGGTCCACATCGATCACACAATCAGCACGGCGCAACGACTCCTGCCACGTGGCGCGAAACACGCTGCGATCCGAAAGCCACACCTGCACCGGCATGGGTAACCCCAAGCCTGCGGCAACGCGATCGTGCCCACGAATCACCGCGTCGAGCCAGGTTGGGTACGTGGCAAACGCATACTCCGGTCGCCATTCGAGGTTGTATTCCCACTCACCCCCGAAACGCCGGTGCAAACTGCGCGCATAGACTCCCGGGTCAATTCTGGGGTACGGGGTGCCGCTGCGAAGCCTGGCAAGTGTCGAGTTCAGTGGGGCAACAATGTGGCGGCTAAACTCGCCCGTTTGCAGTTCAAGCCACGGACTGTTGAGCAGTAACCCATCAACTCGGTGCGCGTTTCGGGCCGCCCACAGCGCGAGGGTGAGCCCGCCGGTTGAATGCCCCACCAGGATAAGCCGCCGCCTTGCCTGCGGCTGGCCAGTTCGCCTCGGCCAAACACTTTGATCAGTCGGGGCGACACCGTGCCCCATCAGGGTGAGGGCTGCTTCAATTTCGAGGTCGTACACGCTGAGGTCGTCAACAAATCCCGGAATATTCCCCGGGCGAAGACTCCGGCCGTAGCGGCGCAAATCGAGGGCAAAGAAACGCGCCCCACGCTGTCGCCACAACGCTGCGTGCTGCGTCTGAAAAAAATAATCCGACCAACCGTGCACATACAGCACGTCGGTGTGCGCCGCCGTGCCGGTACGCGCCGCCCATCGGCCCGGGCGCGGCGCGCGCACCAGCGTCGCCACACACTCACCATCGCTGTCTTCGCCGAGCCGAATAGTTCGTGCGGAAAACCCCTGCCCCAGCACATCCGGCTGCCAGTCCCCCACGTCCAGCAGCCCCACACGGGTCGTGAGGTCAGTCGCATCGGCTTGCCCGGACTGTGCCGGCCGCGCCCGCAGCCGTCGACGATTCTGAATTTCCCGCACACGATTCAGGCTACACCGTGAAACCAGCAACACGGCGAAACCAGCAACACTGGGATAGGCCGGATCCCCCCGTTTCGCGCGCGGCCACAATATACTGACGGGGTGGGAGTACACATCGAAAAAGTAGACCTGCCCGGCATCGGCATTCGGCATGACATTGTCACCTCGCAGGGGCGCCGAATCAGCGTCGTGTCGCACCGAGATGGCGAGCGTGACCTTGCCCTGTTCGATCCGGAAGATCAGGATTCGTGCCGGGACAGCATCCCCCTCTCGAACGAAGAAGCCGCGACGCTCGCAGACGTGCTCGGCACCTCGGTTATGATCAGTAAACTCACCGACCTCACGGATGCGGCCACGGGTCTGCTCAGCGAGCAGCTCGCGGTGCCGACCGACTCACCGTTCCTGAACGCCCCCCTCAACCAACTCACCAGCCGAACCCGCACGCACGCCAGCATCGTCGCTATCGTGCGCAGCGGCACACTGATTGCCACGCCCCCCGGAGACGAGCATCTCAGCCCTGGCGATGTGATCATTGCGGTTGGCACCGGAGCGGGACTCGATCACGCAGCACGAATCATCGCAAAAGGAACAGGGTAACCAGCATGGCCGAGAACACGGTCATCCTTATCGAAGTCGGTGCCGTGCTACTCGGGATGAGCCTCCTCGGGCGACTCGCCGCACTCCTAAGGATATCTGCGGTGCCACTCTACCTGCTCGCCGGCCTCGCCTTCGGAAACGGCACCTGGATCACGCTCGAAGCGAGCAGCGAATTTTTTGAGTTGGGCTCATCGATCGGTGTGATTTTGTTGCTGGCACTGCTGGGGTTGGAATACTCGGCGGAAGAGCTGCTAAGCAACGTTAAACGGTCCCGACTCGCCGGCATTCTTGACCTGCTCTTCAACGCACTGCCGGGTGCGGCGCTGGCGCTACTCCTGGGTTGGGGGCCAGAAGCCGCTTTCGCGCTCGCGGGTGTCACCTGGGTTTCATCGTCCGGGGTGATTGCGAAGGTGCTTCGCGATCTTGGTCGTTTGGCGAACCGGGAAACCCCGACGATCCTCGCCGTGCTGGTCATCGAAGATCTGGCGATGGCGTTTTATTTGCCGCTGCTCACCATCGTGGTGATGGGCGCCACGCTCGCACAGGGCAGCATCACCATGGCGGTTGCGCTGGGCATGATCGGCCTCATTCTCTTCATCGCCTACCGGCACGGCCCGGTGGTGTCGCGCATTTTCCCCGCCGAACTTCCAGAACCGCTGCTGCTCGGCGTGCTCGGCCTCACAATGCTCGTTTCTGGTTTGGCTGCGGGCGTCAACGTCTCGTCTGCGGTTGGTGCGTTCCTGGTGGGCATTGCGCTCTCCGGTAAGGTCGCTGAAAACGCAAGCACCCTCCTAACACCGTTGCGGGACCTGTTCGCCGCGATCTTCTTCGTCTTTTTTGGGCTAACAACGGATGCCCGTCAACTGCCCGCGGTCATCCTCCCTGCCGTCGTGCTCGCCCTGGTGACGATGGCAACCAAAGTACTGACGGGTTACTTGGCGGCACGTCGGGCAAACATTGCGGAGCTTGGTCGTTGGCGCACCGGGTTCTCCCTCACACCACGCGGCGAGTTTTCAATTGTCATTGCGGGGCTGGCGGTGGCTGGCGGCGCAACCCCGGCGTTGGCGCCACTCGCCACGACTTACGTGCTGATTACGGTGGTGCTCGGTCCGCTCCTGGCGCGGCTTACCGACATTCCGCGGATCCGCAAACTACTCCTCGCGCGAACAGTTCGCTGATCAGCGCCGAGACGCACCCTGCTCGCAATGTTTACTGGGGTAGGTTTCGGCCGGTAGGTTCCGGCCCGATCGTTTAGGCCGCTGAGCGGTTAACAGCGAGGGTAATTAGTTCGGTGATGAGGCTCGAGTAATCGATGCCGCTGCTGCGCCAACTGTTTGGAAATTGTGACAGTGGCGTGAAACCAGGCATCGTATTCACCTCGTTCACCACCAGTCCGCGCTCCGTCAGAAAGAAATCAACGCGCGCCAGATCGGCGCAGTCAAGAGCGGTGAATGCCGTAATTGCCGCTTCCTGGCTTGCGGCCAACTCATCCGCACTCAACGCCGCCGGACAGACCAACTCGACACCGGTGGTGTCAAGGTATTTTGACTCGTAATCATAAAACGCCCGGTCATGCACGATAATTTCCGCCGCAACGGAGGCGCGGGGGCGCCCCCCATCCCGACCACCGAGCAGAGAAATCTCAATCTCACGGCCAGAAACTTGTGCCTCAATCAGCACACGCGCATCAATCTCAAACGCAACCGCAAGTGCCTGATCAAGTTCGGCAAAGCTCTCCACCCGAGAAACACCCACGCTCGAACCCGCTCGCGCGGGTTTCACGAACACGGGCAGTCCCAGTTCCGCAACCGCGCGCGACGCAAGCCCCGGATCCCGAGAAACCGCTTCCCGAGTCACCGTGCGCCAAGGGGCGACGCTCAGCCCAGCGTGCTCCAGAATCACCTTCGTAATATGTTTATCCATGCATGCGGCGGAGGCCAGCACGCCCGAACCGACAAACGGAATCGCGCACAACTCCAGCAGTCCCTGCACGGTTCCATCCTCACCGAACGGCCCGTGCAGAAGTGGCAGCACCACGTCAATCCTGCCCAGAGAAGACAACACACCCTCCGCGTCGCGCACCCACAACTCTCTGGAATGCGGATCGGAAGGCCAGATCACGCGAGAAGCGTTATCACGCACCCGCGGCATCCGCTCTGGATTGAGTGCCAGCGCCGCTGGGTCGTCAGGCACCGTCACAAACGTGCCCTCGCGGGTAATACCAACCGTAACGACGTCAAACAGCTCACGATCAATGGCGGAAAGCACCCCGCCCGCCGTCACGCAGCTCACCTCGTGCTCATCTGAACGCCCGCCAAACAACACAAGCACTCGCATACGATTCGTCATCGTTGTTCTCCTCAATCGTCCCGCGCAAACCGGGAAAGGTGTAGACCCATTAACTCTACTTCGCAAACCATGAGCGAAAGCGGCTCAGCATCGACGGGGCGGGCAGTGAATCGCGACCCTCCGGCTGGGGGCCATCCTGCGCCGTCGTCAGGTGCGGTGCAAGCTTCGCCGGCGCGAGCGTGCCCTGCAACACCATCGAAACCTGCTCAACAATCGGCATCGAAACACCCCGGCTGGCAGCCAGCGCAAGAATTGGAGCGACCGAAGCAATCCCCTCAGCCGTTTGGTTCATCTGAGCGACCACATCAGCAAGCCGGTAGCCCTGACCCAGAAGCCGACCCGCCGTGTTGTTACGCGACAGGGGCGATTGGCAGGTGGCGATCAGATCGCCAATCCCCGCAAGTCCCTGCAGCGTGGGCGGTTCCGCACCAAACGCCACGGCAAAATCGGTCATTTCAACCAGACCGCGAGTGATGATGGAAGCCTGCGTGTTGGCACCGTAACCGACACCATCAACAATGCCAATCGCCAGCGCAATCAGGTTCTTCAACACACCGGCAAACTCGGTTCCGACCACGTCCACGTTCACAAACGTTTTGAAATACGGCGTCGCAGACACGAGCGCTACCCGCTGCGCAAGCTCCAAACTGCTCGACGAGGCGACCGCCGCGGTCGGTTGTTCACGGGCAATTTCCATCGCAATGTTGGGTCCGGAAACCACAGCAATGCGGTCAGGATCCAGGTCGAGCACCTCTTCAATCACCTGCGACATGCGCAAATTCGTTTCCCGCTCAACGCCTTTCATGAGGCTCACGAGCGCAACGCGGTCATCAAGCAGCGGGGCAATTTCCTGCAACGTTGTGCGCAGCGATTGGGCTGGCACCGCAAGAAACACGAGGCTCGCCCCGCCGAGCGCGGCACGGAGATCACTCGTGGCGCGCAACCGCTCAGGCAACTGAATGCCGGGAAGATACCCGCTGTTGCGGTGAGCCGCCATGATATCTTCGGCGACCTCGGCGCGTCGAGCCCACAGCACAACGTCGCAGCCGGCGTCGGCCAGTATCTTCGCGTAGCTGGTTCCCCAACTGCCGGCACCGAGCACGGTAACCCGCTGCCGCGGGGCCATGCGAGGTGGGGATGCGGGCCGCTTCCTCAAAACTTTCCCGTTTCACTCTGATTGTTGCGGCTGGGATCCCAACGCTCAGGCGGCGCCTGCTCCCCCCGAAGCTGCTCCAACAACTCCGTGATTGCCGCCATGAGTTGCTCGGTAGCGGCGTTGAGGGTTTTCGTGTCTAACGGTTGACCCGCAAACGCGGAAAGGTCCAGCGGTTCACCAATGATCATCTGCACGGTTTTGCGCGGGAAGAGGCTGATTTTGCGACCGTAGCGCGGCATGACCTGCTGTGCACCCCAGTGCGCGGCAGGAATGAGCGGGATGCCGTACTGCAGTGCCAGCCGAACCGCGCCGGTTTTTCCGCGCATCGGCCAAAGCTCCGGGTCGCGGGTAAGCGAACCTTCCGGGTAGATAATTACGCCACGACCGTGCCGCACCAGATCGGTGGCCGCCTGCAACGATTGCGACTGGTTGGCCGAGTTGGCGCGCTCCACCGGCACCTGGCCGGTGCGACGCATGAGCCAGCCAAGTACGGGAACGCGAAAGATGCTTGCCTTCGCGAGGAAGCGCGGCAGCCTGCCAAGGTGCCACACGCCAACCCCGACCAGAATTGGGTCGATTTCGCTGTAGTGGTTTGGTGACAGCACGAACGCGCCGGTTCGTGGCAGTGAAGCGCCCGGGGCGAACCGGTAGCGCACAATCACGCTCCAAAGTGGAACAATGAGTCCAGCGAGCACCCAAAACATTGAAGGATTTGCCCGTTCGCTTCTGCGGGGCACCGGTTGTTTACTGCCGGGGGTAGTTGCATCGGTCACAGGGCTATTATCCTCTCGCGTGGGGTGCGGGGCGAACCGGCTCGCGCAGGGGCTTAGGCTTCGAACTGAAAATCCGCACCAAGCGCCCGAAGTTTCCCGATGAAATCTTCATACCCGCGCGAAATAATGCCGACGTTACTCACGGTCGACTGTCCCGTTGCGGTGAGCGCCGCGATCAGGTGACTAAAGCCACCGCGCAGGTCTGGAACCTCAATATCTGCTCCGGTGAGGGTGCTCGGGCCGGTGATCACGGCTGCCTGTTCGAAATCGCGCCGGGCAACCCGCCGTTTGTAGCCTTCTAAACCGTCCTTGTAGACCACAATGTTGGCACCCATTTTGTTGAGTGCCTCGGTGAATCCAAACCGGTTTTCGTAAACCGTCTCGTGAATCGTAGACACACCAACGGCTTTTGAAAGCGCCACGACGAGTGGCTGCTGCCAGTCGGTCATGAAGCCGGGATGAACATCGGTTTCAATGACAACCGGTTTCAGGTCGCCGCCCGGGTGGTAGAACCGAATTCCGTCGTCCTCAATTTCAAACGCGCCGCCCACTTTCCGGAAGACGTTCAGGAACGTCATCATTTCTTCCTGCCGCGCACCACCAACAAAAATGTCGCCCTCGGTCGCGAGTGCAGCCGCTGCCCAGCTCGCTGCCTCGTTGCGGTCAAAAATGGCTGAATGCTTGTACCCGGTCAGCTCGGAGACACCCTCAATAAAGATCACGCGGTTTGGCTCCACGTTGATGATCGCGCCCATTTTTTGCAAAATGGCGATCAAATCCATAATCTCAGGCTCAATTGCCGCGTTTTTCAGCTCGGTTGTGCCGGTTGCGAGCACCGACGTGAGCAGCACCTGTTCGGTCGCACCCACGCTCGGGTAGGGCAATTCGATGTTTGCGCCCTGCAACCCGTTCGGCGCGGTCATGTGGATGCCGGTTGGGAGCTTGTTAATCACCGCGCCAAACTTGCGCAACGCATCCAAATGAAAATCGATCGGCCGGTCGCCGATGCGGCACCCGCCCAGGTCGGGAATGAACGCTTCACCCAGCCGGTGCAGGAGCGGCCCGCAGAACAGGATGGGGATGCGGGAGCTGCCAGCGTGCGCATCAATATCGGCCATGTGCGCGGATTCAACATCACGCGGATCAAGCACAAACTCACCAGGATGTTCCCCCTGGGTAATGTGTACGCCGTGCAGCTCAAGCAAACCAGCAACGACGCGCACATCACTAATGTCCGGCACGTTTTTCAGCAGGCTTGGGGTCTGTCCAAGCAGGGCCGCAACCATTGCCTTGGTGGCGAGGTTTTTTGCGCCACGAACATCGATTCGTCCTTTCAGCGGCCGGCCACCGTTGATCACGATTTGGTCGGAGGTGAGGCCGACTCGTTCGCCGGCTCGCCGGGCGTCTTGAGAAAGAGCGTCATTCATGTGTGTTAACCTGCGTTCACTGGTCGGGTGGTGGGAAGCCAAGACGGACGTTGAGCTTCGAATTGCGTGATGGCGTCCTCGTTGCGCAGCGTGATGCCAATATCGTCGAGCCCTTCGAGAAGTCTCCAGCGGGTGTAGTCGTCAACCTCAAACGCCACACTGAGCTTGCCAATCTGAACGACCCTGTCGATGAGGTTCACCGTCGCGCTGACCCCCGGTTGGGCGTCGATAGCTGCCCAGAGACGTTCAATGTCCGTTTCGGCAATCTGCCCGGTCAAAAGCCCCTGCTTGCCGGAGTTCCCACGAAAAATGTCGGCGAAACGCGAACTGAACACGGCGCGAAACCCAAAGTCCCGCAGCGCCCACACCGCATGTTCGCGGGAAGAGCCGGTGCCGAAATCGGGTCCGGCGATCAGCACGCTTGCGCCCTGGAACGCTGGCTGGTTGAGCACGAACTGTTCGTCCTGCCGCCAGTTCGAGAACAGTGCATCTTCAAACCCGGTTTTGGTGACTCGTTTCAGGTAAACGGCGGGAATGATCTGGTCGGTGTCGACGTTCGCCCGTTTCAGGGGCGCGGCAATACCGGTGAATGTGGTGAATGGTTCCATTACTGTGCTACCTCGTCGTTCACGGCCGCAGCCTCGATTACCTGTTCACTGCCATGGTGGATGCCGTTGGCCGCGTCTTCCTGAAGGTCCCACGGGCTGGAGAGGGTGCCGCGAATTGCTGTAGCTGCAGCCACGAGCGGCGAGACCAGGTGAGTGCGACCACCTTTGCCTTGCCGACCCTCAAAGTTTCGGTTGCTGGTCGATGCGCACCGCTCACCCGGTTCGAGCTGATCTGGGTTCATACCAAGGCACATGGAGCAACCCGCGAAGCGCCATTCTGCACCAAAGTCGGTGAAGATTTTGTCGAGGCCAAGCGCCTCAGCTTCGAGGCGGACACGTGCCGAGCCTGGAACGACCAGCATCCGAACCCCGTCGGCTTTTCGCTTGCCCCGCAGGATTTCAGCGGCTGCTTGCAGGTCTTCGACCCGGCTGTTGGTGCAGGAACCAAGGAACACCGTGTCCACCCGAATGTCTTTCATTGGCGTTCCCGGCGTGAGATCCATGTATTCGAGTGCGCGCTGCGCGCTCGCGCGCTCGTTCGCGTCGGCGATGTTCGCGGGGTCGGGTACCGTTTCGCTCAACGACACCCCCTGTCCGGGATTGGTGCCCCAGGTCACGAACGGCTCCAGCGTGTCCGCGTCCAGGAACACTTCAGCGTCGAACACCGCACCCTCGTCGGTCCTGAGCGTTTGCCAGTAGGCAACCGCGGCATCCCAGTCGGCGCCGGTTGGCGCGTGGTCGCGCCCCTTCACATACTCGTACGTGACCTCGTCGGGAGCCACCATGCCGGCGCGCGCACCTGCCTCGATCGACATGTTGCAGATTGTCATGCGGCCCTCCATGGAGAGCGAACGAATGGCGGAGCCGCGATATTCGAGCACATACCCCTGCCCACCACCGGTGCCGATCTTCGCAATGACCGCGAGGATGATGTCTTTCGCGGTGACGCCGGGACGCAGTGTGCCCTCAACGTTGATCGCCATGGTTTTGAATGGTTTGAGAGGCAAGGTTTGCGTTGCCATGACGTGCTCGACTTCGCTGGTGCCAATCCCGAACGCCATCGCACCAAACGCGCCGTGGGTGGATGTGTGCGAGTCGCCGCACACGACGGTGATTCCGGGCATGGTCAGGCCAAGCTGCGGCCCAACGACGTGCACAATGCCCTGCTCTTTGTCGCCCAGGGAGTGCAGGCGAACCCCAAACTCAGCACAGTTTTTGCGCAGGGTCTCAATCTGGATGCGGCTGGTGGGGTCGGCGATCTGCTGGCCGATGTTCAACGTTGGCGTGTTGTGATCTTCTGTGGCTATCGTCAAGTCAACCCGACGCAGTGGACGATCGGCCACCCGCAGTCCGTCAAACGCCTGCGGGCTGGTGACCTCGTGAATGAGGTGCAGGTCGATGTAAATAAGATCCGGGTTGCCGTCTTCGCCGCGGACGACGACGTGATCGTCCCACACCTTTTGAGCGAGCGTTCGAGGTGTTGGTGTTGCGGTGGGACTACCCGCAGTGGTGGTACTCATGAATGCATTCTCCATTCTGTCAACGTGCCGAGGCGCCGTGGAAACGGCGATGGTTCATAGCTCAATCCGCGAAAAACTCCGCGTCAGGGGCGAGAGCCGAAAGTCCTGACGCGGCTACGAAGAAGTTGCCGGCACGATTGCATATATTGAGCATAGCACCCGGTCTCGGGGTCACTCATCGACGCCCGGTTGCTCATCTGCACCGAGACTGAGGTGCTCAGCACGGCGTTTGGCAACAATCAAGCTTGCGATGGTGGCTATCGCCATCGCCGAAATAATGAAGCCGAGCGATACGAAGGTGCTGATCTCGGGAATCCACAGGATCGGCTCACCACCGTTAATGAACGGCAACTCGTTCACGTGCATTGCGTGGAACACGAGCTTCACCCCGATAAACGCAAGAATCGCGGCGATGCCGTACTTGAGGTACATGAGACGATCCAGCAGACCACCGAGCAGGAAATACAGCTGACGCAGCCCCATGAGGGCAAAGACGTTCGCGGTAAAGACGATGAACGGGCTCTGGGTGATGCCAAAAATTGCCGGGATGGAGTCGAGTGCGAAGAGCAAATCCGTGGAACCGATCGCGATCAGCACCAAAAGCATGGGGGTCCAGTACCGCTTACCCGCAATCACCGAGCGCAGTTTCATCCCGTCGTACTCATCGCTGATGCGTATTTTTCGCCGCAAGAATTGAATAAAACGGCTCTCTTTGGCCTCATCGTCGTCGTGGCTTCCCCGAATCTGCTGCCAGGCGGTGAACACCAGGAACGCACCAAACAGGTAAAAGATGGCGCTGAATTGTTCGATAATTTCGGCACCGATGATGATGAAAATGCCCCGCAACACCAGCGCAATGACAATGCCGAACATGAGCACTTCTTGCTGATATTTTTTGGGAACCGCAAAACGACCCATGATGATCACGAAGACGAAGAGGTTGTCAATGCTGAGACTGTATTCGGTGAGCCAGCCCGCCAAAAACTCAACCCCGTGATCCACGTCGCCCAGCAGAAACATGCAGAGGCCAAACACCAGGGCGAAGACAACGTAGAATCCCACCCACAGGCTCGCCTCTCGCATGCTGGGCACGTGCGGCCGTTTCACCACGAGTAGCAGATCGACGAGCAGCACCAGCGTGAGCACCACAAACGAGGTTACTTCAAACAACAGTGGCAGCGCAGTTTGTCCGGCCGCGAGGGGTACTGGTTCGAATGGAAGCATTATCGGAGGTCCTTCAATCAGTTTGCGGCTTCTAGAGCACGTTTGAGGGCGTCATTCAGTTTCGTATCCGCCTCACCGTAGGCTGCCCAGTCGCCCCGAACGCGGGCAGCATCTCGATCGGCGATGGCCTGTTGCATGTCCCGCAGCGCCGTCTGCAGCGGGTCCCCACCGTCAGGTGCGGGTGCCTGCGGCGTTGCGCTCGGCTTGGGTGTCGGCTGCGGCGTCGACTGGCCGGCGCCAGGCTGTCCGCTAGCAGAGTCAGGAGTGCGGTCGGTCGACAGCGAGGTGTCGCCCGCGGTTGCACCCGAATCACCACCAAAGAGCACGTCCAGCGCCTCGTCGAGCGTGTCTTCGAACGCAATCTTGTCACCAAACGCAACGAGCACTTTCTGCAACACCGGGTAGCTCGTCTCCGCCTGAGACTTCACGTACACCGGCTGCACGTAGAGCAGACCGCCACCCACCGGGAGGGTGAGCAGGTTTCCGTTGATCACCTCGGTTTGCCCACCGTTACTCAAAATGTTCAACACGGTAGAAACCTGGTTGTCGGTGGTGAAATTGTTTTGCACCTGCCCCGGGCCGGGAATCGTATTGCCCTTCGGCAGCGTAAGCAACTTCAGCGTGCCGTAGTCTTCAGCGATGGTTCCCTTCGTGCTCCCCGCATTCGAGTTTGCCGTCAGGTACCCGGTGAGCACGCTGCGGGCAGTGGTACCCGCAGCCAGCGGAATATACGTTGAGTAGATCGAGTATGTCGGTTCCTCATCAGTACCTGGGGAGAGCGTGAGATAGTACGGGGGCTGCAGGACGTCCGCCGTCGTTTTCAGGACCGGATCGTTCGGGGTGCGCCAGGCGTCTTCTTGCGAGTAGAACGGCCCCGCATCGGTCACGTGATACTGGCCCAGCATGGCGCGCTGCACCTTGAACAGGTCAACCGGGTAGCGCACGTGCGAAAGCAAATCTCCGCTCATCTCTGAACTGGGTTTCACCGTATTCGGGAACACCTTCATCCAGGTTTTCAGAATTGGGTCAGTGTCATCCCACTGGTAGAGCGTCACCGAACCGTCATACGCATCAACGGTTGCTTTCACCGAGTTTCGAATGTAGTTGATGTCGTCAAAACCCAGCCCAGTCGCCCGCGTTTCGCTGTCGGCGATGAGTTCGCCAAGGCTCTGCACTGTTGAATACGGGTAGTTGGCGGAAGTGGTGTAGCCGTCGATGATCCACACCAATCGCCCGTCAACAACCGAGGCATAGGGGTCGGAATCGAGCGTGAGATACGGCGCAACCTTTTGCACCCGGCGAAGCGGGCTGCGGTCGTACAGAATCTGTGAGTCGTTCGTCACCGCTTCGGAGAGCACAATTTGTTCCGACTGAAACTTCATCGCGTACACCAGGCGTTTGAACAGATTATCGAGCTTCGGACCGCCATCACCCGCGAACGTTGTTCTGGTTTGGTTCGCGCCGTCCTCGCCGGCAGGATAGTCCAACTCAATATCGCCGTCGGCACCCTTGCCACCCACAATCGAGTAGAGCGGGGATTGCTCGCCAAAGTACACGCGCGGTTCAAACGTTCCGAGTGCTCCATCGGTGGGGATGCCGGACTCCAGAAATACCGGAAGCCCGTCGGCGGATCGTTGGTTTCCGTAGGATGCCACGAGACCATAGCCGTGCGTGTAAACCAGGGTCTGGTTGTACCAACCCTTTTGGTTCGCAGCGTTGAGTTCACGAACACCGATCACGGCATCCTGCACCTCTCCATCGATGAGGTAGCGATCAACGTCAAGCCGCTCCTGGAACTGATAGTACGGTTTGATCTGTTCCAACTGCCGCACGGTTGGCGACACCACGGCGGGGTCAATGATGCGGATGCTCGCGGTCGTCAACGCGTCGTTCTTCAGCGCGCCCGGTTCGGCGGTGGTGACGGCATCGTAGGGTTCCACAACCACGTCTGTCAGACCATACGCATCGCGGGTTGCATCAATGTTGCGCTGAATGTAGGGCTCTTCCAGCGATTTTTCGCTCGGTTTCACTTTGAGCCGCTGCACCGCAAGCGGGTAGACCGAACCAATCACCAGGCTGCTCACCAGCAACAGTGCGGTGCCGACGATAGGCAAACGCCATTTACCCGTGACCGCGGCGACGACAAACAGCACCGCAACGAGCACCGCAATGCCCGCCATGATGACCTTCGCTGGGATGGTTGCGTTCACTTCCGTGTAGCCGGCACCGGTGATGAGCGCGCTTTTCTCGGCGAGCGTCGCGTATTGGTCCAGCCAATACTTTGCGGCAATCGACAGCACATACAGGCCGGCCAGGATCGCCATTTGCAGGCGCATGCTCTTCGAAACCCGCAGGTTTCGCCCCACGAGCGCAATGCCGCCGTACAGGTATGAGGTGACAATCGTGGCCAGCAGGCACAGGAGCAGCATTGCGGAAACAAACGCGGTGAGCGACTGATAGAACGGCAGCTCAAACAGGTAGAACGAAACGTTTAAATCAAACTGCGGGTCGCTGCTGTTCCCGGCGGTGCGGTGCAGCCAGGCCTGCACGACTTCCCACTGCATTGCAACGGGAGCGGCCGCAAAAAACCCCAGCGCAAGCGGAATGCCAAACAGCGCGAGCTTGCGAATCGGATCGAACATTTCTTGGTAGCGGTCCAGTTGGGTGTTGAGTTTGACATACACCGGACGGCGACGGTAACTCAAGAAAATTGCCAAGAACACCGGAATGGCAGTCGAGAGTCCCGCCGTGAAGAAGAGGCCGACAATGGCAAGCCAGCGCGTGTAGAGCACATCGACGTAGCCGAGCTGGTCAAACCAGAGCACGTCTGCGATGAATCCGGACACAAACAGGAACAACACGAAGAGCGCACAGACAATAACGATCGTGACCACCAGCGGGTAGCGCTTCGTTTTCGCTTCGAATTCTTCGGTGATATCTGCAGTACTCAAGAACAAAACCTCATTCTGTCGAAGGTGCGGTCGTGTCTACTCTACCGGTGCAGAGCAGCTTGGGAGCGCAGCCAGGTCACCACCGGCGCGGTAGGTCTCCAATACCTGCAGAGAATCGTCAAGCGTCTCGACCGCAAACACCCGAATATCGCCGGGCAGTCCCGTGCTCAAGTCGGCACAGTTCGCGGCGGGTAGCAGCATGATAGTTGCGCCGGCTTCGCGGGCTCCGAACAGTTTCTGTCGCGCTCCACCAATGGGGCCAACCGCGCCATCCGCGCTAATCGTCCCGGTTCCGGCAACAACGCGGCCATCGGTGAGGGAGCCTTCGGTCATGACGTCTAGGATACCGAGCGCGAACATCATGCCGGCGCTCGGACCGCCCACCCGATCGAGTTGAATGGTGACATCAACCGGAAAGTCGAATGATTGTTGTAGCCCGATGCCGAGCACCGCAACTTGCTCCCCGGCACCGCTGTCAACGAGTGTCGGCGTGCAACGCACCTGCATTTGTTCGCCGGCGCGCACAATGTCAAGCACAACCGGCGAATCCGTGCCGTTCTGGGCAACCACGTCGCGCAACTCGTCAACATCCCGCACCGAAACCCCGTTTGCGCTGAGAATGAGGTCGTCAGGTTCCAGCACCCCTTCGGCTGGCAGACCTGCCGCAACCGAGCCAACGGACAGCTCCGTGGTGAACGCTATGCCCTGCGCGTTGAGCGCTGCCGCGATGGCCGTTTGCTGGGAGTCAACCATCATGGCCTGATTTTCAGCGGTGCGCTGTTCAGCGGTTTGCTGCGGCGGGAACACCTGCGCAATGGGCACCGCCTCCCGGGCAGGGTCGAACAGTGCGCCAAGGACGCTCAACCAGCTTGCCGCTTTGCCGGGCTGCCCAATCATCGAAACCGTGAGCAGGTTGAGGCTGCCCGTGGTCGGGTAGGTCGGCGCGCCCTGCACCGTAATCATCCGTGTGTCGTCGACGCTTCCCGGGGCGGGGCCGAGCGTGTCGTAGGCCGGGCCGGGAAGTTCCACCACGTATCCCGACGGTGCAGCAAGCACCAACACGATTCCCGAGGTAATGATGGCTGGCAGCAATGCTTTCAGGATGCGTTGCATCGATTGCCGGATGCCGTGTGTGGCTGCCCGGTCAGACTCGCCAACGCCCGGGGCGGCTTCGCTCTGCCCCAACAACTCCCCCGTGGGTTGGAACTCAGGTTCTGCATCGTTGTTCGTCTCGACCGGTTGCCTCATGGTTTCCCTTTCGCCTGCCCACCCCAGCCTAAGCTATTGGCAATCGTCACGAAAAGATCCCGCGCACACGCTGGCCGCGTGTTCGCCCGCAGCACAATGCACCCCGGGTGGAGTGCCTGTCCCCCACGAAACCAGACGCAACGTCGTACACTGAACTTCAGCGATGAGCACACCGCTCCACGAATGGCAACAGCGAGGCATGTGATGAACGACAACTCTGCACCAGGTAATGAGAACCAGCCTTCTGAAGAGGAATTGCAGCGCATCCTGCGCGAGCTGCTCTCCAACACCGGCAACGCCGCAACAAACCCCGAAACCGGTGAACCAGACCTTCCCGCTGGTCTTGATCCCAACATGTTTGCGAGTGTGGCAGGACTGCCCACCGACGCGGCGAGCATAGGAGCGCTCTTTCAGACGCTGCAGCAGGCGATGAACACGCCCAACCAGGGCATTGACTGGAACCTTGCCGCGACACAGGCACAACAAACCGTGCGGGCCGAGAACCATGTCGTGGGCGAGGCGGAGCAGCAAGCCTACGCCCCTTTGCTCGGCATCGCAGCGCTGTGGCTGGGCGAGGCAACCACCGTCAGCATCACCCCGGCACCGTTGCGGGTGCTCAGCCGCAGCGAATGGGTTTCGCAAACCATGCCCACCTGGAGCACGCTTGCTGAGCCGGTCGCGACGAGCATTTCCCAAGCGCTGACCGACGCGTTGAGCGAGCAGGCACCCGAAGAGCTTCAGCAGGCGCTCACCGGGGCAAGCGGCTTGCTGAAAAGCATCGGTGGCGCACTGTTCGCCACCCAGCTGGGGCACGTGGTTGCGCAACTCGCTGGCGACGTGGTGTCCGGTGGCGACATTGGCATTCCGCTCACCGGCACCGAATCGCCCAGCCTGCTGCCGCAAAACATTGCCGCATTCAGTGAAAACCATGACGTGCCGCTGGATCAGTTGCAACTCTACTTCTCGGTGCGCGAACTCGCACACGCCAGCCTGTTCCGACACGCAAAATGGCTCAAACTGCACCTGATCAGCGCCATCACCGAGTATGCGCGTGGCATTCATGTGGACATGACCCACCTGGAAGACCTGGCCGGATCATTCGACCCGGCAAACCCGCAGTCGCTGCAAAACGCACTGCAGAGCGGGGCGTTTATCCCCGAAAAAACGGAAGCGCAGCGGGCGGCACACGCCCGCCTGGAGAGTATTCTGGCGCTCATCGAAGGTTGGGTGGACGTGGTCACCATCGCCGCGTCATTCCGGCTGCCCAAAGCAGAGGCGATCGCTGAGACGGTGCGCAGACGCAGAGCCACGGGCGGCCCCGCCGAATCGGCCTTCGCAACCCTCGTCGGCTTGGAACTTCGACCGCGCCGGCTCAGAGAGGCAGCAGCGCTGTGGCGCCGCGTGGAGGAGGTCGGCGGACCTGCCGCACGGGATCAACTGTGGGAACACCCAGACCTGCTGCCAAGCAGCGCAGAACTCGACGACCCGGAAGAGCTCCTGCGACGGCTCGGCTACGCCCAGCGTGAACCGACCGGCGAAGCGGATTTTGACGAGGCGCTCACCCAACTGCTCGAACAGGCGGAGCGTGAACGCGCGGAGCGTGAACACCCGCAGCCCGGCGAGGGAGACACCCCTGACGAAACACCCGGGCGGTAACCGCGGGAGGTATCCGCGGGCGATAACCAGGGCGATAACCAGGGCGGTAGACTCAGCCCTAACCTCATGCCGTAACCTCATGCCGTAACCTCAGCCCGGAACCTCAGGCCGTAACCTCAGCCCGGAACCTCAGGCCGTAACCTCAGGCGTCAACCAGCAGCACCATGCACATCGACCGCTGCTCACCGGCGGCGGTCGCGGAACGGTCGCGCGGCAACCAGCACGCACTTTTCGGGATGACTCGCCGAGATAAATACCCTGTTCAGCATTTACTTTTTTGCGGCTGTGCATAACTTTCTGCAGCCAGGCCAACACATCAGGCAAACTGCCACGTATGCTCCTGAAACTCGACCCCTCCGTACCAATCGCCTGGCGAAATCCGCACACAATCCAACTCGGCATCGAATACGTCTATGCGGTACTCGACAACCTCAGCACCCAAGACGAACAATTTATTTGGCTACTCAAAAACGGCATCCCCGTGCACACCGTGGAGCGTATCTCACAACGCTACGGGCTCAGCGCAGCGAGACGACAACAGCTGCTCACCGCACTCAGCCCAGCGCTGCGCGAGCAAGAGCACCCCGCCCAGCAGGAACCCCCCAACGTGGTCCTGAACTCAAAAACAACCACAGAGCCAGTGCTGCTCAGCATGCTGACACATGCCGGCTGGTCAGTGCACACCCCGGCAAACAACCCCACCCCGACAGGCGCAGACCGCCCCCACATCGGCCTGCTCATCAACGACTACGTCACCGCACCGCGAGACCTCGCCGCGTGGCAGCGCGACGACCTCCCCCACACCAAACTCACCTTCACCGACCAATACATCAGCTGGGGACCAATCGTCACACCGGCAAGTAGCGCCTGCCTGCTCTGCCCCGAATACCGGCGCGCAGAACACGACCCCTGCTGGCCGGCGATCGCCAGCCAACTCGTCAGCATGCGCGCCCCCACCCGCACCACCAGCCTCGCGCCAATCGCCTACGCAATGCTCGCAACCGACCTCACAGACTGGCACCACGCAACCACCGCGACAGCAACCACAAGCACGGCGAGCGCACACGAAACGACGCAAGTCGGGCATCCACTACACAATCGAATCGGCATGCTCGACAGGCACACCCGGCGGGTGCACTACCTCCCCGCCCAGGCGCACCCGGACTGCGGCTGCGGCAAAGCGCACCCGCGGAACGTGGCAAACACCCCCGGCGCCAGGCACACCGGCAACCCGGGCGAACCGCCGCGCTGACCCACCCGCAGCGCTACCGCACGTCCCGCAGAAAACGCGAAACCGACCGACTCCCGGAGCGACCACCCTGCCTCGCCCACGACAGGCGCAACGAACGCCGAGCACGGGTAATCGCCACATACAGCAGGCGGCGCTCCTCAGCCAACTCCTCCGGCGACTCGGCAAACGAAAACGGCAACATCCCGTCACTCACCCCGGCAACGCAGACATGATCCCACTCCAAACCCTTCGCCGCGTGAATGGTGGAAAGCGAAACCGCGTTCAACGCCGGCTCATCCTGCGACAACTGACGCTCACTCAACTCATCCGCAAACACCCGAAGCGAAGTGCCCGGTGCACAATCCTCAGCCAACGACATCAACGCGGCCAGCGCATCCCAACGTTCCCTAGCCGCCGCACCCTGCGGGGGCTCCTGGCTCCAACCCAACGAACGCAACACGTCACTCACCGACTGAAACAGCGGCCCCGACGCATCAACCAGCGCCGCCGCTCGCAACGCATAAATTGCTTCCTTCACAACCGGGCGCTCAAAAAAACGCCCCGAACCGCGCACCTGAAACGGAATCATTCGAAACGAAAGCGCCCGCTCAAGCGCAGCCGACTGCGCGCTCAAACGAAACAACACGGCCACCTCACGCAACGCCACACCACTAGCAGCGAGCGCCGCGATATGCTCCGCAATACCGGCAGCCTCAGCATGATCATGCTCAGCCATCACCAGCTGCACCACCGGGGCAGCCGAAGGCGCAGCCGCCTTCGCCTTCGCCGCGTCAGCCCGGCCCGCGCGCAGCGTCAAAGCGCCGCGCTCCGAACGCATCAACGCATTCGCTGCAGCAACAATCTGCGCCTCAGAACGATAATTCCGCTCCAAACGCACCACATCAGCCCCGGGAAACTCTCTCGGAAATTGCAACAGAAAATCCTGCGACGCCCCGGCAAACGTAAAAATAGTCTGGCTCGGATCGCCCACCACACACACCTCGTTGCGACCCCCAAGCCACTCGGTGAGCAACCCATACTGCAACGGCGAAACATCCTGAAACTCGTCCACCACAAAATGACGATACTGCGCCCTGATCTGCGCAGCGACCCTCGGCTCCTGCTGAATCATTCCGGTCATCAACGTCAACACGTCCTCAAAATCAATCTGCCGACGCTCATCCTTCAACTCTTCATAAGCATCCATCAGTTCGTACAGCTGCTCGTGCGTCAACCCAGCCGGGCTCGGTCGCAGTCCGGCACGCGCACAATACTGCTCCATCGTGAGCACGTTCACCTTGCGCCACTCAATCTCAGCCGCCACGTCACGCAACGTCTCCGTTTCACACTGCAACTGCAAAGCCGCTGCCGCCTGACCAATCAGCCTGCCCTTGCCGGAAAGCACCGACGGCGCGGCCCCACCAACCAGCTGCGGCCAAAAATAGCTCAACTGCGAAAGCGCAGCCGAGTGGAACGTTCGTGCGCTCACCCCGGAGGTGCCCAAATGGCGAAGACGAAGGCGCAACTCGGCAGCGGCGCGCGTCGTAAACGTCAACGCCAACACCCGCTGCGGGGCAAACACCCCGCTCTGCACCCCGTAGGCAATGCGATGCGTAATCGTGCGGGTTTTGCCCGTGCCCGCACCCGCCAAAATACACACCGGTCCCCGCAACGCAAGCGCGGCCTGCAACTGCTGCTCATCCAGGTGGCTCAGCAGCGACGCCTGAGCGTTCATGCATCCTCCGCAAGCCAATGCTCAATCATGGCACGAGCAATCGAAGACGGCCCCGGCAAAATCAGGCTCGGTTCCGAACCGGCAACCGCTGCACGAAGCTCGGCACGCGAATACCAGCGCAGCGCAATCACCTCAGCCCCGTCAGGTTGCGCAGCTGCAGGATCCTGCCCCCGCTCCAGCCGCGCTGAAAACCCAATCATCAGTGAACGCGGAAACGGCCACGGTTGCGATGCAACATACGAAATGTCTGCAACGCGCAAACCCGACTCCTCAAACACCTCCCTGGCAACCGCCGCCTCCAACGATTCCCCGGCCTCCACAAACCCCGCCAACAGCGAAAACCGCCCCGGCTCCCACTGGGCACCCGCGCCCAACAACAACCGATCATCCCGGTCACGCACCAACACAATCACCGCGGGATCAGTCCGCGGAAACTCCTGCTCCAACGTTTCTGGATCATGCCGCATCCAACCGCCCTGCTGCACCACGGTGGCACGCCCGGTTCGCGGCGAAAAAACGCTCCGCTCATGCCAATTCAGCAACGCCACCGCCTGCACACACCAGGCAGCATCCACCTCGTTCAGCAGGTGAGCCACCGAGCGCAACGGCTGGAACTGTGCATCCGCACGCAGCGCAAGCACAGCATCCCGTTCTGGAACCTCCCAAACCAGCACGGGCGGATTCGAAACGTTCTGCCCCGACACCCCGGCATGTTGCCGACCCAGAAAATACGTCTCACCCGGTCCTGCACACTCCCCGGGCGAAAACCAGGCAAGCTCAAACCCTTCCCGCTCCGGCATGCCAGCCTCGGCGCGTGACGGCTCAGCAGCAGCCACCAGCACCTGATCGCGCCACACCACCAACACCCGGGCCGTCGGATCGCCCAGGGCGTGCGCAAGCAAATCGGCACGCTCACGAGTCTGCGCATCACGGTTCGGCACCGCAGCTCCAAGCGGCAAACGAAGACGGGGATGAGCGGTCATACGGGTCAACTCCTCAACAATCAGGTGGGCAGAATGTGGGCAGATCAACCAGGTTCACAACGCAAATCGGGTTAGTCTTGAACCCATGGTTCGTTCACTTCTCACTTTAGCCGCGCTCGCGACCTCGGCGGTGCCCAATCTTGACCTGGTGCGGGTCGCTGAGCACACAAATCAGGGATTTGGCGACTACAGTTCGGCAAAATTGTGGCAGCGAGACGGCAACGAACTCATCATCCGCGTGCCCGCCAACCAGCAAGCCGAAACGCTGCAATCGGCCGACCTGCTCGGCATCGCGGCACTCAGCGCGGGCGCACGAAGCAGACTCCCGTTCGCGGTGCCGCACGTGCTCGGGCAAACACGCGCGAAAGACACCAGGGCGGTCGTCTACGAGTTTGTTGCTGGCAGCGGTGTTGAACTCGGCGCAATCACGGCAGACACCTCGCTGGTTCGTTCACTTGCCGAAGCCATCGCGGCCATTCACGGGCTGCCCAGCTCGGTCATTGTGGAGGCGGGTTTGAGTGTGCGCAGCGCTGCCGAGGTGCGAATGGAACTGACCCGGCTCGTTGAACGCGCCCAGCGCACCGGGCTGCTGCCGGAAATCATTCACCGCCGCTGGCTTGCGCTGCTCGCCGATGATGCGCTCTGGCAGTTCAGTGGCACCGTGATTAACGGCGGTTTCGCAGCCGAATCGTTGCTGATCGACGACGCGGGCGAACTGTGCGGCATTCTCAACTGGTCCGAGTTTCGGGTTGCCGACCCGGCCATCGACTTTGGCTGGTTGTGCGCCGCCCCCCAGCACACGCTGCACGCGGTGGTATCGCGTTACGCGCAGCTGCGAAACCTTGCCGATCCGGTGGCGCTCATCCGGCGCGCGGAACTGTACCGGGAGTGTGAGATTGCACGCTGGCTCCTGCACGGCAAAGACACTCACGACGATGCCATTGTGGCGGATGCAGCCGCCATGCTCAGCGTGCTGCTTGATCGCGTAACCATCGACGGTGGCGACGGGCTGATGCCTCGGGAGGATCGGGGCGATCTTTCCCTCACCCAGGTGCATGATGTGCTCGACCAGGTGCCAAAACGGGTGCTCAGCTCAAGCAACGGCGAATCCGTCGCACTCACCGATGACGGGTTGGATTCGCGCTACGCCGTGGGGGAACAAGATTCGGCGGTGTACGATTCTGCTGAGTTGCGCCGCGCCGCCGCTGCTTCATCGCTGTTTGAAGCGACCGGGATCTCTCCTGACAGCACCGCCTGGCAGAACCCTGACGAACCCACAGCCGAGCAGGTTGCCCGCTGGTACGATCCATCAGGGGATGCCGTGACTGGCGAGCGTGCCGCGGAGCGTGCCGACTGACTTGCTCACCGCCGGTCCGCTCGGACGGGTGCGGTATCGCGCGCCGCTCCCGGGTGGATTACTGACGCCACACCGATCCACCGGCCAGCACGCGATCTTGCCACAGCTGCTCAAGTTCGGCACGATCGGGCAGGGTTTGCGCCGTGATTGTTTCGTCGGCCGCAACGTAGTACAGCGTTGCCGAGACATGATCCGGGTCGATGCCGGTGTATTCGGTGTAGGCGATTTTGTAGAGCGCGAGTTGCAGTTGCCGTTCTTGGCGTTCTGATTCGGTTCGCGGCGCGACCCCGGTTTTCCAGTCGACAATTTCGTAGCGCGGCCCGTCTGGGGTTTCGTGACAATATATGGCATCGATTTTGCAAATGATGGTGGATCCCAAAAAGTGGATTCGAATGTCCTGCTCAACCGCGATGGGTTGCAACCGAGCCCAGCGGCTTTGCTCGAAGCTGCGCTGCAGCTCGGCGAGGTCAGCGGCGAGCGCATCGGGCAGTGCACTGGTGACATCAAGATTCGGCAGGGCAAGCATGCCGCCGAGCGGCGTGCCGTAGCGTTGCTGCACCCATTCGTGAAACAGCGTGCCGAGCCGGGTTTTCACAAACGGTTTTTGCGGCATCGGCCGGCGTCGCTCACGCTGCACCCGCAGCGGGTCGGCAATGAAATCTTTCAGCCCAGAGGCGTTGAGTGATCGCGGCTGTTGCAGTGCGGCGGTATGGGCGTGGGCGTTCCGTTCACGCTCCTCCAACAGCAGGGCCACGGTATCTCGGAGCGTTTCGGGCAGCGACGCAAGCGCGGCATCCGCATCTGTGGAGACGAGCGTTGCCGCTTGCCGCACCCGTTCCGCGGCAAGGGTGACGACACTGCTGCGCTGCCCGAGTGGGTCAATTGGCCACTGCATCTGGGTGCTTTCGGTGCTCTCCGGGCGAGTGTCGTGCGCACTCACGGTTGGCAGTTCGGGCAGGCACCCTTCGGCGACCAGTTCGGTCAGGTAACGGCTAAGTTGTCGCGGTTCTTTCTGGTGTGCCCAGAATGATGCGCTGAGGTGTAACGCGTTCCTGGCCCGGGTGAGCGCGACATACATGATGCGCCGTTCTTCCAACGCCTGATACTCCTTGAGGTGCTCCCGGTAGGTTGCGAACGCTTCATTGAACTCTTTTTGAGTTTGCACACCCCGCCAGTCGAGTGGGGGGAGCGCGCCGGCGTCACCTTTGAGCTCATCGGGAAGCTGACCGAAGCGCAGCCAACCGTCGCCGGTTCGGGTTTCGCCCGGAAATTCTTTTTCAAGTAATCGCGGAATCGCCACCACGTCCCATTCGAGACCCTTCGAACCGTGCACGGTGATGAGTTGCACCGTTTCGGGGTCGGGCGCTTCCTGCGGCGCGGCGTGTGCGTCTTTCAGTTCGGCGTGCTCAAGCCAGGCCAGAAAACTGGCGAGGGTGCCGTGCTCGTCCACGGCTAAAAACTGCTGCATGAGGTCAACAAATGCATCAATGTTTCGGCGCGCGTTCGCGCTGCCGTTGGCGCCGTGCACAGCCTGCAACTCGAGGTCAAGCAGCAGTTCGCGTTCAATGGCGCGCAATATGTCTGGCAGGGCGTGGTGGCTTCGAAGCCGCAGCCGACTAATGGACTGCGCCGCCGCGCGGAACCGCTGCAATCCGAGCTCACTCACCCCGGCGAGCATTGGATGGCCGTCTGGTGCCGTTGCAAGCGCGTCAAGCGCGTCGATGAGCGAAACTTGATCTTCCGGGTGGCCGGAGCGTCGCTTCTGCGTGACTTCCTCGTCGCTCAGCGGTTGCATCTGCTCGTCGTGCCGCCCCAGCCAGGCTGCGGCGGCCGCCAACCCGGCGAGATCTTTCACCCCGACCCGCCAGCGGGGGCCGCTCAGTACTTTGATGAGCGCCGAGTTTGCGTCACTGAACCACATGCACCGCATCATCGCAATAATGTCGGCAATTTCGGGGCTGCTCAGCAACCCCCCAATGCCAAGAATGCGATTCGGCACCGAAGCGGCGGTGAGTGCCTCGGCGAAGACCGTCATCGCCGCCCGGTTTCGAAACAGCACCGCCGCGGTGACCGGCTGCCCAGCACTGGATCGTTGCGTGCGAATCCAGTCGGCGACCGCGGCGGCTTCTTCTGCAATGGTTTCGCACACGACCGCGCGCACTTCACCGATTGGCGCACCGGGGCGCGGCGCGAGCCGCTCTACCGTTGCGGCACCGGTTGCGCTTTGAGCGTTCAACGGGGCAACGATCGTGTTCGCGGCGGTGAGAATATCGCTGGCATTTCGCCAGCTCGTGAGCAGGCTCAGCACGTGCGGGGGCTGGTTCGTGAACTGCACGGCGAATTGCTTGAGGTTTTCTGCACTGGCGCCGCGCCACCCGTAGATTGATTGGTTTGGATCACCGACAGCCATGACGGGTTGCCCGCGAAACAGGTGGGCGAGGAACCAGGTTTGCACGACCGAGGTGTCTTGATACTCGTCGAGCAGCACAAAACGGTGCCGTGCCCGGTAGTCTGCGACTGTTGCCGGGCTGCGGCGGCAGATTTCAAGCGCGAGCGCAACCTGATCGGAAAACTCCAGCACGCCGCGGCGGCGTTTCTCCGCACTGTATCGGTCGACGAGTGCAAGGAGCGGGCCGAGCGATTCGACGTGTGCTGTCGCTTTTGTCACGCTTGCGTATGGGGTTCTTTTCTGCGGGGTGTCGCTGAAGGGCAGTTCTCGGAGTCGCAGAAAGTCCGTGACGACCGCTTGCACCTCGTCGGTTGTGCGAATATTTTCACGCAGTGCTCGTTCGAGGCTCAGCACCGTCTCGGTCAGGCTGTTGACGCCCATGTCGAGTGAGCTGAGCCGCTCATCGTCGCTGGAGGTGACCAGCTGGCGGGCGATTTGCCAGGCTGCCGAATCGTCGAGCACGGCCGCGCCGGGTTCGCGACCGATGAGCATGGCGCGTTCGCCCACCAAACTGCTCGCGAAGGAGTTGTAGGTTGCGACGGTTGGCGTGTCGGGCAGTTCAGTCTCGGTGGGAGGCATCAACCCGGCACGTGCGAGTTGTTCAAGCCGCTCGTTCATGCGCTCGCTGAGTTCGCCGGCGGCTTTGCGCGTGAAGGTCAGGCCAAGGATTTCGTGCGCGGCGGCATGACCGTTGGCGACGAGCCAGAGTACCCGGTTTGCCATGGTTTCGGTTTTGCCGCTGCCGGCACCGGCGATTACCAGGGTGGTTTGCTGTGGGGGCGTTTCGATGACCCGCACCTGTTCGTCTGTCGGTTCGGGTCTGCCGAGGGCGCGGGCGATGGCGCGCGCGGTTACGGTGGGCTGGGGCTGCTGTGCTGTCATCGATAACTCACTGGTGGAATGGTGTGGATGCTGCAGTCACCAAACGCGTAGGCGTTCCGGCAGTGCGCGGCAATGTTTGCGTTGAACCGGGCGCCGGCCATGCCGGTTGCGACGGTTTTGAGTCGATCCTCGAATGCGGCGAGCTGTTCGGGTTGCAGCGGTGCTTGTTCTTTCACCGCGAAGGACGAACGGGATTCGGGCGCGACCAGGATCAGTTTCGCGCCGCCAGGTGGGGTGCCGGCCGGGACGCCTTGCACCGCGCCGCGCGAGAGTGCGAGCTGGTATGCGCTGAGTTGGGCGTGCTGCGCGAGGGCATCCGCGCTCACGCTCGGGTTGCCCGTTTTGAGGTCTGCGATGACGATTCGCTCGGGCGCGCCGTCTGCACCGGGATACGCCTCCACCCGGTCGATCGCGCCGCGGAGCCGCACGTGCGCGAATGCGACTTGAAACTGCTGTTCGGCGCTCAGTAACCGGCCGCCGGCTTGCTCAAATGCTCGCACGTATGCAGCCACCCGCTGGATCATTTCCCCGGCGCGACGGTAGTTTCGCTCCCGGTCCCAGCTCGCCTCGAAGCGCAGGCTTGGCCAACTGGCATCGACGACCTGCATGAGTTCCGCTGGCCGCGCGGTGGGGTGTCGTTCGAGCGCTTCGTGAATGATGGTGCCGAGACCGGCCGTGGTGCTGGTGTGCCCGCCCCCCAGGGTGTTGATGAGCCAGTCGAGCTGGCAGGTTTCGAATCGTTCGACGGTCGATGGGCTCACCGAAACGGTGGCCGCGTGCGCACCGCCGCCTGCGGGCTCGCCCAGTTCGACGAGTGGTTCGGTGGTGCTCAATGGTTGGATGCCGTACCAATTCTCCGGGTTTGCTCCCGGAACCCTGTGGTGCTGCAGGAGCGCCAGCGCGGTCGCGGCTGCTGTCGCATCGATCTGCGCAGCGGCGTGTTTCCCGGTGCCGTGCTGCCCGGTGGTGTCCGGCCCGGTGCCGTGCTGCCCGGTGGTGTCCGGCGCGGCGGTGTGCTGCTCGTCTCCGGATTCCGTCGCGAGCGCGCGTTCGAGTGTGCCGCGAAGTTCTCCGACGAGCGCTCGGAGACTCAGCGCGCCGTTGGGGAGGTGCTGCTTGCATGATTCGGGGAGAAGCTTGAGAAAGACTGACGGTCGTTCATCGTCGGTGTGCATGGTGAGAATCACAACTTCGTTCGTGGCGCGCGACAGGGACTGGGTGAACATGCGAAGTTCGTCATGCAGGACGAGTTTTCGTTCATCCATCGTTGCTGACGCCCCGGGGTCGTTGCCCGGCGAGATTGCGCGGGCGCACACCCGGCTGAGCAGTTGGCTTTGCAGGAGGGAGTTTCGCAGCTTCAGGTTCGGCCACACTCCTTCTTGCAGCCCAATGAGCACCACGGTATCTACCTCAACCCCGATCATCCCGGTGGGCGTGGTGACGATAACCGCATCGGCGACCGCGCGGGCCGCGAGAGTATCTTCCGGCAGGGTATTCTCAAGCAGTTCGCGGAAAAACGTTTCCGGACGCACCCCTGGTGTGCGTTCTTCGGCTCGTCTCGCCGCATAAAACAGGGCGAGGAGCGCGTCCAAACTGCGATTCGCATCCTCGGCGACGATGCCGCTTGATCCCAGCGCGAGCTGTTGCAGATGCGCTGCGAGGGGCTGTTGCCGGCTGTGGCGCATCGTCGGTCCGGCGTGATCCGAGGGGGTCTCCAGGTCGGTGTCTCGGTGCCCGTCACCGTCACGCGGGATGCAGCGAGCCCGCTCCCACGCCGTCCACAGGATGTCCTCAACACTACCGCCCTGGTCGGCGCACACCCGGGTCTCATCAATGACTGAACGCAGCGTGTGCAGTTGCGCCAGAATGTGCGACTCAAACTGCTCCAGCGTTTCCGGTCGCAGATAGGCTTCTTCGAGCAGTTCGTCGGCACCGCGACTCCCCCCGGCGAGACGCTCCTTGTGCAGGAGTGCGCTGCGCAGGCGACGCAGGTCGATGTGATCGAGACCGCACAGGGGGCCACGCAGCAACTGGGTCAACGTTTCGCTGTCGAGCACCCGATGGGGTTGCAACGCAATCAGTGCAACAGTGAGCAGGTCGCGCACAATCTGGTGATCAGCAAGCACGGTGCCCCCGGCTGCGATCTGGGTGGGCACGTCGAGGGTGTGCAGGGACTGCGCGATGCTGGTTGCCTGCGCGCGGGTGCGGCACACCACCGCCATTCGGGCAAACGGCACGCCCTCTCCTTCCAGGTGTCGCTGCCGAAGCACCCTCGCGAGTACGGCAAGCCGCTCCGTCGCGCTGCTGACCTCAGCGACCCGCACCGTGCCGGCGCTGCCGGCCGCAGCATCCACCATGGAATCAACTGTGGAATCACCCGTGGAGCCCACCGCAGCGTCCGCCGCACGCTGCGAACCGAACCCGGCTGTCCCGATCGCTCCGCTCACGCTTTTCACCACTTCGCGCACCGCAGCGCCGTGGCGAAACACCCGGTCGAGTTGAACTCGGCGCACGGGCAGGGTGCCAAACACGTGTTCGCTGCGGGCGAGCAACCACGGTTCGGCACCCTGGAAGGTTCCCGTACTGAGGTCAGGATCGCCGGCAAGCACCACGCCCACCCCGCGGCGAACCAGGGCGGCCAGGAGCCGGGCAGCGGATGCTGGTAACTCCTGCGTGTCATCCACCAGCACCGCGCGCAGCGGCTCAGCTACGCCCAGGTCGGCCGCATCGGCAGAACCGACGGGGTTGCGGTCAAGCAACTGCTCGGCAAGCACCGTGACCTCGCTGAGGTCGTATTCATCGGGCGCTTGCGCACGCGCAAAGGCACGGTACCGCGGCAGCAGATGAGCGACCGCGCGCCACACCGGCACATCGTGCCGCGTGGCAAGCGCGTCGAGTTCGGTGGGGGTGAGACCAAAGTCGGTGCACACCCGCAAACACTCGCGAAGTTGTG
>CAYTSH010000005.1:0-29887 GCA_964440395.1 uncultured Microbacteriaceae bacterium
GCGATCATGGTCATGGTTGCCGCCACTACACGTTCACCTCGACCGTGTGGAACTGTGAGGGTAAAAAAGGCCCGGACGGGACCTGCGCCATCGAGTCGCGCTGCCTCGTAGAGACTTTCCGGAATGCGAGCGAGCCCGGCCATGAGCAGCACCACAACAAGTCCAATCTGCACCCAGGTGCCAATAATTCCAACCGACGGGAGCGCAAGGTCGTAATCGCCCAACCAGTCGGCTGCGAATTGGCCAAGTCCGATAGTCCGAAGCAGCTGATTCAAGGATCCGTTAAAGCCGTATATTGCTTTCCACGCAGTCGCAGCGACCACCAAGGCGATCACCTGCGGCACAAAAAATACCGTTCGAAAAAACCCGAGTCCGCGCACACGTCCCCGGTTCAGCACGCTGGCGATGACGAGACCCAGTGAAATTGGCAGCACCGTGTAGTAGAAAATCAGAATCACCGCGTGCAGAAACGACACCCGGAGGGCTTCATCACTCGCAATGCTGCGATAGTTTTCGAGGCCCACAAACGTTCCGACAGACAGGCCATTCCAATCGTAGAACGAAATTTGCACGGCCTGTCCGAGCGGATACAGCAGAAAGACCGCATAGATGGCGAAGGCCGGCAGAACCAGCAAATATGGCGTAAAGGGCGATCCTTTTGCGCCGCTGCGCAACCAGCGGGGAATCTTCCGGTTCCCCGCTGGCACCAGCACATCGTCTTGCACGAGGTCTGTCATTGCGGTCAGTCCTGAACGAACTCGCTGTAGTTGGCTTCGAAGGCATCGATGACTGCCGGGGCGGTGATTTTTGCCGCCAAAAGATCCTGCAGACGGGGCGTCATCGCTTCATCGCCGAATGATGGGGTCGACCAATCCAGGTAGGGCAGCAGCGTGCCCTGCGTGGCGACGCTGTTGAACGCTCGTGCAGCTTGTGAAAGCAGCGAATCGTCAGTCGCTAATTCCGAAGCACCAACAACAGGAATGTTTCCCGTGCTCCACAGCACCTGCATCGCCTCGTCAGACGTGATGTAGTCGATGAATGCAGCCGCCGCATCTTTATGCTTTGATCTTGCGGTAATCGCGTAGGGCTGTGACGATCCACCCAGTGTTGCCATCTGACCACCCTTGGGTGCGGGGGGCGCGATGAATCCAATTCCGCCCTGGTTGAGTTCGTCAAGCAACGCCACCTGCCAGGTGCCGGCAATGTAAAACACGCCGGTGCCTTTCGCGAATGCAGTTGCAACGGTTTCGTCATCCTGACCGTTCACGCCTTCGTTGTAGTAGCCAGCATCGACCCAGGCTCGCATCGTTTCCACCGCTCGGAGCGTGTCGTCGCGCTTCCAGGTTTCTCCCGGGTTTCCCATACCAAGCGTCGTGACTGCCTTCGCGTCCGCGTAGGCACCGAGCAGCGCACCGAGTGTGTGACCAGCCGGCCAGCCCTCGGAGTTCCCCAGCACCAGTGCGGTTTCGCCGCCGTCGTGTGCAACCTTCAGTGCGGCCTCAAAGTCTTCCCAGGTTTCAGGCACCGAGAGACCCAGCGCGTCGAGCTTCTTCTTGTTGTAGTACACCCCAACGAGTTCGCCCATCTGCGAAAGCCCATACACGTTTCCTGCACCAAACACGGTGCCGTCTGATGAGTAGGAGGAGTTTTTCAGCACGGTTTCAGGGAACCGCTTGTTCCAACCAAATGCTTCTGCATAGGGGGTGAGGTCTGTGAGCAGACCAGCCTCAACAAACGCTCCCATGTCGTTTCGGCCGTTGTTCGCCTGCACCACGTCCGGCGGGTTGGTGTCTGAAACCGCCATCGGCAGGGTCAGTTTCATGTCTTCGAAACTCTGCGAGTTGCGCTTAATGTGGATGTTGGGGTACTTGTCCTGAAACCCCTGAACCAACTGTTCAAATTGGGCAGCCTGGCCTGAGAGCGATTCCGCATCCCACAGGCTCAGCGTAACTTCACCAAGTTTACTTGGGTCAGTTTCGATGGCTGCGGTTGTGCCAGCATCTTCTGCTTCTTGGGTCGCGCCGGGTGCAGAGCACGCTGCCAACGATAGGGTAAGTAGCGTGGCAACCGCGAGGGTTCTTGTTCGTTTCATGAGTTACCTTTCATCATTGAGGTGGGCTGGGCGTTCATCCCCTGAGCAACGCGGTTCTGGCGATGCATCCAGGGTGTTGATTATGTTTGCAAGATGTTGGTAGTGTGCGCGCACATCCGACGGGGCGGATCGAAGCCAGTCGGAGAGCGCACGCCAGTCGGGTGCCCCGTAGCCGCCCAGTGTTGTGGTCGAAAGCGCAGAACAGAGGACCGCAAAACGCACGCTTTCTGTCAATGGCCACTGTGCGAGCATCCCGTACATGAGACCCACGCAAAACACATCGCCAGCTCCAGTGGTATCCACCGCGACCACGGGCACGCCGGGCACGCTCACCAACCCCTCATCGTGCACCAGCAGCGCGCCGTTCGCTCCGTCGGTAATGACCACGATTGGCACGAACTGCCGCAGAAAGTGCGCAGCCTCCGGCAGGCTTTGTGCCCGCGAATACGCGAGCGCTTCCGCGCGATTCGGCGTAAATACCGTGACGCCGTCCAGTTTGGCAACCAGCTCCGCAAGGTCCCAGCGGTCTTCGGGATCATGGTTGGCGTCAAGCAACACGAGCGCCGCAGATTGTGCCCACCAGCATTCATCTCGCAGCTGAGCGATCACGGCGCGCGAAGCGGGGAGCGCTCGCATACTTGGTCCAGACGTCTGGCGATCCTCGTAGGTGACCATTGCCCGATCTGCGGCACTTCCAATGGCAGCAGTCACCGGCGTTCGCCCCGACACGCGAACATAGCTCAGGTCGACGTGTGCTGCACGCAGCAACGAACTGCACAGCGCACCGGGAGCGTCGTCGCCAATTGTCGTGTCCAATGCGACCCGAAGCCCAAGCCTCGTGGCCGCTACCGCGGTGGTGGCAATACCGCCCGGCACCCAATCCATGCGCTCGGCCCACACTTCTTTTCCTTGCTCCACCAAGCCAGAAACCCCAGAGAACACAACATCGAGAAATGTTGTGCCGCGCAGTGCGAGATCGAGCGGTTGCGCAATTGATTGAGTACTCATCGTTAAGCTATCTCATCTGTGAACGGGGATCGGAGGGTGATGGCAGTTAACCACATGATTGATTTTGATGCAAGTTGATTGATTCTGATAGAATTTGAACATGATAGGTTCACAGCGCAAAGAAGCCATCCTGTCCTTTGTCAACACCAGCAAAGGCGCATCCGTCGCTGAGCTCACCCACCTGCTCGGCGCATCGACCGCAACAGTCCGCCGAGACCTCGACGAGCTCGCCGAGGCCGGCAAACTCACCCGCGTTCGGGGCGGCGCTCAGCGCATCGAGTCCGACCCAGACCCGCTCGAATCAGTTGCTTGTGTTCGACCAACCCAGAAGCAGGCAATCGGTGCCGCCGCCGCCGAGCTCGTGACAGACGGCAGCACAATACTCATCGACATTGGCACCACAACGGCACACATGGTCGAGCACCTCCTCGAACTCAACCTCACAATCGTCACCACCTCACTCGATATCGTGCGGCGACTCATCCCTGGCGAAAACATCGAAATCATCGTGGCCGGTGGCGTGCTCCGGCGAAGCTACCATTCACTCGTCGGCGCCCTCACGCAAGACGCCCTCTCGCGGGTGCGAGTCGACACGTGCTTCCTCTCCGCAAGCGGCATCGCCCCAGACGGTTCGGTGCTGGACAACACCGGCATGGAACAGCCCGTCAAACAAGCAATGCTGGGCGCAGCAGACCGAGTGGTGGTGCTCGCCGACGGCGCAAAGCTCCCCGGCAGCGGCCTGCTCACCGTCTGTGGCCCCGAACGGGTCGATGTACTCATCACCTCGAGCGAAGCCGACGAGAGCATCCTCGAACGTTTTCGGGCAGCCGGAAGCCAAGTAATCGTTGTGCCCGCGACAGCACACACACAACACGAAAGGGTCACACGATGAAGCTGACCATCATTGGTGGCGGAGGATTCCGCGTACCACTCGTCTACGAAGCGGCAGCAGCCGCAACCGCGCCGGTGCACGTTGATGAGCTGGTGCTGTACGACATTTCGCTGGAACGCATGCACAGCATCCGGGCTGTTATTGAAGGATCGCCGATAGCCGCAACCTCAACCACTGCCGTCACCTACACCGACAACCTCGATGAAGCGCTCAAGAATGCCGACTTCATTTTCTGCGCGGTCCGAATCGGTGGACTCGAAGGCCGCATGCTCGACGAAACCATTGCGCTGCGCCACAACGTGCTCGGCCAAGAAACCACCGGCACCGGCGGAATCGCCTACGCGCTACGCACACTCCCGTTCATGCGCACACTCGCGCAACGCATTCGCGAACTCGCACCACAAGCATTCGTGATCAACTTCACCAACCCCGCCGGGATAGTCACCGAAGCGATGCGGCCATTCCTCTCCGACCGGGTTGTTGGAATTTGCGACACGCCAATCGGGCTCATGCGACGCATCGAACGACTCACCGGGGTCACCGCAACAAACGTCGACTATGTCGGGCTCAACCACCTCGGCTGGCTCCGAGCGCTCCACGGCGAAAACGGCGACCTCCTCCCGGGGGTGCTGGCAAGCGACGCCGCGCTCGAACAGATCGAAGAAGCCCGGCTTGTCGGTTTTGACTGGGTACGGCAGCTCGGAGCCATTCCAAACGAATACCTCTACTACTACTACTACAACCGCGAAGCAATCGATCGAATCACCGCTTCCGGCCAAACCCGTGGACAATTCCTCCACGACGAGCAAAGCGCATTCTACGCCGCGGTAACGCAACACCCTGAACACGCGCAACAACTCTGGCGCGCCACAACCGAAGAGCGCGAAGGCACCTACATGGGCGAAGCCCGGGAGGCGGGCAATGAAGCCAGCCGCCAAAACGACGATCTCGGCGGCGGCTACCACACCGTGGCACTCGACATCATGGCGGCGCTCAGCACGGGCACCCCAACGAGCCTCATTCTCAACATTGGCAACACCCACCACGGCAAACCGGTCATCGCAGGGCTGCCCGAAGACGCAGTCGTCGAAATTCCCTGCACCGTCGACGGCGCCGGCGTGCACCCGAGCGCGCTCGCACCCGTCACCGGGCACATGCTTGGGCTGCTTCAAAGCGTTAAAGCGGTGGAACAGCTCACCATCAGGGCGGTGCAAGAACGCAGCCTCGAACTCGCGTGGCGAGCAATGGCGCTGCACCCACTCGTCGACTCGGTGGCCCTCGCCCGCACCCTCATTGAGGAATACCGCGACGCTCACCCCGAACTCAAGTACCTCACCTAACGGCGGCAGCGATGCCGAGGGGCAACCCGGCAGACGGCGACCCGCGCAGCGACCCCGACTACCCGCGCAACGACCCCGACTACCCGCGCAACGATCCCGGCGACACGCTCGCGTGCCCCAAACGGGCAAGTCCCGACACGCGCCGACCCCCGCGCTGCTGGTCCACGCCAAGCAGCAACGCCCCGACAAGCGAATCGCCGCGGGGAGCCACGGTGCGCACGGCGGGGCGCAGGCTGCGCAGGGACGCAGCAAACGCATCCACAATTGGACCTGGATGCCCAAGGATGCCACCCAGCGCAGCCACCCGTTCCGGCACGCCGGGTTTGAGCGCGGCAATCGCGCTCCGGGCAAGGGCTTCGCCCGCCTCGCTGCACAGGCGCAGCGCCAGTGGGTCGCCAGTTGCGGCGCTCGCCAACACGTCGGGCACAAACGAAGCCAACACCCCGGCGCGTTCCGGGTTGGTGTAGATGAGCCGCGGAACGACGGGGGGTGAACCGAATCGGGCGGTGAGCGCGTCCAGCAGCGACGCAGCGTCGGTTCGTCTGCCGTCAAACTGTTCCAACGCCGCCGTGAGGGCGCGGGCACCGAGCCAGGCCCCGCTGCCGGCGTCGCCCAGCACGTGACCCCAGCCGTCAACGCGATGCCACTGATCCGCCCCGTCGGTGCTCATGGTGATCGCCCCGGTTCCGGCCGCAACCACCACCCCGCCGCGTTCGCCGAGCGCCCCGACCGTGGAGGTAATGGCGTCGGAGGTGACCACGTAGGCGGCGTTCGGGCACAGGTGGCGGATGGTTTCGCCGAGCAGCCGCGGGTGTTCGGCGAGCGATGTGATTGAGGCGGCACCCACCGCAACCACTTTCACCGCCCTGGCAGCGTCAGGGTCTGCGCCCCGCTCGGCGAGGATTGTGCGCAGCAGCCAGGAAACCACCTCGGTATGGTTTGCGCCGGACTCGTTCACCGAGAGCCGCGGACCATCAATTCGGTGGGCACCAGCCGACGCGACCTGCGCAACCTGCGCAGCCGTGTGCTCGCTGTCCGTGTCGCCCAGCCACTGGGCGCGACTGCCAGACCCGCCAATATCTATGCCGATTGTTACCGGCACGGCGCTCACTTTCCCATTCCCGCCGTCAAACCCGACACGATTTGCTTGGTCGCCACCAGGAACAGCACGATGAGCGGCAGCGTGGCGATGACCAAGCCGGCAAAGAGGGTTGACCAGTCGGTCTGGTATTCACCAAAGAACGTGGTGAGTCCCACCGGCAGCGTGTATTTTTTGGGGTCACGGATGAGGATGAGCGGGTAGAAGAAGTCGTTCCAGATGGGCACGAAGCGAAAAATAATGACGGTTGCGATGGCGGGTCGCACGAGCGGCACCATCACCGACCAGAATATCCGCAACGGCCCGGCACCATCAATTCGTGCGGCTTCTTCTAGTTCCGTCGGGAGTTGCCGAAAGAACGCCCCGAGCACGAAGATCGAGAACGGGATGCTGACGGCCGTGTACACCAGAATCAACCCGAACCGGGTGCTCACCAACGACAACGAATCGAGCAGATAGTACATCGGCACGATCATGAGGAACACCGGCATCATGAGTCCCGACAGGAACAGCGCCTCCACCACGTGCAGCAGCCGCGAACTCGCGCGGGCGAGCGCATAGGCTGCGAGCAGCGAAATGACGGTGGAAAGCAGCACCGAGCTCACGGTGACGAACACCGAGTTGAAAAAATAGGTGCTAAAGGATGCTTCGATCCAGGCCCGTTGATAGCTTGCGAAGTCTGGGGTTGCGGGCAACCCGAGCGGCTGGGTGGCCAGTTCGCGGTTGCTGCGCAGCGAGTTTCCCAGCATGATGAGCAGCGGGGCGATGGCGAAGGCGGCGTACACCCACAGCAGGGTTCCGGAGAGGATTGCTGCGGGGCCGCGTTTGGCGCGAGTCCTGTTCAACTGAGCCTCCGTTCCATGCGTCGAAACCATCTGGTGAAGAGCAGCGAACAACCGAAAATGACGAGGAAGAGCACGATGGCGATCGCCGAGGAGAGTCCAATAGCGTTGGTGGTGCCCGACTCGAACGAGGTGCGATAGAACACGAGCGCCATCACGTCGGTTGCCCCGGCAGGGCTTCCCGCTGACCCGCCGAGGGCGTAGGGGATTGCGAATGCTTCCATGGCACCGATGAAGGTGAGCACGCTCACGGTGCCAATGATCGGGGTGAGCAGTGGCAGCACGATGCGAAAGAACCGCTGTCTTCCGGTTGCGCCGTCAAGTTCGGCCGCCTCGACCAGCTCGTTGGGGATTCCGCCGAGGGCGGCACCGTAGAGCAGGAGGGGGAAGCCCATCCACTGCCAGGCGGTTACCCCGATAACCACCCAGATTGCCGTGCTGGGTTGCCCGAGCCAGGGTTGCGCAAGCGCCTCCAGCCCGATGAGTTTCAGCAGGGCGTTTACCGGGCCGAACAGCGGCGAAAGCAGCAGCGACCACAGGTACCCCACCACGAGCGGGCTCACCAGGTAGGGCATGGTGTAGAGGGTTTGGAAGAACCGGCGGAACCTGGTGAGTCGGTGCAGCAGCACGGCAAGGAGCAGGCCGAGCGAGTTTTGCACCACCATTGCCGCGGCGAAGAGCGCGAAGTTGTGCAGGAACGCTCGCGGAATCTTCGTGCGGAAGGGTTCTTCGGTCACGAGGGTGACGAAGTTGCCGAACCCCACGAAGGTATCGCGGGTAATTCCTTTCCAGCTGAACAGCGAGTAGCTGAGCGCAGTGCCCATGGGGTAGAGCACAAACACACTGAACAGGATGAGGGCGGGGAGCAGAAACACCCACGCCACCCGGGTGTCGAGGGACCCGCGCTGTGCGCGGGTCCGCCGAGTGCCTACTTTCCTGGGGTGAACCACTGTGAAACACCGGTTTGGATTTGTTTGGCGACGGTGGCGGCGTCGATTTCACCCAGCAGCAGTTTTTGGCCGTTCTCACCCATCAGGTCGCTGCCGGAGGGCTGACCGTACCGGAAATCAACGAGCAAAATGTAGGGCGAAGACTGCTTGGTGTAGAGCGCCCAGATGTCTTTCATGACGGGATCGCTGAATGACACGCCGGGGATTGGCGAGAACTGTTTCAGCTCATCAACAACCAGCTGACCAAACTCTTTACTCGCCATCCAGTTGACGAGTGTGCGCGCCTGATCCTGTTTGGGGGACCCGCTACTCACCGCCCAGTTGCCATCAGCAAAGCTGGGGCTGACCGGCGTGCCGAGTGCGCTCCCGGGGGGCGGCGGCACCTGAAACACGCCGAGTTCGAGATCGGGGTTTTGTTGCGTGAAGAATCCAAGCTCAAATGAGCCACCGGGGAACATCGCCGCCTGTTCGCTGGTGAACAGCACCTGCGCGTCGGTGTAGCTCACGCCGACAACGTCCTTTGGCATGTATCGCTTGAGCCCGGCGAACGTCTCGATCGAAGCAACGTAGGCGGGGTCTTCAAATGTTGCGCTGCCATCGAGCAGTGCGGTTTCGAAGTCGGTGCCGCCGTACTGGGCCGAGCCGAATACTTCGTGCACGAGTGGAATCGTCCAGGCGTCTTTCGCGCCGAACGCGATCGGGGTCACCTGTTTCTCCAGCAGCGTGTCGGAGAGTTTCTCAAACTCAGCCCAGGTGGTTGGCGGGGTGAGTTTGTGTTCGGCAAAAATGTTCTTGTTGTAGTACACCTGAAGCGTTTGGGTGGCAAACGGCACCCCGTAGACGTGTCCGTCCGCGCGGCTGCGCGCACCGTCAAGCATGGCGGTATCAATCTCGCTCAGTGCGGGCACCACATCGTCCAGCTGCAGCAGTTTGCCACTCTCGATAAACGGTTGCAGTTGGCCGTAGGAACGCACCTGGGCAACGTCTGGGCCGTCGGCACCGCCGAGACCGGTCTGCAGAATTTGTGGATACTCGGTGTTTTTGAACGCCTGGAATTGCACCGTGATGCAGGGGTGGCTTTCTTCAAACACGTTGAAGATGCGGTCATACGCTTTGGCATCTTCTGGTCGCCACGACCAGACACTCAGTTCGACGGGGCCGTCGGCGCAGTCCGCGGAATCACCTGCGCTGCCGGAGGCAGACGCGTCGCTCTTGGCCGGCGCGCTGGGTGCGCAACCGGTGGCGAGGATGGCGAGCAGTGCTGCCAGCCCTACCGATTTGAGGGTGGTGGTGAATGGATGTTGCATCGGATTCCTCCTTTGGAAACTGCTGCGGTTGGGGTGGGTTGGGTTCGCCGGCGGTGTTGCCTGATTCGACGGCCTGGTGAGCACTACAGTTTGTCTGCTGCGTGGTCAAGGTGTTGCAGCGCGCGCCGGATCACGCCGCCGCTCAGGCTGAGTGCGGTAGCGGCATCCTGAATCGCCTGCTGCACCGCGGGGTCGCTCTCGGCAGCCCCTTCGGGAAGCGCGCCGCGCAGCAGCAGGATCAACGCAAGCTTCACGTCGTTACCGGTTCGACGCAGCGCGTCTTCGCAGCGCTCGGCGGGAAGCCCGGTGGCCTGCACGAGCAGACGAATGGTGCGCGCACGAAGTTTCTGATTGGTGGGCTGCACATCAACCATGAGGTTTGAGTAGGTTTTGCCCAGTCGCACCATGGTGGCGGTAGAAAACGTGTTCAGCACCATTTTTTGCGCCGTGGCGGCTTTCATCCGCGTGGAACCGGTGACCACCTCGGGGCCGGTATCAAGCAGAATGGGGTAGGTGACACGCGCCGCCAGTTCCGCGTGGGGGTTTGAGCTGATCAACGCGGTGTAGGCGTCGAGCTCGTCGGCAACGTCAAACGCTCCGGCCACGTAGGGGGTGCGGCCACTCGCGGCAATCCCGATCACCAGGTCGCCCTCCCGAACCGCCGCGGCGTCGGCACGCCCGGCTTCAACCAGGTCCTCCACGCCCTCAACGGCGCCGAGCATGGCGCGTTCACCGCCGGCGAGGTGCGCCTGCACCCATTCACCGCCCACGCGATAGGTGGGCATGAGTTCCACCGCGTCAAGAATACCGAGACGCCCGGAGGTGCCGGCACCGAAGTAGTGCACGGTGTTTCCAGAACGAATCACCTGCACGGCTCGATCGACCAGCGCGGCAAGCTGCGGGCGCACCCGGTGCACCGCGGCGATCACGTGTTCGTCTTCGGTGGTGATTCGCTGCACCAGGTCGGCGGTGTCGAGCATGTCAAGGTCAAGGGTGCGCTCGTTGCGCTCCTCGGTGGGCGAGTTGAGTGTGATCAACGCGCGCATCTCACCGGTGGGTTCTTGGAGGGTGGTGTGCGTGGTCACGAGCAGCGTTGCCTTTCATCAGTCCCGACTGTGGGAGCCCTTGCGGGGAGCGACACGATCATTATGTAACAATCTTACACATAAATTGAAATGCATGTATATTTTCTTCACGTCGCGTGTCGGCACGAACCCCAGTCGCGAACCCACGCACACCGCAGCGACCGCACTCGGAACGGGCAGCGCAACACACGGCATCCCCAAATTGTGGCAAGCTGTCAGCATACCCGTATCACAAAGACCGAAGGTTCCACATGAAACCGTTCAGCGCTGAACACATCTTCCTCAACATCAGGGCAGCCATGCCAAGCCTCCGCCCCGCCGAGCAGCGCGTCGCCCAGTTCTGCCTCACCAACGCGGCCGAAGCGGCCACCCTCTCCATCTCAAAACTCGCCAGCCGCTGCAACACCTCCACCACGTCGGTGGTGCGGTTCACCCAGCGCCTCGGCTACGAACACTTCGTCGACTTCCGCCTCGACCTCTCAGCCGACATCGCGCGCGAACAAGCCTCACTCGCCGCGTTCCCGGAAGTCTCTGGCGACATTGATGTGCACGACAGCCTCTCCGATGTGGTGGCGAAGGTGGTCGCAAACGAAACCCTCTCCATCTCCGACACATCCACCACGCTCAATATCGAGCAGCTCGCCAAAGCGGTCGAACTCATCAACCACGCGCACCGCGTCGACAGTTTCGGCATCGGCGCCTCAGCGATTGTCAGCATGGATCTGCAACAAAAACTCACCCGCATCGGGCAAACCGCGCTCAGCTGGAGTGACACCCACGCCGCCTGGACCTCCGCCGTGACGCTCACCCCCACCGCGGTCGCCGTGGCAATATCGCACAGCGGACGAACACCCGAGATTGTGCGTTACCTTTCCTCCGCGAAGGATGCCGGCGCCGCCACGATCGCAATCACCAACTTCGCCGACTCCCCCCTCACCAACCACGCGGACGTCACCCTCACCACCGCCGCCCGCGAAACCCCGTTCCGCTCCGGCGCGCTGGGCAGCCGCATCGCACAGCTCATGGTCATCGACTGCCTCTTCGTCGGCGTCACCCAGGCACGGTACGAGCAGGCAAAATCAGCCATCAAGAAAACCTACCTGGCCTTGCACGACTCCCCCACCGCGCTCTAAAACAGCCCGTCGGTGAGCGGCGTGGGCACGCCGTACCGGTGTGCGGCGAGCGCGATGCTCTGCTCCCGCACGAAGGCAAGAAGTTCCAGCCGCCCGGCCAGGGTGACCGGCGCATCCATCACCTGCACCAATGGATGCCCCACCAGCGCCGCCCGCACCTCTTGCCCCCCAGCCGCGCGGGTTCCGTCACCAAACCCCAGCAGGCGAACGCGGAACCCGGCTGCGGCAGTCGCGGCACTGCCTCCAATGCCACCTGGGAACTCGATGGGTTGCACCGCCGAACCGGCGCTCGGATCCTCCACCGGCGTTACCGCCGTCACCGCCGCCACCGCCGCCAACCAGGCGTGATCGCTTTCCACCCGGACCGGCACACCGAACCGCTCCAGCGTGGCAACAATCGGCGCGGGCAGGGGGTGCGAGGTCGAGCACAGCAGCGGCGCACCACTGAGCAGGCCGGCACTCAATACTCGCAGCACCTCGTTAATCGTTGCCGCCCCACCCGCGCGCACCAACACGGGCACCTCAACGTAGCGGTGCAGGTTGCGTTGCACGCCCAGCCTGGCCAGGTCGCGAACCGCAGCAAACTCCGTCGCCCACAGGTACGCATCGCTCAGCGCGGCGCGACGTAACGCGGCAAACTCCTCATAGGCAAGCGACTGCTGCGCCGCCTCGATCAGGGCCGTCACCGATGCGGAAAGCCCACGCAGGTGCAGGGTTGAGCTGTGTTCGCGCTCGCTCGGCGACCACGTGCCGTGGCCGAGCAGCAGGTTCGGGCCGCCAGGCGCCACCCAGGCGCTCCCGACACCCCCCGCACTGTCAGCGAGACGACCGGGGCGCGGCGCGACCACCGGTTCGTTCACAAACAGCACCCCGGCGGGCACCCCGTCAATCCACGCGGCGATTTCGTCAATGCGCAACGAATGCAGCGCGGCGACGTGACCAAACTGCGGCCCCCGCTGCAGCGCCACGGCATCGGCCAGCGTATCAACGTGCACCACGTTCAGCAGGGGCAGCCGGTGGCGGCGCAACGTCCCCACGGCACGCGCGTCGGCGAGCAGCTTCACCCCCGGGCTCCACAACCTGGCGTTCGCGCCCTGCTGTCGCGGGCGCACCAGCCAACGTTCGCCGGGGTTGAGCGTCACCAACGCTTCACGAGCCGCGCCACGAGGCTTCTGGGCAAGCCAACTCAGTTCGGTGTGCGGATCCTCCGGATCGCCCACCACAAGCGAAGTCACCGCATCCTGCACGGCGGCCAGCAGCGCGGCATGCGCGGATTTCGCACCAACCAGCACGAGCAGCGTTGCCGCGGCGGGGTGCTGCCCTGAACGCAGAAACGCGCCCCGAACCACCGCGAGCGTCGCCTGGGCGGCATCGGCTGAGGGGGTAACGGTGACCGCATTCAGGGCGCACTCCGCAGCCGCGTCATGTGCGCCAGCCGGGTCATCCTCAGCTTCCACAAGGGCAACGCACCCCTGCGGCACCCCTGCGCGCGTGAGCAGCTTCCGGGTGAGCGCGTACAGTTCACCAACCCCGCCCCAAACCGTCAGTCGAGCCGAACCGCCGGTCACCAACACTGCGGCGAGTTCGCCGACCGCCGCGGCAAACGGGCGCCCCGCATGCGCCCGAACGACCGCGCCAGACGCGGGATGATACGTGGCACCGCTCATCGCCGACACGCTCGGGGCACGCTCGGCAGCGAGCCGCGCCGCCTCAATCGCGTGCGTCACCTCCTCGTGGGCGTCTGCCAGACGAAGCTGAAGAAGTTGCTGCTGCAACCGCACAAGCTCCGAGCGGTGCGAGCGCAGTTCGGCGGCAAACGCCGTCATGCTCGACGCCCTGGATTGCGGGGTGCGCGACGGCCACGGCTTCAGCGCGGGGCTCGGCTGCGCGTTGGCAGCTGCAGCGGCGTCGGCGTCAGTGCGAGTGCCGGCAGCGTCTCGTGCCGGCCGCGCGTCCGGCTGCTCCGCCGGTTGCTCTGCCGGCTGCACTGCCGGTTGCTCTGTCGGCTGCTCTGTCGGTTGCACTGCCGGCTGCACTGCCGGCTCTGCCGACAACGGATCCACCTCTGGCTCCGGCACAGCCCCCGTGGAGGTCAACACGGGAAATCGCTTGGGGTGTGCCGCGGGAGCCAGCATCGGCGCACCGTCACCACCCGCGGCGTGCCGCTCACCCACCAGCATCACCGCCTGCGTCAACTGTTGCGTCAACTGCTGCGTGCTGTTCGGCATCGCATCGGGCGCATGCTGTTCCCGAGCAAACGGTTTCGTGTCATCACCCACAGCCTCATCAGGGTCATACCCGTGCGCACCAACCGCACCCGGGGCTGCCTGATCAGGTCGGGCAGCATGCGCCGCAAGCTCAGCAAGCTTTCGGTGCACAAACGATGCCGCATCCCGCAGGTGATCGCCCGCAAACTGCGGCACGAGTACCCTGGCGCCACCACAGTGGCCCGTGAGGTTCGCAAGCACGTGCTCCGGCATCCCGAATCGCGGCTCCAACACCAGGCGGTGCTGCTGATCGCGCCGCTCGGCGAGCGCGAACGCAAACGCCAAATCTTGCAGAACATCGCTACTCACACACACGTTCAACAGGCCGTCATGCGCCGGGCGCAGCGCCCACGCAATGGCCCGCAACATTGCCGCGGTCTCCTCGGACTCCCCCCGATGCACCGCAAGAGGTCTGGCCGTCACCGCAGCCAACAGGCACTCCTGCCCCAGCGCCTCCCCACGCGTCAACCGAATCGCCGGCACTGGCGCGTGCAACGGACGGGTTCGCGACCAAGCCGCCACCCGTTCAAGCACCCTCGGTGCTGCCAGCGCGGTGGCCGGGACGGTCAATTCCAACCGCACCTCGGGATGCGCCAGCTGCGGCAGACGCTCCAGCGCGTCAAGCACAAGCGTGGTGCACAACTCAAGATGGCGCGACGATTCCGGCACAAAACTGATTCGCGTGTCGTGCTCAGCGGCGGCAACAAACAGTTCCTGCAACTGCGGCAACAGCACCGCCGCCGAATCGCCAAACGCCCACTCGCTCGGCAAGTGCAGCACCGAGTCAACCGAAACGGCGAGGGCCTGCACCCCGCCCGCACGAATGCTGGCAATCAGCCGGCTGCGGTTGCGTTCGGCACCCAACTCCCCCAACACCGGCGGCAGCAACGCGTGCACCACCGTGCTCGCGGCGCCGTCAACACTTGACGCGACGGGCACTATCCCGGCAAACGCCCGCCGCACCGCGGCCACCACCGCGGGCACCGCAACCCACGGCGCCGCAAACGTTGCCCCAGCCGCAGCGCGCACCCCCGCCCGAACGTGGCTCGGAATCTCCCGCGGCATGTGCGTCGCCAGGGCGCGCAGTTGCTGCGCCGCTTCGTGCACGTCGTGCGGCACCACCACGCCATCGAACAGTTCACACACAAACGAATACCCCGCGGGGGTGGCCACGAGTTCACCCAAACTGTGCGGGCTGAACTGCAACACGGGAACGCGGCGCCTGAACCGCTGGGCGGCGGACGGCGGAACCGGCGTGACCGGGGCATCCACCAATTGACGCTGCCAAACCTCAAGCAGGTCGGCGACCTGCTCAGCCAAAGAACCCGCTGCGGAACCGGACAGTGGTGCGTTCATATCCTAAATACTAGGGTGCCGGAATCAAGAACGGTTGGTGGATGCCGGTGCGTCACCCAGCGGAGCACCCGTCACGCTCCCCGGCCGCGAAACCGCTTGACAGCACGCATCAGCAATGGTATCTTTGTCTTGTGAGCCGTTGCAGTAATGCTTCCGCTGACAGCGCCTTAAGCCCCAAGCAATTGGGGCTTTTGTGCTACTCAGGCCAGTCTCGGACGTCTCTAAGCACAAATTCCAGTTTATTCCAAAGCATTTCAAGCGCTTTTCGTTCCCGGGGGTGGGTTTTGGGATTCAAACGTCGTCTCCTGTTGTAGATATACAACACCATATCAATAGCCTGAATGCCGCGACTCTGATGGCTTGGAACAAAATGTATGGTATCGACAATCCGATCGAGGGTTGAATTGAGATACGATCCAGGGGTTCCGCGCTGTTGAAAGTCACGAAGGTGCTGGCGATTGGCATCCCGATCTCCGATCATATCCGCGATAATCAAAGTATTTTTTTGTTCATTTTCAGCACCTTGATTAATGCATTGCAAAATATGAATAAGCGCCTGGTGCTCGGGAGTATGGTTTTTAGGATATTGGGCAACTCGTTGCCTCTCACGGAGACGTTTTCCATTGATTCCACGAATAATGACCGCCTCCGCGTGTGTGCTAATCGCTTCAAAAACGCTTGCGAATACTTGTATAGATTCCCTCGGATAGAGTTCTGCCCAATCGTCCTTGGAATGAAAAACCTGATACCCATGCAGTTCAGCAGCGGGCGGCACCTTAGAAGAAAAATCGTCGATGACACTCTGAAGCGCACTGCTCAGGTTTTTTATCCCTTCGGCGGTAAGAGTCAGCGCTCCGTAAGCGAAGTATTCATCAGGTGTGCCCACTTTTTGAAAGGTTTCATCCAGATAATTCAGATGCATTGCAGAATCCTCCTATAAGGCGTTACTCATCTACAGCATACAGCTCACGAACATTTGCTTGGTTCACGGCAATTGGGCATTTTGCAACCGCGCAACAGCGTCACGAAAGGGGCGTCGCGATGAAACCCCCGTCAGCTTCACGAAAGCGCCAAAGCTGTTCGGGATCGTACACGCGATACTGCGTGTCACCCTCGGCACAAAAATCGTATTCGTCTCGCGGGACGCTCACAACCCGAATGGTGCCTGCACGGGAGAACAGCAGGTGGTTGGTTCCGTCTGACGAGACTGCCAGCTTCGCTGCCCGTTCCTGGAACTCAGCCGGAACCCGCTCAAGGTCGGCGTAGGGGCAGAGCACGAGCAGGGCATCCCACTCCCCAACCCCTGGAATATCGGCGGGGATATTCAGCCCATCTGCGTGCGTCGAGATGCGTTCCTGCAACGAACGGTCAAACCCTGCACTCGCCGAGGGAGCGCAAGCTGCGGTGACGAACAGCACCAAGCCCGCCACCGCCAGCACCCTCGCACCCCGACGGGCTGGGATTTCCCCGAACCTGGTCATACTCGCCCGCATGATGCGCTCACCTCGCCGCGTCCACATACTCACTCGGAACGTCTGCCCGTGCAGGCGGCAACGCGGACGCTGCCGACCAGGCGGAAACCCAGTCGGGCAACCGGTCAGTGGGCAGCGCGGCAACCCCGATCGCTTCCAGCACTTCGGCGGTGCCCAGGGTGCCACCGGAACGTTTCAAGAACCGGGCGCGCACAAATGCGTGCGCAACCAGCTGTCCCCCACTAACGAAGCGCTGTTCGATGATGACCGATTTGGTGTCACCACCAGCAATTCGCGTTTCCACGGTGAACCGTTGACCGAGCGTGAGCGAACGGCGATACGTGATGGTTTGTGCCGCAACCACCGGGTACCAGCCGAGACGGTTGAACGTGCGCCACAGGCCGGTGCGCACAAGCAGATCAAGTCGCCCAAGGTCAAGCAGCGAGAGGTAGCGACCGTTATTCATGTGCCGATACACGTCAAGGTCAGCCGGTTGCACGCGAAACGATGTCCGGCTCAGACCGAGCACGTCAAGCGGCTTGGCACGGCGCGCCACCCAGAGATGCCACAGCACGCGAAAAAACATGTTCATGGTGTACAGACTACGGGAGGCGAGCTGTGGCGGGCGGTAAAATGGGTGCATGGCTACCCCCAAAATCCTGCTCTACTACGTTTTTGCGCCAATCGCCGACCCCGAGGCGGTGCGCCTCTGGCAGCGGGAACTGTGCGAATCGCTGGGACTGCGCGGCCGCATCCTCATCTCGAAAGACGGCATCAACGGCACGGTCGGCGGCGAACTGGAGGCCTGCAAACTGTACGTGCGCAAGACGAGGCAACACCCGGCGTTCGCCAACCTGGAGGTGAAGTGGAGCGAAGGCACCGGCTTCCTTCCCGCCCCGGAACAAAAACTGGTTGGTAAGGCGCGGCCGGCTCCCTGGCGAATCAGCACCGATTTTCCGCGGCTCAGCGTGAAAACCCGTGCAGAAATCGTGAGTTTTGGTGCACCCGAGGAGCTGGTGGTTGACGAGCACGGTGTGGTGGGCGGCGGCACGAAACTCACACCAGCGCAGGTGAACGAACTCGTCGCCGAGCGCGGTGACGAGGTGGTGTTTTTCGATGGACGCAACGCGTTTGAGGCTGAGATTGGCAAATTTCGGGATGCCGTGGTTCCGGACGTTGCCACCACTCACGATTTCGTGCGCGAGCTTGACAGCGGCAAATACGATCACCTCAAACAAAAACCAGTCATCACCTACTGCACGGGCGGCATCCGTTGCGAGGTGCTCAGCGGCCTGATGAAGAATCGTGGCTTCGAGGAGATTTACCAAATCGACGGGGGCATCGTGCGCTACGGTGAAACGTTTGGCGATTCCGGGCTTTGGGAAGGTTCCCTTTATGTGTTCGACAATCGGGTTTCAATCGATTTCTCGGCCGAGACGAACGTGATCGGGCGCTGCCACCGGTGTGCGGCATCCAGCAAGCGAATGGTGAACTGTGTTGACCCAAGCTGCCGAGAGCAGCTTGTGGTGTGCCCCGACCATGCCGAAACGGCGGTGTGCGCCTCGCACGGCACCACCCTCGCGCAGTCGGCCTCGGAGCAGCTCGCCTCGGAGCAGCTCGCGTAGACTGCGGCACGGTGCCGGAGGCCGCGGCGCGCGGACCGCACCCGGCTGCGCAGCAGAAGCAATACACCCAGCGGCGCAGCAAAACCGCCACGCCGCCTTTGCCGCCCGCGCTCCTGCAACCCAGCCCAGGCGCCACAACCGTGTCCCACGCGCCCCAGAACTTGTTATATTATGAATATAACAAGTTCAGGAGGTGTGATGCTCCCCATCGAATTCACCGGGCTCACCAAACGCTACGGCACGGTGCACGCTGTGCGCGACCTCACCGCAACCGTGAGTCCGGGCCGCGTCACCGGGTTTCTCGGCCCCAACGGCGCCGGCAAAACCACCACGCTGCGCATGCTGCTCGGGCTCATTCAACCCAGCCAAGGCACCGCAACCATTGGCGGCGTGCCCTACCGGCAGCTTGAAAACCCGCTCACCGTCATCGGCACGGCGCTCGAAGCCACCGCATTCCACCCGGGCCGAACGGGTCGCGGGCACCTCGCCGTCTCCGCCGCCGCGGCCGGCATTCCGCAGCGCAACATCAACAACCTCCTCGAAACCGTCAACCTCACACACGCCGCAGACCGCCGCATCGCCGAATATTCGCTCGGCATGCGTCAGCGCCTCGGGCTTGCGTGCGCCCTCCTCGGCAACCCGCACGTGGTTGTGCTTGACGAACCCATCAACGGCCTCGACCCCGAAGGCATCCTGTGGATCCGCGGCCTGCTCCGCAACCTGGCCGCCGAGGGGCGCACGGTGCTGGTGAGTTCCCACCTCCTCACCGAGGTGCAACAAACGGTGGACGACCTGCTCATCATTCGTGAAGGAACCCTGCAATTCTCGGGCACACTTGCCGAGCTCGAAGCCCGCGGAACTGCGACCGTGCTTGCGGTTTCACCAAACCGCGAAGGGCTGTGGGCTGCACTCGTCGGCGCCGGGCTCAACCCACAGGTGCAAGGGTTCGGTTTCACCATCAGCGGCGTGAGCTGCGCACACATTGGCGCCCTGGCATTCCGTGAGGGTGTCGAGTTGCACGAGCTGCGCGAACACAACGACACCCTCGAACACAGTTTCTTCGACCTCATGCAGGAGGCACACGCATGAACGCATTCACCCGGGCGGTCGACGCGGAGTTGCGCAAAATCTTTTCCACTCGATTGTGGTGGATGCTCGCCCTCATTTGCTTCAGCTACATCAGTCTCAGCGCCGGCAGCTTTGCCGCACTGCTGGGTGCCGTCAACTCGGGCATACTCCCACCTGAAAGCGCCAACCTGGGCGGCATTCCAAACGACCCCGCACTCATCTACTCCATGGCCAGCAGCATTGGTTTCGTGTTTCCCCTCCTGTTTGCCAGCATGAGTGTCACGCAGGAGTTTCGCCACAAAACACTCACGCCAACGTTTCTGGCACAACCGAAACGGGGAATCGTGCTCCTCGCGAAACTCTTCGTTTCGCTGCTTTCCGGCGCGTTTTTCGGCACGGTTGCGCTCGTTGCGGCGCTCGGCGTTGGTGCCGCAGTGCTGGCAGCGTTCGGTGAAGAACCGCAACTCGACACGGCAACAACCTGGCTTCTGGCTGCCCGCATCGTGCTCGCCATGGCGCTGTGGGGGGTGATTGGCACCGGTGTTGGTGTGCTCATTCCCAGTCAAATCGCTTCAATCACTGTCGTGCTGGCATTCACCCAATTCGTGGAGCCACTCCTGCGCCTGGCCGGGTCGGTGGTGAGCTGGGGTTCAGCAGCGGCACGCGTGTTACCAGGCGCCGCCAGCGACGCGCTCGTGGGTGCCAGCGTGTACTCGTTCATCAGTCCGGGCGAAACACTCACCTGGTGGCAGGGTGCCCTGGCGCTGGGTGTGGTGGCTGCCGTCACCACCAGCATCGGTTACCTGCGACACTGGCGCGCCGACGTGAGCTAAAGGTCCGTGGTGGACTCAACCGTGGCCACGAGCGGCGTTTCGCGCTCATGATCGCCCCGGCGGAGCACCGCCACGAGCTGAGCGGCATGCTCTGTGGAAACAATGAGTCGAGAGAATGGCTGGAGCGGGCTGGAATGTGCGGCTTCAGGATCGCTGGGTTCAGCATCCACCAACATATCGATCACCACGGCGCGGCGCGCGCGACCCTTGATGAGCAAAAAGTCGCTGCCTCCGCGAAACTTCCACGTGCCGTAGGCGATGGCGTGCGGCACAACCGTGCCCGGCGAGTGCACGCCCCGAATCCACCCCCACGGCTCCGCCGTGATGACAAGTTTCTGGATTGCCCCGCGTGAAAGCACAATGTTGCTCCGGCGAAACGACAGCGCCTTTTCAACGGTGGTGAGTTCAATTTCAACCCGATCAGCGTGCACACACAGTTTGGCCATACAACTAGTTTGCCGTGTTCAACATGCTTCGTCGAGCATTGAGCACCGCGGTTTCAGCACCGTGCAACACACGACACTCGCGCAGCCGCACTCCCACAGCCGCACTCGCAAGCCCGCCCGCGGCTGCTCGCGTGCCCGCAGCAACTCTCGCAAGCTCGCCCGCGGCTGTCCGCGTGCCTACGCCCGCTTCGCGCTCTGGCTGCTCTGCTGAATCATCGCCTGTTCAGCCATCACCGCAACAGCGTGCACCAGCGATTCGGTCGTGTTTTCACTCGCAACCATGTCAATGCGCAAGCCAAGCGATTCGGCCACCGCCTGCGTCTGGGGCCCCACGCACACGATGAGGGTGCGCTCGGGGATTCGGGCAAACTGCCGCACAAGTTCCTCGGCAACTGTTGGCGAAGTGACCAGCATCGCATTGATGCGGCCGGTACGAACCTCTTCGCGTACCCGCGCACCAGCCTCAACCCCGACCGTTCGGAACGCCACAACCTGGGTAACCTGGTGCCCCAACCACAACAGCGCCTCTGTGAGCACCGGAGCAGCAGTGTTTGAGCGCAGCGTCAACACGTTTAACCGCGGTTCTTGGCGGATCTCGTGCCAGTCTTGCAGCAACCCGTACGTGGTGTTCTCAGATTCCGGGGTGAGATCTACGTTATAGCCTGCCGCAATAAACGCGGCGGCGGTGGTTTCGCCAACGGCGGCGACCCGGGTGGTGGGTGGGATCACAGCATTGTGATGGGTTAGCACATCTACGACCGTTGCGCTGGTGGCGGTTAGCCAGGAGAACTCACCGGCAGCGAGCTTGTGGAGTGCCGATTTGAGCGCTTCAGATTGATCTGTTGGAGCAAAATTAATCAACGGCGCAACGACCGGTTGCGCACCATACGACCGCAAAGCGGCCGAAACCCTATCCCCCCAAGGCCCCCCACGGGGAACCAGCACCCGCCAACCGGCAAGTGACTGCTCACTTGTCATGTTGCCGCCTCTTCAATACACGTTTGCAAGGCGCTGCCAAAGCACATCCCCGCAAAGAACAGTTGGTTCTCATACGACCCATTGTATGTGCTTTCGACCAAGACTTCGACCCCCGCGGCAACTCTTGGGAGGATTCCGGGCCGCGAGCCGCGACGGGCGGCACGGGGAGGCAAGCCGCACTCGGTGACAGGCCGCACGGGGAGGCAAGCCGCGCGCCGCGACGGGCCGCACGGGGAGGCAAGCCGCGCGCGTTCAGTGCACCGAGCAGAGTCTCCGCATCCGCGACCCTACCGATCAGCGAACAACGAGGCTTCAACAATCAGCCATTGCTCAGTTTTTTCACGATCCGCCACAGCGCAACTCCGGCCAGCGCAGCGACACAGGCCACCGTCGCCACGGTGGCAACGGGATTCGACGCCGCGAACTGCTTCGCGCGGTGCCGGACAGCATCACCTGCCTCGTCAAGTCGCTGAGCCACGTCTAGTTTCGACTCAATCTTGCTCAGGGTGTCAGCAATCTCCTCTCGCAGCCGCTCGATCTCCCGCTGTTGTGCCGCTCGGCTCGTCTGCTGCGCTGTGTGCTTAGTTGCCACGGTGAATACCCTCACTTATCGTGCGAAAATCTTGCTCAATACTCGATATTGTCTCCTCCGGCACGGGGTTGCCCTGCTGCAGACGATGCACCCCCAGCCAGATCAGCCCGGCGGCAATGCACACCAACGCTACGGCGACAATCAACGCCGCAGCCCAGACCGGCAACGCCACCGCAATGCCAGCCACCGCGGCGGCGACAAGCGTGGCAAGCGCAAAAAAGAGCAAAAACAGCGCCAACACGATGAGCGCCAGCCCCACACCCAAACGCTTCAGCCGCGCGACAATTTCCAGCTTGGCCTGCGAAAGTTCCGCCCGGCCAAGCGCGATCAGCTGAGCCGGCAACGCGGTGAGCAGTGTCAGCAGGCTCGCCTTCGAGGCCGAGCCGCCCTCCTCAGTGCCCGGGGAGCTTTTTGCGCCCGCAGTGTGCGAAGCGCCCGCTCCGCCCGCATTCATCGCGCACCTCGCGATGTTGCAGCGTCAACCGAAGACTGCCTGTCACCCGGGGTTACATCGGCACCGGCGACCCCGCCTGCACTACCGGCACCACCGCTTGCAGCGCTAGCAGCGGGCGAATCGCTCCCAAGACCCGCACCCTGATCAGGCGCACCAGATCGAGTCGCACCCTCAGCGTCCGCAGCCTCACGGCGCGCAGCAGACGTCGCGCCCGAGGATTGCTGACCGCGCAGCATCTCGCTCAGCACCCGCAGCGCCGAGCTTGCAGCGGTGAGCAGCAGGCCGCCCACGGCACCAGCCCGATCCCCCACGAACCCCTTCGCCTGATCGGCACCAGCCTGGACGAGCGGGGTTTCCCACACCCGCTGCGCCCCCGCTTTGATCTGGTCATAGCGCTTTCGCCCGGCACGTGCGCCAAGCACGTAGCCTGCAGTAGCTCCGAGAACAAACGCAATTTTCGTGTATACGCCCACTGTGCCGACCCTTCATCCGTGTTGCCCGCTCGAACAGCCTAACTCAGGACTGCCCTCGGATATATTCCATTTTGATTATACAAGACCGAGGAGTGATCTTCGCAGCCTTACCGCATCTTCGCTAGCCGCGCGAAGCACGGGCGGCAGCGCGCCGTCATCCGGCCAGCGCGGCAGGGCAACAATGTGTGGATGCCCCGCCAGGCCAGGGCGCTCGGGCTGCGGCGCGCTGCCCTCCCGCACGTCCGCGGGGCGATCTTGCTCGGCTCCCGGCTGCTCCACCCCGGCGACACGCAGCAGCGGGCGATCATGAAACCGCCGCGCGCGTTCGTGGGAAAGCACAACCGCGCCGGGCAGGCTCGCGCGGCCAAGCGCTTTCGCGAGCAGCGCACCCAGCTGAGCGGCGCGCTCCGCTTCGCCTTCACCGTCAACCCCAGCAACCACCACCCGCAACAGTGACCCCGCAGCCGCCCCAGTGCCAGAACCGCCAGCAGAACCGCCAACAGAACCCCAACCAGAGGCATCAGCAGAACCACCGCCCCACACGTCTGCTCGTTCCAACTGCTCCACCGCCACCAGGCGCGGCGCCTGCTCAGCCCCAACAGTTCCACGTGAAACACCGGAGCAGACCGCCACCAGGCGATCCGCGGCGGGCGGGAAAACCGGCTCCGCCAATTGCATAACGAAATGGGAATATACAGCTTCGTCGGGCGCAAACGCCGACCCCGCGGCGCGAACCGGCGCCCGCAACGATGAAACACCCGCCCCGCCAAGCAGCGAGTCGGGCACGCAACCAAAACTCACGGCCCGGCTGGTGAGCGTGCCGGCATCCCGAATCGAAATCTCATAATAATCAGACCCGGCGGCGGGCGGGCGCACCCCAGTCACCGTCGTTCCGGTGCGCAACTCGCCACCCAGTGCCACGAAGCGCTGCAACAGGTACTCGGCAAAGGCCGCGAAACCCCCGGTGAACGCGAACACCCGGTCGCGGCGCTGCAGGTCCTGCTGCAACGCAAGGACCGCATTGCCGAGGTTGCCCCGCAGCGTCAGTTGCTCATTGAGCAGCGGGTGCACCCAGGCGGCGGGCACTGTCGCGGGGTCACACGCAAAACGGTCAGCGACAATCGGCGCGACCAGGTGCTGCCAGACGGCGGCACCCATGCGCTGCCGCACCAAGTCCGACAGCAGACGATATCTGCCAATCTTGAGCAGCGGGGTAAGCACATCCAGGTAGGCGCGCACAGCGGCTGGCGCGCCCAACCGCGCCACGACGCCGCGATGGAGAGCGTGCGCCGGGATTCCGGCGAGATTTGGGTAGGAGTCGGCGCGCAGAGGTTGTCCAGCAGCCGAGAGCAGCCCCACCCTCAGCGGTTCGCGCGAACGCACCGTAGGGGCAGCAGTGGCGAGTTGCAGCGTGGAGCCAGCAAACCGGGCAGCCAGCTCGGCCAGCACGCCGTCCGGGTCGCGCACCCACGTGCAGGCCACTTCGGCGGCGCGAACATCTGGCAGTTGATCGCCCTGGCCCGCACGTTCCAGCAGCACCACCCGCAAGCCAGTGCTTGCCAGTTCAACCGCGTGCAGAAGCGCTGGGATCGTTGCGCCCACAAGGGCAACGTCATAATGATTCGATTCGGCAATCATGAGACCCCCTCCTCGGCACCCACCCAGGCGCCCACCCGGCGGAGTCGATGCCGCACCCACCAGCCAAACAGCAGCAGCTGCACGGCGGTGCTGAGCAGCATGAGCGGGTGCTGGAATTGCTCAGCCACCCTGGTGCTCGCAGTCATCCCCAGCGCCATCACGGCAAACAGCATGACGTTGTTCACGGCGTGCAACACAATCGCGGCCTCAAGACCGCCACTGCGCATCGTCAGCCACACGGCAAACACCCCCAGGCAGGCGACATCGATCAACCCCCACAGGCTGTAACTGTGCAGCGCAACAAACGCCCCGGTGGGGAACAGCCACGCGGCGAGCTGCACCCAGCGCCGCGTGGGCAGCAGCGCAGCAAGTGCTTGCACCGCCGCGCCGCGAAACACCATCTCCTCAGCCGCCGCTTGGAACGGCGCCAACAGCAGTGCAAGCAGCAGACTACCGAGCACCGCGAACCGCGCCGACGCGCCGCTTTCACCGGAGGTGCCAAGTCGCGGCGGATGAATCGGCTCCCCAGTCACCAGTGCAACCACCCAGAGGCCAACCAACACCATGGCGGTGCCGGCGGCAACCGCCGGTAGGAGGGTTACGGCCACCACCCGCCACCGAACCCGTCGGCGGACCGAAACTACCCGACCGACCGGCAGCACACCGCAGGTCCAATAACAGAGCAGCAGCGCCGGCACCCAGATCGCGATCGGCGCAAACATCGCCACGACGTGCCACGGGTTGGTGGCATCCGCCGGCACACCGGAGCGTTCAAACGGCAACGGGGCACCACCGCCGGTAACGATTCGGTGGAGTTCAGCGAGCAGAACCAACACGGTGCTTGAAGCGACGAGCAACACCACCCCCGTTAACGGCAGCAGTGCGAGCACCCGCCAGCGCGACAGGCCAGTTTCGGGAGCCAATAACCGGGCGAATGGCACCCGTGCTCCCGCTCCCGCTCCCGCCGCGCTGGTCACGCGCCAAACAGTCGCTCTGCCAGGAATGCGACCAGCCGGTCAAGCGACACGCGCTCCTGTTTCATGCTGTCGCGGTCGCGCACGGTAACCGCGTTATCTTCGAGCGTATCGAAATCAACCGTGACGCAGTAGGGCGTGCCAACCTCATCCTGACGACGGTAGCGGCGGCCAATAGCACCCGCATCATCGAACTCAACGTTCCACTGCTCACGCAGGGTGGCGGTCAGTTCCCGCGCAATGGGCGAAAGTGTTTCGTTTCGGCTGAGCGGCAGCACGGCAACCTTCACCGGGGCAAGCCGCGGGTCAAGTTTCAGCACGGTGCGAACATCAACGCCACCCTTAGCGTTGGGCACTTCCTCCTCATGGTACGCGTCCACCAGGAACGCCATCAGCGAGCGGGTCAGCCCCGCCGCCGGCTCAATCACGTAGGGCACATAGCGTTCATTCGAGGCCTGGTCGAAGAAACTCAATTCCTTGCCCGAAGCCTTTGCGTGGGTGCTCAGGTCAAAGTCGGTGCGGTTTGCGATACCCTCAAGTTCGCCCCAATCACCACCGGCGAAACCAAACTTATATTCAATGTCGGTGGTGCCTTTAGAGTAGTGTGACAGTTTCTCTTGTGGGTGCACAAAGAGCCGCAGGTTTTCTGGATTAATACCCAGGTCGATATACCAGTTGAGGCGGTTCTCAATCCAATACTCATGCCAGGTCTCATCCTCACCCGGCTTGACAAAAAATTCCATCTCCATCTGCTCAAACTCGCGCGTGCGGAAAATGAAGTTGCCCGGAGTGATTTCGTTGCGGAAACTCTTGCCAATCTGGCCGATTCCAAATGGTGGTTTCTTTCGGGAGGCTTGCAGCACGTTCGCAAAGTTCACAAAAATGCCCTGCGCGGTCTCGGGTCGCAGGTAGTGCATCCCGGCAGCATCATCGACCGGTCCCAGGAACGTTTTGAGCAGCCCGGAGAACTCGCGGGGCTCAGTCCACTGTCCGCGCGCACCGCAGTTGGTGCACACAATCTCACTCAGGCCGTTTTCGGGCGCGCGCCCCTTCTTCTCCTCAAACGCCTCCTCCAGGTGATCGGCGCGGTACCGCTTGTGGCATGACGTGCACTCAACCAGTGGGTCGCTGAACACGGCAACGTGCCCGGAAGCCTCCCACACCTGTCGGGGCAGGATGACCGACGAATCAATACCAACCGTGTCGTCTCGTCGGGTGATCATGTGCCGCCACCACTGCTTTTTGATGTTCTCTTTCAGTTCGGTTCCGAGGGGACCGTAATCCCATGCTGAGCGTGAACCGCCATAAATTTCACCCGCCTGAAACACGAACCCACGGTGGCGGGCAAGGGCAATAACTTTGTCAAGACGGCTTGGTGCTGCCATGGCGACTCCAATGTGAGGCAATTGAATTGGTGGATGCCGTGGAACAGTGCCACAGCAAACCCCCATTCTACCCGCCCGGCTCCGCCCCACCCAACGTGAAACCAAGTAGAATTGTCAGCACAAAGCCCGAGGCTCGAAGGAACCCACATGACTCAGCCGGTCCACACGCTCCCCATTGAGCTGTTCATTGACTTGGACCGTTCGGGCCCCGTTCCGCTCTACTACCAAATCGCCACCCGTCTCGAAACAGCCATTCAGAACCAGCAACTCCCCGCGGGTGCCCGGCTCGAAAACGAGGTGTCACTGGGGCAGCGTCTTGGCCTTTCCCGCCCAACAATCCGCCGGGCCATCCAAGAACTTGTCGACAAGGGGCTCCTCGTTCGCCGTCGGGGCATCGGCACCCAGGTGGTGCACGGTCAGGTTACCCGCAGCGTGGAACTCACCAGCCTTTACGAGGATCTTGAGCGGAGCGGTCAACGCCCAGAAACAGTGGTGCTTTCTGCCGCGATCGATGTGGCGGATGCCCAGGCCGCTTCCCAGCTGAACGTGCAGTTGGGCAGCCCCGTCTTGCGCCTGCAACGCCTCCGTAAGGCCGGCGGTGCGCCGCTGGCCATTCTCAACAACGTGCTCCCCGAGGCATACCTTGGCTTGGCGGAGGAGGCGTTGCAGGATCACGGCCTGTACCAGCTGCTGCAGGCACGCGGCGTTACGGCGCGCGTGGCGAAGCAGCACATCGGGGCTCGGGAGAGCACCGCTGAGGAGAGCGTACTGCTGGACTTGCGGCAACATTCGGCGTTGCTCACCATGAGTCGCACCGCGTTTGACAGTAACGGCAACGCGATTGAGTACGGGCACCACGTCTACCGCCCAGATCTGTACTCTTTTGAGGTGACCCTGGTGGGCAGATAATCACGAGATGGCTTGCGCGGCTTCTGCGGTGAGCCCCGGCAGACTGGTGACCCACCCGAAACGGGAGCGACCCATGTGTCAGATTTGCGATTTCATGTGTCAGCCCGTTTGAAGAACGTTGATCTTCTGAGGTAAAACTGGCGGAGACGAGGGGATTTGAACCCCTGGTCCCCTTACGAGGACTCCACCTTAGCAGGGTGGTGCACTAGGCCTGACTATGCGACGTCTCCAGCGCGATCTTGCGAACGCACAAGAACTATCATAACCAATCCGCGGGGGTGGTTTGTACCAAAATGCGAAAAAAGCTCCCCCAACCTTCTCGGATTCGGCTGGTTGCCCGCACGCCGCCCGCTTTGAAGGCGAATCCGCGCGAACGGTTCCGTTAGTTGCCTGCGGTGCAGGTGATTTGACTGGCGTTTTGACCGCGAACGTTCTGCGGCAGTTGGGAAGGGGCGGGGGCAGGCACCGGTGAGGCTTCCGTCGGCGAGGCGACCGCGGCATCCCCCGTTGTGGAGGCTTCGCCAGTCGGGGACTCCGCCGGGGACTCCACCGACGGGTCGCCCGCTGCGGGCGTCGCTGCGGGTTCGCCAGGCTGGGTGCCCACCACCTCCGTGGCGGGACCGGTTCCACCCGTGAGCGTGAACGGCTGCCCGCTCAGCACCGCATCCGTGAGCTGCTCGGCCGAGGCGTAGTCGGGGGCAACCTTGTTGGGGTTGTATGGGTGTGTGACCACCGGATACTGCACAAAGTTGATCGCCTCCACGTTAATGTTTTGCACCGTTGCGGCGATCGACAGCAGGCTCTTCGTGGAGTTCATGCTCTCAGAAAGCGACACGTTCTCAATGGTGGCCTTCGCAAGGCCGTAAACCTTCTTCGGGTCACCCAACGTTTCGTTGCTCTTAATGGTGCGCACCAGGCTCGAAAGGAACGACTGCTGGTTGCTGATGCGGCTCAGGTCGCCGCCGTCACCAATCCCGTAGCGGGAACGCAGAAACTGCAACGCCTCAAGCCCGGAAAGCGTGTGCTCACCAGCCTCCAACGTGAGCCCAACGTACGGGTCGTTAATGTCGTTCGACACGCACACCGGCACACCGCCGATCGCATTCGTCATGGCGATCACCCCATCAAACGTGATGAGTCCGGCATAGTTAATCGGAATGCCAGTCAGCTCCTGAATGGTCAGCACCGTGCAGGAAAGCCCACCATACTGCAGCGTGCTGTTCAACGGCTGCTCGCTCATCGACGGGTAATACTCCGGCTCACCGTTCGGACCAGGACACGAAGGAATAGGCACCATCAGGTCGCGCGGAAAACTGATCACCGACGCGGTCGAATGATCGGCAGAAATCGCCAACAGCATGTTCACGTCGTTCAATTCACCGGTTTCGCCATCATCCAGGCTCTGGCCGTTGCGGCTATCCGACCCTGCCAAAAAAATGTTGAGCGGACCGTCAATTGCGCCCACCGTGCGAATGTTTGGCAGATCCGAGTTGGCCAGTGCAATCGACGGTTTGAACCGGTGCGAAAGATCCCACACCACATACCCGGCCACAGTCACGCCGGCAAACACAAACACGAACACGGCGGTCGCCAGCACATACAACGCGTTTCGCAGGTTGGAGGAACGCCGAAACCGGCCGTGACGAACCGTCGAATATTCGACGGGCTC
>CAYTSH010000006.1:0-28179 GCA_964440395.1 uncultured Microbacteriaceae bacterium
GGGCTGGCCACGCTGGCAACCAGGCTGCGGCAGGAAGGTGAGACAAGCATCCACACCGCCGTTGTGGATCTCGCCGACCCGGACGCGCTTCACGCCGCTGCGCACGCCCACCAAGCCGCGCACCCCACCGATGTGCTCATCAACAACGCCGGCATCGTCAGCGGCAACCGCAACACGTGGCAAAACCCGCACGCAGCCAGCGAACACACCCTGCGCATCAACACGCTCGCGCCCATGCAACTCACCCGGGCGCTCCTGCCCGGCATGATCGCCGACTACACGCGGCCAAAACGCATCCTCAACATCGCCTCCGCCGCTGCCCTCGTCTCCACGCCACGCATGAGCGCCTACGCCGCCAGCAAAGCCGCCATGCTCGCCTGGAGCGACTCGCTCCGACTCGAACTGCACCAAGCCCGGCACAGCCACATCCGCGTCACCACCTTCTGCCCCTCATACGTCAGCACCGGCATGTTCGACGGGGCGAGCGCCATGCTCCTCACCCCCATCATTCGCCCGGAATACGCCGTCGAACGCGCCTGGCGAGCCATGCTCGCCGGCAAAGCAATCCAATACTCACCACCCGCAGTGCACCTGGCGCGCGCCCTGCGCGGCACCCTACCAACACCCGCGTGGGATGTGCTCGCAAACCGCTTCGGCATCTACCGCAGCATGGAACACTTCCGCGGACGTGCCGGTGAGAACTCTGCCAAGATAGGTGAATGACCGAAAACGGTACCCTCGCAGGTCACGCAACCACCGCATCCACCCCCAATCGTAGCCTCAGCGTGCGCATCAACGAACTGCGCGAAACCGGAATGAACGACCCCGACGCCGTCTTCGCCACCTTCACCGACTGGGCCGAACGGCAAGGAATCACCCTCTACCCGGCGCAAGAAGAAGCGGTGCTCGAAATAGTCACCGGCAGCAACGTGATACTCTCCACCCCAACCGGCACCGGCAAATCACTCGTCGCCATCGGCGCGCACGTCGCGGCGCTCGCAGCGGGGGAGCGCACCTACTACACGGCCCCAATTAAAGCGCTGGTCAGCGAGAAATTCTTTGCCCTGGTGGCACTGTTCGGCGCCGCAAACGTTGGCATGGTCACCGGCGACTCAAGTGTCAACGCCGACGCCCCAATCATTTGTTGCACCGCAGAAATTCTGGCAAACGAGGCGCTTCGCTACGGTGAAGAAGCCAACATTGGTCAGGTGGTAATGGACGAGTTTCACTTCTATGCCGACCCGGAACGCGGGTGGGCGTGGCAGGTGCCGTTGCTCCTCCTCCCGCACACCCAGTTCGTGCTGCTCTCCGCGACCCTCGGCGATGTCACCGAACTTCGGGCGGATCTCAGCCGCCGCACGGGGCGGGAAACCGTGGAAGTCACCGGCAGTGAACGGCCTGTTCCGCTGAGCTATCGCTACGCCGAGACGCCAATTCAAGAAACCATCGAAACGCTCATCGCCGACGGGAAAGCGCCCATTTATATTGTGCATTTCGCGCAAGCACAAGCCGCCGAACGGGCGCAGGCGTTGAGCAGCCTGAAACTGATCACGCGTGCGCAGCGCGACGAAATTGCTGACGCAATAGGTGATTTCAAGTTCACCACCGGCTTCGGCAAAACCCTCTCCCGGCTGGTTCGGGCGGGCATCGGTGTGCACCACGCCGGCATGCTGCCCCGCTACCGCAGACTGGTTGAGCAGTTGGCGCAGCGCGGCCTCCTTCGGGTTATTTGCGGCACCGACACGCTTGGCGTTGGCATTAACGTGCCCATCCGCACGGTGTTGTTGAGCGGTTTGGCGAAGTTTGACGGCACAAAAATGCGGCAACTGAACGCCCGCGAGTTTCACCAGATCGCCGGGCGTGCCGGCCGCGCCGGGTTTGACACTGCCGGTGACGTGGTGTTGCAAGCCCCCGAGCATGAGGTGGAAAACATCGCCATGGTGAAAAAAGCTGGCGACGATCCAAAAAAGAAACGCAAACTGGTGCGCAAGAAAGCCCCGCAAGGGTTCGTTTCGTGGGGAGAACCGAGTTTTCAGCGAATCATTGCCGCTGAGCCGGAAACGCTCACGAGCAGCATGGTGATGACGAACGCAATGATGGTGAACGTGATCGCGCATGGGCGCGACGCGTTTGAACGCATCCGAACGCTCGTCTTTGACAGTCACGAACCGCGCGCCCGCCAGTTTGAGCACGCCAGGCGCGCAATTGCCATGTATCGCACGTTGCGCGCCGCGGGGATTGTCGAACGGGTCGTTTCGATTGGTGTGGATGCCGAACCCAGCATCCAGCACCGGCTCACGGTTGATTTGCAAGCCAATTTTGCGCTCAATCAGCCGCTGTCACCGTTTGCGATTGCCGCACTGGAGCTGCTGGATGAGGAGGCACCCACGTATGCGCTTGACGTGATCTCGGTGATCGAGTCGACGCTGGAGGATCCTCGCCCAATTCTGGGTGCCCAGCAGTTCCTCGCCCGCGGTGAGGCGGTGGCCCAGCTGAAACAGGACGGGGTGGAGTATGACGAACGCATGGAACTGCTTGACGAGGTGACGCATCCGAAACCGCTTGCCGAGTTACTGTTTGCCGCCTACGAGTTGTATGCCGCTGAGCGTCCGTGGGCTCGCGATTTTGTGTTGAAACCGAAGTCGGTTGTGCGTGATTTGTTTGAGCGTGCGATGACGTTTAACGAGTTTGTGTCGTTTTATAAGCTTTCCCGCTCTGAGGGGTTGGTGTTGCGGTACCTGTCTGATGCTTACCGCGCACTGAATCAGACCGTGCCGGAGGACCGAAAGTCGGAACAGTTGCGTGACCTGCTGGAGTGGCTGGGTGAGTTGGTGCGGCAGGTGGATTCGAGTTTGTTGGACGAGTGGGAGGAGTTGGCGAATCCTGACCCGGATGAGCACGCGGCGAGGGCGGGTGTGTTGCCGCCAACTCCGCGCAGCGTGTTGACGAATCGCCGCGCGTTTGTGGTGCTGGTGCGCAAGGAGTTGTTTCGCCGGGTGTTGCTCGCGGAGCGTGACGATGTTGCGGCGTTGGGTGAGCTTGATGGTGCTGACGGGTTTGATGCTGACCGCTGGGCGGCTGCGATCGACGCGTATTTTGATGAGTACGATTCGCTTGGCACGGGACCGGCGGCTCGCGGCCCCGCTTTGCTGCATATTGATGATGGGGATGCGGATTCGCTGGGGGTGTGGCGGGTGCGTCAGGTGTTTGATGATCCTGAGGGCGACCATGACTGGGGCATTACGGCGGTTGTGGATCTTGCGGCGTCGGCTGAGGCGGGGGAGGCGGTGATTCGGGTGCAGTCGGTGGGTCGATTGGTGGATGCCGTGCGCACCTGATCCTGCCGCCCCGCCACAGTGTGGTTGGCTTGGCTGTCGCTACGACCCGGTGATGGTGATGTTGCCGCTGCCCGTGGTGACGTCGATGATCCGTTCCGCATCGCGCGCCTGGTCGACGGTGACGGCGACTGTTCCTGACCCGGTTCGGGTGCGCACCTGATAGGTGTCGTTTGGCACCACGACGGTGCTGTTGCCGGAACCGCTTTTTGCGGTGATGCTGTTGCCCCCGCCGAGTGCGTTGATGAGGTGGTTGCCGCTGTCGGTGGTTGCCGTGTAGGTGCCCAGGTTGCCACTGATTGTGCTGACTTGGTTGCCTGAACCGCTGCTGAGTGTGAGTGTGGCAATGTTGCTGGCGGTGTTGAGCGTGGTGTTGCCTGATTTGCTTGTGAGGGTGACGGTTTCTGCGTCACCGGTGGTGGTGGCGTCGATGTTGCCCGAACCGGTGCTCACGTTGAGGGTGCTGGCGGCCGCTGTGAAGAGCACATCGGCGGATCCGCTGATGACGGTGCTGTCGGTTGCGCCCGTTTTGATGTCGAGGGTGCCACTGCCGATGGTGATGTTGAGTGTTTCGAGCTGGTTGGCCCCGAGGTGGAGTTCGAGTTGTTCGCGGGTGTAGCCGGTGCTGAGTTGCAGACCGAAGGGTTCGCGTTGCGTGACGGTGAGCGTGGTGCCGTCGAATGTGCTGCGGTAGGTTGCTCCGCGGTTGTTGAGTATGCCGTGTGCGCTGGTGGCGGTGAGGTGTGCGTCGGTTTCGTCGGCGATGATGAGCACGTCGGCTGTACCGATATCGAGGACCAGTTTGTCGAAGCGGTTTTCGAGGGCGGTTGTGATGGTTCGCGTGTTGGCTGTGGCGCGGTCTACTACGGTGAGGCCGCCGACGAGGATGAGGAGGCCGGCGATGATGATTCCGATGATGAGCGGGAGTTTTCCGGATTTTCGGGGTGTCACTGCGGTGGGTTGCATTGGGTTCTTTCTACTGGGTTGGGCGGGGGATTGACTGGTGTGGGTTGGTGGTGGAGTTAGCGCTGTGGAAACTGTTGGGGGTGGTGCGCTTGGAGCTCCAGGTAGTGCAGCACGGCGAGCACCCGGCGGTGCTCGTTTTCTTGCGGGTGCAACCCGAGTTTTTGAAAGAGTGAGGTGACGTGTTTTTCGACCACGCCGGGGGTGATGAAGAGGGCTTTGCCGATGGCGGCGTTCGTGAGCCCTTCAGCCATTGCGCGCAGCACGTCTGTTTCGCGCGGCGTGAGCCGGTCAAGTGCGGCTCGGGCTTTGCTGCGCACGAAGAGTTGTGAGACGACTTCCGGGTCGAGCACCGTTTCGCCGGATCCAACGCGGTGCACGGCGTTGAGGAAATCCTGAATGTTGCTCACGCGGTCTTTGAGGAGGTAACCGAACCCGCCGTGCCCGCTACTGAGCAGCTCGGTGGCGTAGCGTTCTTCAACGTATTGGCTGAATATGAGCGTTCGTAGTTCCGGGTGGGTTGCCCGAAGCAGCACGGCGGCACGGATGCCTTCGTCGCTGTAGCTGGGCGGCATCCGAACATCGATGAGTGCAAGCTGCGCTGCGGTGCCTGCCGCGCAGGTTTCGGGGGTGTTGAGTCGTTCCACGGCGTCGAGGAGTTGTTTGGCATCGGGCACGCTAGCCACAATGTCGTGGCCCGCGTCGGCGAGGAGGTGTTCTAGCCCAACGCGGAGCACGGCGGCGTCTTCAGCAATTATGATCCGCATGGTACTTCCAACCGTACCGTGCTGCCGTCGCCCGTTTCGACGCGCAGGGTTCCTCCCGCGGCTGTGGCCCGGTTGGCGAGCCCTTGTAGACCGCCGCCTGGCACGATGGCTGCCTGGCCGTTGCCGTTGTCGTGGATGCGCACATTAAGGGTGGTGCTGTCGCAGGTGACGTCGAGTTCGCAGCGGTCGGCGTTCGCGTGTTTGGCGATGTTGGTGAGGCTTTCTGCGACGGTGAAGTAGGCGACCGCTTCGGCGATCGCCCCGCAGCGCCGTTCTGGGTGCGCCGTGCTGAGTTCACTTCGGATGGTGACGGGCGTGGTGTGTTGTGTGGCGAGGGCGGAGAGGGAGGCGTCGAGTCCGCGTTCGGTGAGTATCGATGGGTGGATGCCGCGGGCCAGTTGGCGCAGACCGCTCATCGCCGCCCCTGCCGCGCCGTGCGCTTCATCGAGTAACGTTTTTGCCGTCTCTGGGTCGTGGTCGAGTTTTTGTCGCGCCCTGTCGATGGTCATGGCGAGTGCCACGAGGTGTGGTTGCACGCCGTCGTGCAGGTCTCGTTCGATGCGGCTGCGATCTTCTTGGGCGGTGGTGTGGGCGAGGTTGCGTTGTTCGGTGGCGGTGTCGAGGTCTCGCTCGGTTTGGGTGTGCAGTTCGGTGATGTGGGTGATGGTGTTGGCGAGTGTTTCGGTGTCTTCGGCGCTGAGGAGTCCGCGCACGAGCGCCCGGTCGAGCAGGCTGTAGCCGAGGATGGTGGGGATGCTGAGCGTCATCATGGCGATGCCCGGGAGTGTGCGCAGGAGCGTGGCGATTGCGCCGGGTTCGCTGGGGGATGCCGTGGTCCAGAACACGGCGGCGTTCAGCCAGTCCGCGCTGGGTAGTTGGGGCGCCAGGGCGACGCTGACGATGAGGGTTCCGCCGGCGAATAGTCCGATGCTGAGTGTGAATGCGAGGATGCTGGCGATGAAGCTGAGCACCGAGTAGGCGTACACGTTCCAGGTTTGCGTGTTCCGGAGCGGGGCGATGAGGAGAGTGGTGAATGTTGGGTTGTCGTGGTGAATTGGTGCGGGTGCGTAGTAGGTGCTGCGGTAGCAGGTGGCTGCTCTGCGAAGTTCGAGGGTGCGGTACCAGTTCACCATGGGAGTTGCTGCGGCAAAGACGGCGAGTCCGACTCCGAATGCGGGCAGGAGGCCGAGGGCGAGGGCGAGGGTGGTGATGGTGACGCTGAACGCAATGGTGCTGAGGAAGACGTCGATGATGAGGTCGCCAAAGAGTCGCAGGAGGTGTGCGGGTTGGGCGGCGATCGGGGGTCGATGTTGGGCTGGGGCGCTGGTTTTGGGTGCGGGTCGGGCAGCGGGTGCGGGTCGGGCAGCGGGTGCGGGGTGGTTTTGGTTCACGCTGTTAAATCTATGCCGTGCTGCTGCTGTTGTCGCGCCGGCTTGCCCCCTGTGTGGCTGGGGGTTAGCCCCCAGCCACACAGGGTTCGATTAGCGCTGGCTGCCGGTTGAGGCGAGCTCACGCTGGTCGGTTTGCCCGCTGTGTGCTTCGTCGGTGTCGGTTACTTCGGTGTTGCTCACATCGGTGTTGTCGCGCTGTTGGTCGGTCTGCACGGCCGCGCTGTGTGCGAGTGGTGCTTCGCTGAATGGTTCGCCGGTTCTGGCCGCGTTGTACAGTTCGAGGTTGAGAATGTTTTCGCGTTTCGCCACGATGGTGGGCACGAGTGCCTGGCCGGCGACGTTGAGTGCGGTTCGACCCATGTCGAGAATTGGGTCGATGGCAAGCAACAGGCCAACGCCTTCAAGCGGCAGGCCCACCGTGGAGAGTGTGAGCGTGAGCATGACGATTGCCCCGGTTGTGCCCGCGGTTGCCGTTGAGCCGAGAATTGAGACCACTGCGATGAGCAGGTACTGGCTGATGCTGAGGTCAATTCCGTAGAACTGTGCGATGAAGATCGCCGCGATTGCGGGATAGATCGCCGCGCAGCCGTCCATTTTGGTGGTTGCACCGAGCGGCACGGCGAAGGATGCATACTCCGCTGGCACTCCCAGGTTGCGTTCGGTCACCCGCTGCGTGAGCGGCAGGGTTCCCATGGAGGATCGGGTGACGAAGCCGAGTTGCACCGCCGGCCATACCCCGGTGAAGTACTGTTTCGCGGAGAGCCCTTGGCTGCGCAGCAGCAGCGGGTACACCACGAAGAATACGATGGCGACTCCAACGTAGATGGTGATGCTGAAGACGCCGAGTTGTGCGAGGGCGTCGGTTCCGAGTTCTGCTACGGCCGAGCCGATGAGTGCAAACGTGCCGATGGGGGCGATGCGAATGACCCACCAGAGCACTTTTTGTATGACCGCGAGGGCTGAACGGTTGAAGCGGAGGAATGCTTTCGCGGGTGCCCCGACTTTGAGTGCGGCAATACCGACGGCGATTGCGATCACGAGGAGTTGCAGCACACTGGTGCGGAGGCTACTTGTGGCACCGCCGTCGCCATCGAGGTAGGTTCGCACGGTCAGTCCGAGTGTGTTGCTGGGGATGAGGCTGTTGAAGAAAGCCCACCAGGATGCGGTTGCGCCCAGATCTTTCGCCGTGTCGAGGCCGACGGTGGTGTTACTGCCGGGGTTGGTTGCAATTCCCAGCGCAATGCCCACGCTGACGGCGATGGCTGCGGTGATTGCAAACCACAGGATGGTTTGCGCTGCGAGTCGCGCCGCGTTGGAGACTTTGCGTAGGGTTGAGATGGAGCTCACCACGGCGGTGAACACGAGCGGTGCGACGAGCGCTTGCAGGAGCTGCACATAGCTGCTGCCGATCGTGTCAAGCGTGGTGAGGAGCCAGGTTTGCTGGTCGTTCTCGGCGAGCAGCTGTCGGGCGACTAACCCAGCTGCGGTGCCGAGGGCGAGTGAGATGAGGATTTGTGGACCAAACCTGGTGTACCAGGCCTGTTTCTTGGGGGTGTGCGTGTGTGTTGTCATGTGCCGATGCTAATTCGTTCTCATCGCGACCGTCACAATTATGACATTCTATGACTTTGCACTGTCTGGCAGGTGGCCCGGGATGACGCCGATGGCCAGCATAAGCGCGCACACGGTGGTTGGCCCGACGAAGCGAAATCCGAGTGTTTTGAGCGTTTTGGCGAGGGCAATGGATTCCGGCGTGCTACTCGGGATGTCATCAATATGTTGCGGGTGGATGCTCGGCTGGCGTTGAAACGACCAGATCAGTCCGTCCAGCCCGCCAGCACCCCACACGGGGTGCTCTCTGAGCGCAACGGTGGCCTGCGCGTTTGCGATGGTAGCCCGGATTTTGGCTTCGTTTCGCACAATGCCCGCGTTGTTGAGGAGTCGCGTCACGTCTTTTTCGCTGTAGCCGGCCACGGTGTCGGGTTGGAACTGGTCGAATGCTTCTCGGAATGCTTCTCGCTTACGCAGGATAGTCGCCCAGGAAAGTCCGGCTTGGAACGCTTCAAGACTGATGCGTTCAAACAGGCCACGTTCGTCGTGGACGGTGTTGCCCCACTCGTTGTCGTAGTAGTCGCGTTCCGGCGTTTGTGCTGCCGCCCAGGCGGGGCGGTGGACGCCGTCCTCGCAGATGATGGCGCCAGTCTCTGGATGTACGCGCATGATGCCGCGGTTGGTCTTGTGTGCCGCGTGTGGCTGGGGAGCGGGTTGTGTTGCTGTGGGATGCATGGTTCAGAGCGTATAACACGTTGCGCCGTGCATACGCTGCGCGGCGACAGAATGTGGAAAACGTGCGCAAGTGCGCCCTGTGCATACACAAAGCCTGGCGCAACGAGCAACCGGCGCAACGAGCAACCGACACAACAAGCACCAGGCGCAACAAGCAACCGCCACAAACAAAAGATGGGGTGGTGCAGGAACTGCACCACCCCATCCTGATTCCGGCACTTACCGGAACATGCTCGCCTTACAGCGGGCGAATGTTCTCAGCCTGCGGACCCTTTGGTCCACGTGCGGTGTCGAACTCTACCTTCTGGTTCTCGTCAAGCGAGCGGTAGCCGCTCGTTGCGATTGCAGAGTAGTGTGCGAAGACGTCGGGGGTTCCGTCGTCGGGGGCGATGAATCCGAAGCCCTTTTCAGAGTCGAACCATTTCACGGTGCCTGTAGGCATGTGTTTCTCTTTTCTATATACGTTCCGCATCGGTCTTCGGTGCGGGGTGTCACGATTGACGCTGCTTGTGTTGGTGGGCAGTCGATCCGCTCGTGCTGAGCGTTTCGATGTACCGCCAACCGTGGCAAGGTGTTTCGTAACGTCACCGTGTCACTCACGCGGTGCCGAGCGCCGAGGCGCCGACTCGCGCGGGTCACGCGGAGAGTGTGTGGGTGCCACGCCGGAAAACCAGCGGTGGTTGACCGGGTGGATTGGGGGCGCACAGAGCAGACCTGCGTTGTGTGTCCTGCTGTGTGCTGTGATTCCATGACTCTGTCAGTTCAACTGATTCGTTGCGCTGCGCAGCGCTGGGTGCGAGCCTGGTGGTGCGACATGATTGGGATGGTGTTCGTTGCGTTTCTGTGAGCGAACCGTTTGCATGGTTCGAGGAGATGGTATTTCTGTTCATCGGTGATTCTGTGTTGCGGAACATTCCTGCTGCCGATGAGCTTCACAAAGTCGATGTTGTTTTAGCGTAGCACGCTCTTGGTGTGGGGCGGCTGAAAGTTACAGATTCATGTGAAATTGTTACCTAATTGCTGAGTGCCCGCGCGCCGGTCGGTGAGCGCTAAGGCTGGTGGTGGCGATAACTCGCCCGAAAACCCGCCACCGAGGCCGCACCGAACCCCGTGTATACATAGGTGATCGGCAGTTGGTGCCCGGTTTCGCTGGGTTGCAGGGTGATGACTGAGTCCGGCGTGCCGTGCGTTGCCTGATGGAATCGGTTGAGATCATGCACCAGGGGTCCATTGCGAAATTGGATGCGGTAGGTGCTTCCCCTGGTGAGTGTCGCGGTGGGATCTGTGGCCGTTTGCGTCTCTTCGGGGTGTATCCACCCTGCGAACCAGAAGGAGGTGCTGTAGGCTCTGGTGCCTTCAGAAACGAATTGTTCATCCCACACGTACTCTGCTTTTTCTCGGGTGCCACTGACGCTGCTCACGAATCGTCTGCGCATTCGCTCGGGCTCGAGTGTTTGGCCAGTGCCATGCTTGGGGCCGTCGATCCACCGGACGCTGAGCGTTTCGATGCGCGCGGGAACCCAATCGGGCCGCTGCGCGCCGGCGTTGGTTGCAGCCGCGGCACCGAGGTCGGTAATGAGCGCATTGAGCGGCATTGGGCCGTGCCTTGTGAGTTTGCCCGTTGCATCCTCACTAATTGCCACGCAGCGGCCGGGAACGCTGTTTTCAAAGTTTTCCCGCCACACTTCCCGCAGAATGCCGGTCAGGGGCTGCGATGCGCCCCCGTGTTGTTCCGGTGGGGTGAAACTGACCCGGTGCCCGTAGTGCGCTCTGCTGAGTCCTTCGAGGCGGAGCGTTGGCATGCGGTCGGGGTGTTGTGCGGGTGTTGCGGTGTTCACTCGGGGAGTCCTGCTTCGGTTCATGGGCGACGATACTGATTCATCAGCGGGCAATCGAATGGGTCACGTGCCTGCAAGCCCACGGTGTTGAGGTAGTCAACGACGATGGCGTAGGAGCGCACCAGGGTGGTCTCAGTGTAGGGCATGCCGAGTCGGTTGCAGTGTTCTTTCACGAGGAGGCGGGCTTTGGCGAGGTGTGGCCTGGCCATGCTGGGGAAGAGGTGATGCTCCACCTGGTAGTTGAGCCCTCCCATGAACATGCTCATTGGAGTGCCGCCGCTGATGTTGCGTGAGGTGAGCACCTGTTTGCTGAGAAAATCGAGCCGAGCACCGGGTTCGATGAGCGGCATACCTTTGTGGTTGGGCGCGAATGACGCGCCCATGTAGAGGCCAAACACTGCCAGCTGTACGCCAACGAACGCCGCCCCGAGTCCGGGTGGCAGCACAATGAACACAATCGCCAGGTAGGCGGTCAGTCGCGCGATGATCATGGTGAGTTCGCCGCGGCGACCTTTGGCCTGCTTGTTTTGCACGAGGGTGGTGAGCGACCTGGCGTGCAGGTTGAGGCCTTCGAGCAGGAGCAGCGGGAAGAACAGGTAGCCTTGTTTGCGCGTGAGCGCGGCGAGGAACCCGGTGCGTTTCGCGGCATCTTCTTCGACGAATGAGAGCGTGTCTACCTCAATGTCGGGATCTTTGCCAATCGTGTTTGGGTTGGCGTGGTGCCTGGTGTGTTTCGTCATCCACCAGGTGTAGCTGATGCCAACTACGGCAGCGGCGAGCACCCGCCCGATGCGATCGTTGGCGGGACCGGATTGGAACACCTGCCGATGTGACGCTTCGTGGGTGATGAAGGCGAACTGGGTCAATATGATGCCAAGCGCCGCCGCGATGAGTAGTTGAAACCAAGAGTCGCCCAGCAACACAAAGCCGGTGATCGCCCCGCCGAGGCAGAGCGTCAGCACGCTCGCGGTGACGATGTAGAACGGTATTGTTCTGCCGAGCAACCCGGCATTGCGAACCTCATTCATGAGCTCGTGGTAACTCGCCGTCATATTGGTCGCCTGGCTGAGTCGTGGCCTGGTGCTGCGAAAGCCGTGTTGTTCAAGAGTGGATGCCCGCTCGGCTCCACCCGGAAGTTCGCTACCGGCACCCCGGCTTCGAGTCGCGGTTGTGGTGCGAGTGGGGAGCTGTGCTGTCATGGCGGCTCACGTTCTGGGCTTGGGGTGACTTCACAGCCGGAGGGTGAGCGGTTGCTCTTGATGCAGATAGTTGTATCTTACGCACAATCATATGCAGCTGCCGGGTTATGTCTGAGCCCGCGTCGCGGCTGCCTCTTCCCGCCGCGGCGGATTCTGCGCTACCGTAGTGGTATGCCGGGTACACATCGAGTTCCCGGTTCGCGAATACACCCACTACACACGGTAGGACACAGACGTGAGCGAACACGACCAGAGCGGTGGTCAGTCTCAGACAACCGCCAAATTTTCAGCGGACGTTCTTGCACGCTTTGAAGCGCTTGGTCGCACGGTTTCCGCCGACGAGCGCTCAGCAATCGCATCACTGCCGAGTGGTTCGGCGCTCCTTATTGTGCGCCGCGGACCGCACACCGGTGCCAGGTTCCTGCTGATGAACGACGAAACGATCGCCGGGCGCCATCCGATGGTTGATATTTTCCTTGACGACGTCACCGTATCGCGTCGTCATGCCCAGTTTTTGCGCGAGGGCTTTCGGTTCTGGGTCACCGACCTGCACTCACTGAACGGCACGTTCTGTGATGGTGAACGAATCGACGGCCGGGTGCAACTGCACGATGGCGCCGAAGTGCAGGTTGGAAAGTTCAAGCTGACGTTTTACTCTTCGCTGCACGACACCGTCAAGCCCGAGGCTGAATAGATGGTTGCGTTGCCGGTTGCTCGAACTGGTGGTGCCAAGAGCGCGCTGTTGGGTATCGGTCAGGTGTTGACGAAGCTCAACCAGGAGTTTCCCGAGCTCACCCCGTCGAAGTTGCGTTTTTTGGAGGTGCAGGGGCTGGTCAATCCGGCAAGAACAGCCACCGGGTATCGCAAGTTTTCGCAGGATGACATTGACCGGTTGCGATTAATCCTGACCATGCAGCGAGATCATTACTTGCCGCTGAAGGTGATCGGGGCGTATCTGGCTGATCGTGACGCTGGTCTGCAGCCCCCGTTTCCGGGAGCCGGCCCCGACGCGCCCTCGATGCTGCCGCTGCGGGTTGTCTTGACGCGCGAAACGCTGCTGAGTGAGACTGGGGCTTCGGCTGCCCTGCTCGATGATGCTGTTCGTCTGAAACTCATTCCCGCAACCGAGTTGTACCGTGAAGAGCATCGCAACGTCTTGGAGGCGCTCGTTGCACTGAGCGATCGGGGGATTGAGCCGCGGCATTTGCGTCCGGTGCAGGTCGCGGTCGACCGTGAGGTTGATTTGCTCACCTCGGCGCTCGCCCAGACAGTGCATGCGCGGGACGGGGTGCGCCAAGCCGAGTTTGTCGATCAGGCCGCCGACCTGGCCAACCACCTTGACGTGATCCGCGCCACGTTGCGGCGGGCCGCACTCGCGCGAGCGGTGCAGCGGTGAATGTCCCCGACACGCCACCCGCTTTTGCGGCAGGTGATTGAACCTAAACCAGCCACCGACTAACGTTGACAGGGTCGACCAACTTGGGGGCGGCATCCACGTTGTTGAAAGGTCCACGGAATGAGCGAACACGGTTCTGCCGAATCGGCACAGCAAGATTCGGCACGAGCTTTGGTTGCTCCGCTCGATTCCGAGCCGGCCGCGCAGGTGCAGCCCGAAACACCGCAGTATGCCACGGTGGAGGACCCGGCAAATTTTTTGTTCACCGACGGCCTCATCCAGACAAACCATAGCGGTGGATACCGTGGTTCCGTCGCAGCCCGAGCCGCCGGAATCACCTACCGCCAGCTCGACTACTGGGCACGAACCGAGCTCGTGCAGCCCACCGTGAAATGCGCGAAGGGTTCCGGCTCGCAGCGGCTCTACGGGTTCCGCGATATTTTGGTGCTGAAACTTGTCAAGCGCCTGCTGGAAACCGGTATTTCTCTGCAACAAATTCGAATCGCGATCGAACAGCTGCACCAGGCGGGGATTCGTGACCTGGCTACCATTACCCTGATGAGCGACGGCGCGAGTGTGTACCTGTGCACCTCGACCGACGAGGTGATCGATCTGGTGAGTCGGGGGCAAGGGGTGTTTGGTATCGCGGTCGGCAAGGTGCTGCGGGAAGTTGAAACCACCCTGATCGATCTGAGCGAACACGCTGAAGAGCTTGTTGACGAGCTGGCAAAACGGCGTCAGGTGAAGCGCATCTCCTAGCTGCGCAGTGGTGCCAACTTGGTTCGCTACTGTTGATCGCTCGTGCGAATTGCATACGAATTAGCTTTGAAAATCTCCAGCGGCTGTAAGGCTAACATAAGGCTAACTTTCAGGTTCACGGGATATCGTTACATTCATAACAACCGCTCCCGCGGAACCATTCGCGGGAGTCGAACCCCAACCACATTTGCACAAAAGGATCGTGTACATACACTATGAAGAAGCTTTCGAAAGCCGCTATCGCCGTCGCAGCAGCTACCGTACTCTTGCTCGGTTCGGGCAGCACGCTCGCCTACTGGAACGACACAGCCAACGTTGGCGGCAGCACCGCAATCACCGCCGGAACGCTCCAGCTCACCACCACCGGCACGCCGACTTGGAAAATTCAGCATAGCAACGGAACGGAAACTGCCGTTGCCGACATCAACACCGTGCGCATTGTCCCCGGTGACAAACTCACTTACTCGTTCCCCGCTTCAATCACGGCCCAGGGTCAGAACCTCCGATTCAAGGTTGATCTTGCCGGCGGGGCGATCTCGACACCAGCAACTCCGACCGCTGCAGATACCGCGCTTGCCGCCAGGCTCGCTGCCAGCACCTCGTTTGCGGTGACCGGTGCGACCGCCGTTGCGGGTCAGGCGAACACGTTCGATCACAAGAACAACACCTCCACGCCCTACACCACAACGATCACCGCAACCATTACGTGGCCGTTCTCGGGCACAACCGCGCAAGATAACGCTGCCAAGACGGGTAAGGTGAACCTCTCAGGCTTCACACTGACCGTCACCCAGGTTGACGCTTCTATCTGATTGTGATTCCCTGGTGTGGCACCCACCTTTGGGGGGTGCCACACCATGTTTCGTACCAGGAGGTGAAGATCGCTCGTGAACATCGTCAAGTTCGGTAAAGGGAACCAGGATGGCGACCACGATGCTGCGCCAACGCGCTACAGCCGGCTCCTCCTGGTTACCGTCGTCGGAGTGGTGTTTGCACTCGCGGTTGCCGGCATAGGCGGCAGCTACGCCTGGCTCAACGCAAGCACCACGTCGGGCGGCGGCACGGTGCAGGCTGGCACAATAGGGTTGGCCGTGAACAACGCCTCTTCTGCGTCCCTCGGGGATTGGGCGCTCAGCCCGGCAACCCCGGTCGCGAAGCCGGTCAAAGTCAGCAATACGGGTGATGTTGATCTATCCCTGACCGCGTCGATCACGCTCACCACTGTGGCTTCCGTTGCGAGCGTCACCAAAGCACGACTCACTCCCGTAGCCAACGCGGCAGCGTGTGCCACGCAGCTCAACGGCACCCCCGGTGCGATCAGCGGCTACACAACAGCGGCAGGGTTCGACACCCTCGCCGTTGGACAAACCAAATGGTATTGCCTCGAACTGTTTATCCCCCAGGGCACCTCGGCTACCACTAGCGGGCAGTCGCTTGCATTTTCGCTGACATTCACGGGAGAACAACGATGACACGCTTCATTAACCGCAGGCGCCCTGTGCGAGCACCCATCGTGCGGGGGAGCATCAGTGCTGTTCTTGTCTTCACGCTGCTCGGGGTAGGCGGCCAAGCGTGGGCGTATTGGAGCGCCACAGCAGAAGGCACCGGCACGGTGAGCACCCAGAAGGCATCAATTGGCGAGAACAATGTCAGCTCGATTGACACCACCTTTCTGCCCAACGATTTAACCCACACCGCTGGCTTTTCGGTGAGTAACACCGGTCAGCTTCCCGGCACGATGGGGCTGTTGTTTCAGATCGCCGACCCGCTCGCCTCGAGCCTCCAGGTGCAGGTGTGGCCCGCCAACCAGCTTACAGATTGTACTGAAGCGGCCGCGGTGCCAGCGTACGCGCTCAGCGGCACCTGGGCGGCTTTTCCCGACCTCGGCCGGAGCCTTAATGCGGGCGAGTCTGCCCCGTTTTGCGTTCGCACGACGATTGCCGATTGGAAGGCCGTAACCTCGGCAACTGGCTCGCAAAGCGCCGTCTTGAAGCACTACTCCACGCTCGCCGCAAGTGGCTGGGTGGCGAACGGGCTGACGTTCACCCCGACGCAAAAAACAGCGGGGATGTATCCCCTCACCGCCAACTTTTTTGATCCGATGCTCTCCAACTGGTTCTCGATGCGCAACCGTGCGGCCAATTCACTGTGCCTGGATGTGGATCGGAGTCAGGGCGTGGGGGGCCTCCTCCTCACCTACTCCTGCCAGCCGAACCCGAACGAACGCTGGAGGTTTATCCCAGTGGCTGGCAGCGACCAATCGTTGGTCACTATCCAGCCGATGCACACCGCCTCGGCCAGAATTGGTGTCGACGCAAACGGCAACCAGGCACTCGTCGCGCCCGCCGCGAACGACCCCGCGCAGCAGTGGTACATTCAGGCCGTGCCCGGCACCACCCCGGTGACCAACCAATTTGTTAACGCCGCGAGCGGGATGTGCCTCAGCATCAACAAGGCGTCGTCAGGCTCGGCGACGACGAGCCCGGTAACCTGCGATCAAGCCAGCGCGCAGTTTCAACTTCAGCGCAACCCGCTCACGTTCACCCAGACTGACACGACACTGCGATTCACGTTCGGAGGCATTCGAACGAGCTCATATTCGGTAAAGCTGCAGCGTTTCGACGGGACAAACTGGGTGACAACCGCCACCACGGCGACGGGGGCAACGTTCATCGAGTTCGCCTATTCAACCCTCTCCACCGACGCCACCTACGTTCCCGCAGGAAAATCGCAGTACCGTCTGATCAGCAGTTCGAGCATTGTGTGGTGGAGCAATATTGAGCTCGATCGCAACGGAACGACGGTCACCGCAGTGGGGGGTGTTGGCTAGCATGCTGCGAACATGGCGCAATGCGTTGCGTTCCGGGGCGCTCATTCTCGCACTCGCCTTCGTCGGTGTGGGCACTGGGGCATCGCCCGCGCAGGCCAGCAGCCCCGGGATTGAATATTCCACCGACGGGGTGAACTATTCGCGTGGAGACACGCTGCCACTCTTCGATGACCTGGGCGCTGTCGTTCCCGGAGACAGCAGCACCGAATCGATCTGGGTGCGCAACGGGAGCCAGGTCGAGGCGTTTGTGCGCATCGACGCACTTTCCACCGCACAACAAAACTCGGAACTCGCCAAGTTCGTCATTCTGGGAATCACGAGTGATCAAGCACTGCCCGCTGCTGCCTTCTCCCTCAGCGAAATAGCTGGCAGCGGTGGCTGTCTCGTATTGACAGATGGCATTCGCCTTGCGCCCGGTGCGAGCGCCAAGCTTGCGGCACGGGTTGACGTAAGCAACTCGCTTTCGGGACAGGGCGGGGTGAACGACACCGTGTCATTTACCCTACGCGGGCACATGCGCGATGTTGTTGCGAAGCAAGTCTCGGACCCGGGTGATCAGTGTTCGGCGAACGACGGCAGTATCCCGCCTACCAAAAAACCGACCGCCACGCCGACAGCAGCACCGACCGCAACGCCGACCAAATCTCCCAGTAATTCGCCAACCAAAGCCCCAACCCAGTCGCCGACCAACACGCCGACCAAGCCGCCCACCGTCTCGCCAACCGCAGACGACGATTTTGTTGAGGACGGCGAAAACCGAGCCGCTGCTAACGCGGCCGGGTCTGCTCGCGCGAATCAGAACGGAGAGGGCACAACCGCCGGTGGGCAAACGGGCTTCGGGCTGACCCGCACCGGACAATCATTCGAATTGTTTTGGGTGATCATTGTGGTGTCAATGAGCACCGGATTTGCATTATGTGTTGTAGCGTTGAGAAGACAGCGCGCCACAACTGACAACACACGCACCGGAGGGAATCGTTGAGTTCCAACACACCTCGCTCACAAGACGTTGACACGTCGGGAGCAGACGCTACGCCGTCGACCCCAGCAGCTGCGAGCGGTTCCGCCGAGGGGCAACCCTTCCTTACCCGGCGCGAACGGCGCGAAGCGCTGGAACGGCTCGCGGCATCCACACTCGAATCGGCCCCGACTCCGGCAGCGCAACCCGCTGCAATGCCAGCCGAGCAGGCCGACAAATCGGCACCGACTCCGGCAGCGCAATCCGCTGCAATGCCAGCCGAGCAGGCCGACGACCCGAGCCCGCGCGACAGCACCGAACCCAGCGAACCCGGCGACAGCGCCGAACAAAGCGACAGCGGCGAACCCGGCGACAGCGCCCACCCAAGCGGTAACGCCGAACCGGCAAGCCGTGGCGTGTGGTCAGCGATTAAAACGGGTCTGGTCGGCGGAGTTCTGGTGCTGCTCGTTGCGATTGCGGCGGCAGTCATCGTGGTACCGGCGCTTACAGGATCCACCGCGCTCACCGTGCTCACCTCGTCAATGGAACCCAGCCTGCCGCCGGGAACCATGATCGTGGTGAAACCCACCCCGATTGACGACATCAACCCGGGCATGGTTCTCACGTATCAGCTCGTCAGCGGCGAGCCCACCCTCGTTACCCACCGGGTGGTGCAGCGACAGCAACTCGCCGACGGCACGCCCGTGTTCATTACCCAAGGGGATGCGAACCCACAGCCAGATCCCGACCCAGTCAAAGAGGTGCAGATCAAAGGAACGGTGTGGTACGCCATCCCCTACATTGGCTGGGTCACCACACTGCTCACCGGTGAAAATCGGGCGCTTGTGGTAACGATCGTGATCGGGCTGCTCCTTGCCTATGCGGCCTGGATGGCCTTCAGCGGCGTGCGCGAGCGCGGCCGCGCAAAACCAGCCGCCGAAACGGCCTAAAGCCACCCCGCCGCTTCACAAGATTCCTCCGCGCGGCAGACCGCCGTGTGAGCTACTCCGCTGGCTGTGCTGGCGCTGCTGGAGTGGAACCGGTCGAATCTTCCGGCGCGAGATCCGCTGATCGCATGACGCGATCAAGAATTTGATCAAAATACGCGGCCATTTCTTGCGCGTTCTCGCCCGGCCAGACATGCACCGGCTTCGCCGCACCCTGAGCCTGCTGCAGCGACGTGCGCTCCGGGAGCTGCGGGTTAAGCACGAGCGGACCAAACATTTCGCGCAACTCGCGGATGCGGAATTGGTGCTCCATAGACTGTGGGCGGGCACGGTTCACCACAATTCCCAGCGGTTGCAACCGGGGGCTCAGGCCGCGCCGAATCTCCTCAATCGCCCGCAGCGCGCGATCCGCTGCCGAAACCGAAAACAAGCCCGGCTCGGTGACCACCAGCACGCGGTCGCTCGCCGCCCACGCGGTGCGGGTGAGGGCGTTGAGAGAGGGGGCGCAGTCAATCAGCACCAAATCATATTCAGATTCGATGTTTGCCAACGCCTCTTCAAGTTTCCAAATGTCCCGCACACTTGGGTGCGGGCCGTCAAAATTGATTGCCGCGGGACTCCCGATGAGCACATCGATCACACCTTCGTGAATGCTCGACCAGCCACTCGGCGCGATTGCGGAACGCACCGTCTTCTCGCGAGGATCTTCGAGAACGTCTGCAATGTTGCCGTGACCGGCGACATCGATCTCCATGCCGGTCGAAACGTCGGACTGCGGATCCAGATCAACCACAAGTGTGCGCACCCCGCGCGAAAACGCAGCAGAAGCCAAACCGAGCGTCACGGTCGTTTTGCCAACCCCGCCCTTGAGCGAACTAATACTAAGTACATGCACAGTTCAAGCGTAGCGCGCCGGCCCGTTCATCGCGAATGCGTCCGAAATTCAGCCACCGCCCCGCCCCACCCCGGCACCAGCCGCGGCCAGCGAACAGGTGCGGCTAATTCCTAGCTATGCTTGAACATGTGGGCAACACCCGCCCCACGCACCGCTGCCGCCTCGGGCGGATACGGATCAGGCATTGCCAACACCTCACTACCCGTGTGAGTCACCGCAAAGGGGAGAAATGTTTCAGAAGATTCTGGTAGCAAACCGCGGCGAAATCGCCATTCGCGCGTTTCGAGCTGCGTACGAACTCGGTGCGAAGACGGTTGCCGTATTCCCCTACGAAGACCGCAACTCGCTGCACCGGCTCAAGGCTGACGAGGCCTACCAGATCGGCCAACCAGGGCATCCGGTGCGCGCCTATCTAAACGTCTCAGAAATTATCCGGGTGGCGGTCGAATCGGGTGCCGACGCCATCTATCCAGGCTACGGTTTCCTCTCCGAAAACCCGGAACTTGCCGCAGCGGCTGCGGCGCACGGGATCACGTTCATCGGACCGAACGATCGCGCCCTCGAAATGGCCGGAAACAAGGTCACTGCAAAAGAACACGCCATCGCAGCCGGCGTGCCCGTACTGCGATCCACCCCACCCTCCACTGATCTCGACGAGCTCATCGCCGGTGCCGAGGCGATCGGTTTCCCAGTGTTTGCCAAAGCGGTCGCCGGCGGCGGTGGCCGCGGAATGCGCCGGGTCGAACGACCCGAAGAACTTCGCGCCGCCCTCGAAGCGGCAATGCGCGAAGCGGAAAGCGCCTTCGGCGATGCCACAATGTTCATCGAACAGGCCGTCATGCGGCCCAGGCACATTGAAGTGCAAATCCTCGCCGACGCGCACGGCAACACGGTGCACCTTTTTGAGCGCGACTGCTCCGTGCAGCGTCGGCACCAAAAAGTGGTCGAAATTGCGCCCGCACCAAACCTCACCCCCGAACTGCGCGCGGCACTCCACGCCGACGCCGTGGCCTTCGCCACCTCAATCGGCTACCAAAACGCCGGCACCGTTGAGTTTTTGGTCGATACCGCCGGCCCACGCGCCGGCACGCACGTGTTTATCGAAATGAACCCGCGAATCCAGGTGGAACACACCGTCACCGAAGAGGTGACCGACGTGGATCTTGTGCAGGCACAGATGCGCATCGCGGCGGGTGAATCACTCGCCGATCTCGGACTCGAACAGCACAACATCAGCATCCGCGGGGCGGCACTGCAATGCCGCATCACCACCGAAGACCCGGCACAGGGATTCCGCCCAGACATGGGAAAAATCACCACCTACCGCTCGCCTGGCGGCGGCGGCGTGCGGCTCGACGGCGGAACCATCAACCCCGGTGCCCAAATCAGTCCCCACTTCGACTCGATGCTCGCCAAACTCACCTGCCGCGGTCGAGACTTCACCGCGGCAGTCACCCGTGCGCAGCGCGCCCTCGCAGAGTTCCGCATTCGCGGCGTCGCCACCAACATCCCCTTCCTGCAAGCTGTGCTCGACGACCCCGATTTTCGTGCCGGCGATGTGAGCACAGCCTTCATCGAGGAGCGCCCGCAACTGCTCGACGCCCGGCGATCACAAGACCGCGGCACAAAAATCCTCAATTGGTTGGCCGACGTCACCGTCAACCAACCAAACGGCCCGCGACCCGAAGCAACGCGACCAGAAACCAAACTGCCACCACTCAGCGGTGCCGAACCGGGCATCCCCGGATCGAGAAATGCGCTGCAACAGCTGGGACCCGCGGCGTTCGCGCAAGCGCTGCGCGCGCAGCAAGCCGTCGCGGTCACCGAAACCACGTTTCGTGACGCCCACCAGTCACTGCTCGCCACCCGGGTGCGCACCAAAGACCTCCTCGCCGTAGCCCCGCACGTCTCCAAGCTCACGCCACAACTGCTGTCCGTCGAAGCGTGGGGCGGTGCCACCTACGACGTTGCGCTGCGCTTCCTCGGTGAAGACCCGTGGGATCGGCTCGCCCGGCTTCGCGAAGCCCTGCCAAACGTGGCCATACAGATGCTGTTGCGCGGCAGAAACACCGTCGGCTACACGCCGTACCCAACGCAGGTAACGAACGCTTTCGTGCGGGAAGCCGTCGACACGGGCGTAGACGTGTTTCGCATTTTTGACGCGCTCAACGACGTCACCCAAATGCGCCCGGCCATCGACGCGGTCCTCGAAAGCGGCAGCGCAATCGCAGAAGGCGCACTCTGCTACACCGGCAACCTGCAAAACCCCAACGAGCAGCTCTACACGCTCGACTACTACCTGCGCCTCGCGGAGCGCATCGCCAACACCGGCGTGCACGTGCTCGCGATCAAAGACATGGCAGGCTTGCTCCGCCCCAGCGCCGCCGCCACACTGGTCCGTGCGCTGCGCGAACGCTTCGACCTGCCCGTGCACCTGCACACGCACGACACCCCAGGTGGGCAACTGGCCACCTTGATGACTGCGATTGATGCCGGGGTGGATGCCGTGGACGTTGCCAGCGCACCCATGGCGGGCACAACCAGTCAACCGTCACTTTCGTCGCTCGTCGCCGCGCTGGAACACACCGAACGAGACACCGGGCTGTCGCTTGATGCGGTGTTGAGCCTGGAGCCATATTGGGATGCCGTGCGAACGTTGTACCGGCCCTTCGAGTCCGGCCTTCCCGGCCCGACCGGTCGGGTGTACACGCATGAAATTCCCGGCGGGCAGCTGTCGAATCTGCGTCAGCAAGCCATCGCGCTGGGGTTGGCGGACGATTTTGAACTCATTGAAGACATGTATTCCGCTGCCGACCGCATCCTGGGCCGCGTGCCAAAGGTGACCCCGTCATCCAAAGTTGTGGGTGATCTTGCCCTGCACTTGGCGGCGGTGCGAGCCGATCCGGCAGAGTTTGCGGAGCACCCGGAACGGTTTGATATTCCGGAGTCGGTGGTCGGGTTCATGGCGGGTGAGCTGGGTGATCTGCCTGGTGGTTGGCCGGAACCGTTCCGCACCCGCGTGTTGGCCGGCCGAACCGTGGACATTTCGGTAACCCCGGTGAGTGCAGCTGATCAGGCGCTGCTTGCGGGCACGAGTGCCGAGCGCCGCGCTACGCTCAACCGGTTGCTGTTTGCCGGGCCGACCGCCCAGTTCGAGGCGACCCGCGACGCGTACGGCGATGTTTCAGTGCTGGACACGAACGACTACCTGTACGGGCTGGTGCCTGGCGAGGAGCACGCGGTCGACATTGCACCGGGCGTGCGCCTCTACCTTGGCCTGGAGGCGATTGGTGACGCAGACGATGCCGGCATGCGAACGGTGATGACCACCATGAACGGGCAGTTGCGCCCGGTGTTTGTGCGTGATCGCTCCGTGCAAGTGGATACCGTCGCGGCCGAGAAGGCTGAGCCAGGCAATCCGCTGCACGTTTCTGCACCGTTTTCTGGTGTGGTCACGATGAAGGTTTCGATCGGCGACGCGGTGGAACAGAACGCAACGGTTGCCACGATTGAGGCGATGAAAATGGAGGCCGCGATTACCGCGCCGCATGCCGCCACGATTGCGCGCACCGTGTTCAGCGGTTCGCGCCAGGTTGAGGCAGGCGATTTGCTGTGCGTCCTGGCTCCGGCTCAGGAGGGTGACGGAGGCGCCCAGTGAGTGTCCGCGAGATTCGCCTGTTCGGCGATCCGGTGCTGAAAAGTCGTTGTCGCCCGGTTGATCTGGCCGATCCGGGTGTTGCCGGGTTGGTTGCGGATTTGCTGGACACGGTGCGGTTGCCCGGTCGTGCCGGGGTGGCAGCGAATCAGATCGGTGTGGATCTGCGGGCGTTCAGCTACCACGTTGACGGCGTGGTGGACTATGTGCTGAACCCGGTGCTCGTTTCAGTTTCGGGCGAACCGACCCCCACCCATGAGGGGTGCCTGTCGGTGCCGGAGTTGTGGTACCCGGTGCCACGCTATCCCGAAGCCGTCGTGCAGGGCGTGAACCTGGCGGGCGAATCGGTGCTGATCCGCGGCACCGGCCTGCTCGCCCAGGCGTTGCAGCACGAGACCGATCATCTGGACGGCATGCTGTACCTGGACCGGTTGGAGCGGTCGCATCGCGGCGCGGCGTACAGTCAGATTCGCGCGGCCAGCTGGGCAAACTAACCCTGTTGAGCGTTGTGGGGGTGGGAACGATCGGTTCGTTTCCACCCCCACAACGCTTTGCTCGTGCAGCTTCGTTAGCGCTTGTGCTGCTCGGTCACCCCGCCGTAGAGTGCAGCGATTTCTGCCGCAAAGTCGTTGAGGATGACGTTGCGTTTGATGCTGAGTTTGGGGGTGAGGTGCCCGCTTGCCTCGGTGAATTCAATGGGTAGGATGCTGAACTTGCGAATCGATTCGGCGCGCGAAACCCGTGAGTTGGCCTGGTCAATTGCGTGCTGCACCTCTTCACGAATTTTCGGGTGTATTGCCGCTTCTGCGAGCGACATGGTTTCCGATTCGCCGTTGTTTGCTAACCAGGTTGGCAACATCTCCGGGTCGAGGGTGACGAGTGCGGCGATGAACGGTTTCTGGTCGCCAACGACAACCACCTGCCCAATGAGCGGGTTGGCGCGGATGGGATCTTCCAGGAATGCGGGGGAGACGTTTTTACCGCCGGCGGTCACGATGATTTCTTTTTTGCGGCCGGTGATTTTGAGGTTGCCCGCCGCATCGAGCACACCCACGTCGCCAGTCTTGAAGTACCCGTCTGCGGTGAATGCCTCAGCGGTGGCTTCGGGATTTTGCCAGTACTCTTTGAAAATGTTCACGCCGCGAATTTCGATCTCGCCGTCTTCGGCAATCCGAATGCTGACGCCTGGCAGCGGCGGGCCAACGGTGCCGATGGTGAACGATTCTGGCAGGCAGACGCTTGCCGGCGCGGTTGTTTCGGTGAGCCCGTAGCCTTCGAGGATTTTGATGCCGAGGCTGTGGTAGAAGTGCCCGAGCCGCTCGCCGAGCGGCGCGGAGCCGGACACGGCATATTTCACGTTCCCACCGAGTGCGATGCGGAGTTTGCTGAGCACCAGTCGATCGAAAAGGGCAAACTTGAGTGCGAGCCCGATGCTGACCCTGCCGGATTCTTTTGCCTTTGAGTGCGCAATTGCGGTCGCGGCAGCGGCGCGGAAGATTGCGCCTTTACCGCCGGCCTCAGCTTTTTGTTCAGACGAGTTGTAGACCTTTTCAAACACGCGTGGCACGGCAAGAATGAAGGTTGGTTTGAACGAGGCGAGGGATTGCAGCAGTTTCGTGGTATCTGCCTGGTGCCCGACGCGAACGCCCGCGTTCACGCACATGACCGCGATGAATCGTGCGTAGACGTGGGCGATGGTGATGAACAGCAACATTGAGCCGCCGTCGAGCACGGAGGCGAGTGCAATGCTCGCGTTTCTGCTCGTCTCCACAAAATTGCCGTGGGTGAGCACAACCCCTTTGGGGCGCCCCGTTGAACCGGATGTGTAGATGAGGGTGGCGACATCTGCGGATTTCGCGATGCTGCGTCGCTGTTCCACCTCGTCGTCACTGATCTTTTTGCCGGCCTCAACGAGGGTGGTGAGTGCGTTTTGGAAGAGCGCGTGCACCGCGTTAACCTGGGGAACGCGCTCCGAGATCACGGCGAACCGACCGGCATGATCCGCCGTTTCAACGATGAGTGTGGTTGCACCCGAATCGCTCAGAATCCACTCGATTTGGCTGGGTGACGACGTTTCATAGATGGGGACAAGCACGCCGCCGGCGAACCACATTGCAAAGTCGATCAGCGTCCACTCGTAGCGGGTTTTGCACATGATTCCGACGCGTTGGCCGGGTTCGATCCCCGCTGCGATGAAACCCTTTGCGAGTGCCACCACCTGTTGGTGGAACTCCCGAACCGTCACCTGCTTCCAACCCGAACCATCAGGAAGCGAAAAAATCTCCAGGTCTGGCGTGTTAGCAAGACGATCGAGGAGTAACTGGGTGCTGTTGTCAGCCGGACTCGGGGCGATTACGGCCGGCGTGTGAGCCTGATTCATCGGCAACTCCTTTGGTACCGCGCGAGCATGCCGTTGCAGCGATGCTCAGAAAACGCATTTGGGATGATCACTCACTCAGTCTACATTCACCGCCGCGGTGCCCGACGTACTTTGCGACTTTTCCGCGATGAACGCGCGTCGTGCCTTCACCGGGCTGCTGGCTTCCGGCGGGTTGCTGGCTTCCGGCGGGTTGCCGGCTCCGGGCGGGCTGCTGGCCATCGGCAGGCAAGTGGTGGTGGCGCACCCGAGCCGTTCTGGCGCGCGATCGTTGAGTATTCCAACAGGATTACATTGCGCTTGTTAGGCTAGAGAGTAACCCCGCACCTGCACCCACCACCCAGCGTGCCTGCGGCCGAACTTGAGAGAGGACCGTCTGCGTGTTCTATTGGATCATGAAACACCTGATCGCTGGACCACTCCTCAAAACCATCTATCGCCCGTGGGTGAGCGGCTCGGAAAACATTCCCAAAGAGGGCGGCGTGATTTTGGCTGGCAACCACCTCTCGGTTATCGATTCAGTCTTTCTGCCCATCATGATCGACCGGCCGGTTTATTTCCTGGCGAAAAGCGACTACTTCACGGGCAAAGGCTTCAAAGGCTGGTTGGTGCGCAACTTTATGCTGGCAACCGGGCAGAAACCCATCGATCGTTCGGGAGGGAAAGCTTCGGAAGCTTCGCTGAATGCCGGCCTCGGCATCCTGGGAAATGGAGACATGCTGGGCATCTACCCGGAAGGAACCCGCAGTCCCACCGGCAAGCTGTATCGTGGCCGAACCGGGGTGGCGCGGATGATTCTAGAATCCGGGGTTCCCGTGGTGCCCGTGGCCATGATCGACACCGAGAAGGCCATGCCGATCGGCAGCAAAATCCCAAAGATTCGCCGCATTGGCACGGTGATCGGCAAACCGCTCGACTTCAGCAGATTTCAGGGCATGGAAACGGACCGATTCATTCTGCGCTCAATAACCGACGAAATTATGTACGAGTTGCAACGGCTCAGCGGGCAAGAATATCAAGACGTGTATGCTTCGACGATCCGCAACCGGGGCTCAGCGTCCGGCAGCTGAGCCTCCGGCAGCTGCGCGTCACGGGTGGAGCCCGCATCGGCATCCGCATCAGCAGCAGCATCGCGACCGGTGAACTACCGCGCGTCGGAGCGCAATCGTGAAACCGGCTAGAATCTTTTCAAACGGCTTTGGCCCTTACCATCCTTCCACCGCCGCATTGTATGGCGTTTCAAGAAACGAGCACACACGTGTCTGAGCACAACCCCAGCACCCCTGCCGCAGCTGAGCTCCTGGCAGCACTGGAGACCTGGCGTTCACTGCCAATCAAGCAGCAACCGCAGTGGCCCGACCCTGAAGCTACCCGGGCTGCTTCAGCAACGATCTCAACCCTGCCGCCACTCGTGTTCGCCGGTGAGGTAGATAACATGCGTGAGCGTATCGCCGCAGCAGCGCGCGGCGAAGCGTTCGTGCTCATGGGCGGTGACTGCGCCGAAACCTTCGCCGGTGCTACCGCGGAACAGATTCGCAACCGGGTAAAAACCATTCTGCAAATGGCGGTCGTGCTCACCTACGGTGCCTCGATGCCCGTCATCAAGGTGGGGCGCATCGCTGGCCAGTTCGCGAAACCCCGCTCAAACGACACCGAAACCCGTGACGGGGTCACACTGCCCGCATACCGCGGTGACATTGTGAACGGCTACGAGTTTACTGAAGCCGCGCGTACTGCAGACCCGCAGCGTATGGTGCAGGCCTACCACACCTCCGCGTCGACGCTCAACCTGATTCGTGCGTTCACCCAGGGCGGCTTTGCTGACCTGCGTCAGGTGCATGACTGGAACAAAGGTTTCACCGAAAATCCGGCGAATGCCCGCTACAACAAGCTTGCGAAAGAAATCGACCGCGCCGTGCGATTCATGATCGCCTGCGGTGCCGACCTTGGCGAACTGAAACGCACAGAGTTTTTCGTGAGCCACGAGGCGCTGCTCATGGACTACGAGCGTCCCATGACCAGAATCGATTCTCGCACCCACACGGCATACAATACGTCGGCACACTTCCTGTGGATCGGCGAACGCACCCGCGAACTTGACGGTGCTCACGTGGAGTTCCTCTCCCACGTGCGCAACCCAATTGGCGTGAAGCTCGGCCCCACCACCACGCCAGAAGTCGCCCTGGCGCTCATCGATAAGCTCGATCCGCACCGTGAGCCCGGCCGGCTTACTTTCATCACCCGCATGGGTGCCGACCGCATTCGTGACGCGCTGCCACCGCTGCTCACCGCGGTGCGTGACAGCGGTGCGACACCGCTGTGGGTCACCGACCCCATGCACGGCAACGGCATCACCACCCCCACCGGTTACAAAACTCGCCGGTTTGACGACGTAATGAACGAGCTCACCGGGTTCTTCGAAGCTCACCGCCAGGTGGGCACCTTCCCCGGCGGCATCCATGTTGAGCTCACCGGAGATGACGTCACCGAATGCCTCGGCGGTTCTGAAAACATTGACGAAGAAACCCTCGCCACGCGCTACGAGTCGCTGTGCGACCCGCGATTGAACCACATGCAATCGCT
>CAYTSH010000007.1:0-26263 GCA_964440395.1 uncultured Microbacteriaceae bacterium
GTTGGTGTTGCGGTCATCGTGACTCCTTGCTGGCGGGTGTGTGCACTCCTTTAGTGCTCAACAGCGCTGCCGGGGTTGCTATTCCATGGCGTGTGTGGGGGTGGGCCTGGGGCTGCTTTCGCCTACCCTACCCGATGTGGGTGGTTTTGACGGGCACCCCGGGTTCTCGTTTGAGTGCATCGGGTGTGGGTTGGTTGCGTGGGCGTTGCGACTTTGCCGTTGGGGTGGCGCGTTTGCGCGATATAGTCATCGTGAGTGTCGTCACTGGTTGCACAGATTGAAGGATTTTGTTTTGAAGAGTTCAGCGCGCCGCACGGTTGATCGTCGTACCGCTTGGGAGCAGCATATGGCTCGGCCGCTGCTGTGGGTTGGTTTGGGTTTCATTGTGTCGTATTCGGTGCTCGTGTTGGTGCCGACACTTACCGGCTGGGTGCAGGGTGTGTTGTTGCTGCTGCTGGGGCTCAGTTGGGTGTTGTTTGTGTTGGATTACGTGCTGCGTCTTGTGCTGACGCCTCGCCGGGAGCGTTGGGCGTTTGTGCGCGCGAATCTGCTCGATCTGCTTTCAGCGTTTATTCCCCTGTTCCGGTCGTTTAAGGTGGTGACGTTGCTGTTGTCTGCACCGATTTTTCACCGCCGTGACGGCGATGTGGTTCGCACCCGGGTCATGCTTTCGGCGGCCTGCTACGCGATCATGTTTGTGTATTTCATTGCGTTGGCGACGTTGCAGCATGAGCGGTACGCGCCGGGGGCGTCGATTACCACGTTTGGTGATGCGCTCTGGTGGGCGTGTGTGACGATTGCCACGGTGGGGTACGGCGATGTGTACCCGGTGACCGGCCTGGGGCGGGTGTACGCGGTGACGTTGATGGCTGGCGGAATTGTGATTGTCGGCACCGCTTCGGCGGTGGTGATTTCGTACCTCAACGAGCGCATGCTTGGTTCGCGCGACGAAGGGGCGAATGACGCCGATTAGTGCCGGTCGGCGGCGAGGAGTGTTCGGGCGCTGTCTTCATCGATGATGAGGTGGCTGATCACCCGCCCGGCGAGGAGACCGCGTAGGCTGGGCACTTTGCCGGCTCCGGCGATGACGCAGATTCGATGGGGGATGCTGCTGAGCACGTCGATCCCCGGCCCCGAGGCCCGTGCATTCAGTGGAATGTCCGCCCAGGTGCCGTCTTTTCGGAAAAACACCGTGGTGACATCTCCGATGACTCCCTGCTGGCTGAGTGAGGCGATGTCGGCGGCGTCGAGGTAACCGCCGCTGTAGACGTGGCTGGCGATTGCGGCTTTCGGGGTGCCAACGCTGAAGAGCGCAATGTCGACGGCTCGTTGAGCGGCGACGATGCGCGCGATGCTGCGCTCGCGCCACAGCGCGTCTCGGGTGGCGGGGTTGTCGAAGAACGCGGGCACGGGAAACTGGAGCACGTCGGCGCTGAAGGCGTCGCCGAAGCGGCGCAGTAATTCATCCGCGTAGAGTATGCCGGTGGTGTGCGGGTTTGCTGCGCCGTTGAGTTGCACGATCCGGGCGCCCCGCGTTGGGGTGGGGGTGAGGCGGGTGGAGATGGCACTGATTGTGGCGCCCCACGCAATGCCGAGGGACTGGTGTGAACCGAAGGTGTGACCGAGGTGTCTGGCCGCGGCACTGGCGACGTGTTCGAGCCGTTCCGCTTCGGTGATGCGCGGCGGCACGGGGACAACCGTTGCGGTGATGTCGAACCGGTTGGCGAGCTGCGTTTCGATGCTGCTTGGCGCGTTGGTGAGCGGCTGCACGGTGACGGTGACGAGCCCTTCGGTTTTGGCGTAGCTGAGCAGCCTCGAGACGGTGGAACGGGAGACGCCCAGTTCGGTTGCGATGGCTGCCATTGAGTAGTTGTCGAGGTGGTATCTGGTTGCCGCGGTGATCGCGGCGCGGACCCGGTTGTGTCTCTCCTGCACGGTTTTCCAGCCTCCTGCGCCCGTTCTGCACATTTGTGCAGTAATTATGAGCATAACGTGCAGCAAGCCATACTGGGAGCACCATGAACCACACACCACGCCACGCATCCGCTTCGCGCGCGCACGTCAGCGCGCTGCTCGGGGATTCCGCCCCCACCGTCCTCATCATTGGCGGCGGCATCAACGGCATCGCCACGTTTCGCGACCTCGCACTGCAGGGCGTGCGCGTGCTGCTGGTGGAACGCGGCGACTGGTGCTCCGGCGCTTCCTCCGCCTCAAGTCACATGATCCACGGCGGCATCAGGTACCTCGAGCAGGGGGAGTTCCGGCTGGTGCGCGAGTCGGTGCAAGAACGAAACAGCCTCATCCACACCGCGCCACACTACGTGAAACCGCTGCCCACCACCATGCCCATTTTCAGCACGTTCTCGGGCATCCTCGCAGCGCCGCTCCGCTTCCTCCGCCACGGTGGCGGCAAACCCAACGAACGCGGTGCGATCCTCATCAAAATCGGCATGACCATCTACGACACGTTTTCGCGCGGCGGCGCGTCGGGTCACAGCCGCGTTCCACGACACCGGTTCATCGGTCGCACCAAAAGCCTCGCGGTGCTGCCGAAACTCAACCCCAACATCAAATACACGGCCACGTACTACGACGCCTCAATGCACGACCCTGAGCGGCTCGCACTCGACGTGCTCTTCGACGGTCTCGCCGCCGGCGAACATGCGCAAGCGATCAACTACGTCGCAGCGGTCGGGTACGAAGCGGGTGAAGTGGTGCTGCGCGACCGGCGCAGCGGCGACGAATATCGCGTGCGACCCCGGGTGATTGTCAACACGAGTGGCCCCTGGACCGACCTGACCAATGCGGCGCTCGGCCAGCCCAGCGCGTTCATGGGTGGCACCAAAGGGTCGCACATCGTGCTGAACAACCCCGAACTGTTGCGCGCAACCGGGGGGCGGGAACTTTTCTTTGAACACCGCGACGGTCGCATCGTGCTCATCTACCCGATCAAAGGAAACGTGATGGTCGGCACCACCGACATCGACGCAGACCCGAGCGAGACGAGCCTGTGCACCGAAGCGGAAATTGATTACTTTTTCGACCTGGTCAGCCACGTCTTCCCAACTATCGCGGTGACACGCGAGCAAATCGTCTACCGGTTCTCCGGCATCCGCCCATTGCCGAAACACGACGACACGCAACCCGGATTCGTGTCACGCGACTACCGCATCGAACAAAGCACACTCAGCACGCCAACCGACAAAACCGTGCTGTTCAGCCTTGTGGGCGGCAAATGGACCACCTTCCGGGCGCTCGCCGAACACCTCAGCACCGAAATTACGAGGGCACTCGGGGTGCGGCGAACGGTCAGCACGGTGGGGCTCGCCATTGGTGGCGGTCGGGGATACCCGCGCGATGCTCGAATTCGCGCCGACTGGGTGGCCGCGCACCGCGGCACGATCAGCCCGGAACGCGCCACGCAGCTCCTCGAACGCTACGGCACACACGCCGCAGCCCTCCTCGAACACCTCACCCGTCACGGCGACGACGCGCTCAAGCACGCGCCCGAATACAGCGCGCAAGAACTCACCTACCTCATCGAGCGGGAACACGTCGTGACACTCAGCGACATCGTCAAACGCCGCACCAGCCTCGCATTCGTCGGGGCAGTCACCACCGAACTCATCACCGAACTCGCCGACCTGCTCACCGCCGTCCACGGTCTCACCCACGCGCAACGCGCCACGCACATCGCAGAGGTGATCGACGAGCTGAACACGCTACACGGTCTCCAGTTACAGCAGCCCAACCGCTAAACTAAACCGTGTCGTTTTCCGCACCAACCCGAGCGAACCTCGGCACGCCAACGCAGCGGATTTCCAATAGAAGTGGGGCAGCGCGCCGATGGAACAACTCAGCATGAGCGTCATCTTCATATCGGAAAGCATCGGAACGGCACTGCTGCTCCTGCTCGGCGGGGGCGTCGCCGCAAACGTGCAGCTCGCCAAAACGGCCGGGCACGCGGGCGGAACCCTCATGACCACCCTCGGGTGGGGCATCGCCGTCTTTGTCGGAGTGAGCGTCGCAGCCGCATCCGGGGCGCACCTCAACCCGGCGATCAGCCTGGCACACTACCTCCTCGGCACCCTGCAACCGGCGCAACTCCTCACCTACTGGGCCGCCCAGTTTCTCGGCGCCATGACCGGTGCCGCACTCGTCTACCTCACCTACTTTCAACATTTTCGTGCCGAGCGAGACGCCAGTCGCATTCTCGCGGTGTTCAGCAACAGCCCCGCAATCCGCAACCGCGGCTGGAACCTCGTCACCGAAATCATCGGCACCTTCGTCCTCGTCTTCGTGGTGCTGGCCTTCGCCACCAGCGAGCAAACCCCCGCCTCGCTCGGCGCCCTGCCAGTCGCCCTCCTCGTCGTCGGGATCGGCCTCTCCCTCGGCGGCCCCACCGGCTACGCCATCAACCCGGCACGCGACCTCGGACCGCGCATCGTGCACGCCCTGCTCCCCATCGCCAACAAGGGCAGCAGCGACTGGTCCTACGCGTGGATACCCGTGCTTGGGCCGCTCGCCGGTGGGGCGCTGGCAGCCGCAGCATCCCCCCTGCTGGGGTAGGGCATCCACCCATCGAAGCCCACAACACACACCCACACACCCACACTCACACTCACCCTCACCCACCCACCCACAACCAGGAGAGCACTCATGACAACGAAGTATGTTCTGTCCATCGACCAGGGAACCACCTCAACCCGCGCGATCATATTCGACCACACCGGCACGCCAATCTCGCGTGGACAGCGCGAGCACACACAACACTTTCCCCGAGCGGGCTGGGTGGAACACAACCCCGCAGAACTCTGGGACAACACCCGCGAGGTGATCGGGCAGGCGCTCGCCACCGCAAACCTCACCCGGCACGATATTGCCGCCATCGGCATCACCAACCAGCGCGAAACCGCTGTCGTGTGGGACCGGCACACCGGCGAGGCCGTCTACAACGCCATCGTCTGGCAGGACACCCGCACCCAAAACATTGTCGATCGACTCGCCGCGGGCCACGGCGTCAACCGGTTCAAAGACAGGGTCGGGCTGCCCCTGGCCACCTATTTTTCTGGCACCAAAATTGTGTGGATGCTGGAAAACGTTCCCGGCGTGCGCGAGCGTGCCGAGGCTGGGGATCTGCTGTTCGGCACCACCGACACCTGGGTGCTGTGGAACCTCACCGGCGGGGTGAACGGCGGCGTGCATGTGACCGACGTCACCAACGCCTCACGCACCCTGTTCATGAACCTGGAAACCCTCGACTGGGATACCGACATTCTCGCGGCGTTCGGCGTACCGCGAACCATGCTCCCCACCATCAAAAGCTCCTCCGAGGTGTACGGGGTGGCCGACGGGCAGTCGCTGCTGCGTGAGGTGCCCATTGCGGGCATTCTCGGCGATCAACAGGCCGCAACGTTCGGCCAGGCCGCGTTTGCTGCGGGCGAAGCGAAAAACACCTACGGCACCGGCAATTTTCTCATTTTCAACACCGGCACCGACCTGGTGCATTCAACGAACGGCCTGCTCACCACCGTGGGGTATCAGTTGGGGGATGCCGCGCCACACTATGCGCTGGAAGGCTCGATCGCCGTCACCGGCTCGCTGGTGCAGTGGTTACGCGACAACGTTGGCATGATCGCAGCAGCCTCGGAGGTGGAGGCGCTCGCCGCGACGGTGCCCGACAATGGCGGCGCCTACTTTGTGCCCGCGTTTTCGGGGCTGTTTGCCCCGTATTGGCGCCCGGATGCCCGCGGAGCGCTGGTGGGGCTTACGCGGTTTGTGCACAAGGGGCACATTGCGCGGGCTGCGCTCGAATCTACCGCCTACCAGACCGCCGAAGTGTTGGATGCGGTGAACGCGGATGCCGGTGTTCCGCTCACCGAGTTGAAGGTCGATGGTGGGATGACGGCAAACGCCACGCTCATGCAGTTTCAGGCCGATATGCTGCAGGTCCCCGTGGTGCGCCCGGTCGTTACCGAAACGACGGCGCTTGGCGCCGCGTATGCGGCCGGCCTCGCGGTGGGGTTTTGGAGCGGACTGGACGAGTTGCGCGCCAACTGGCTGGAAGATTGCCGTTGGGAACCACGTCTTGCCCACGCTGAGCGTAACCGCCTCTACCGCAACTGGAAGAAGGCCGTTACGAAGACGTTTGACTGGGTTGACGAAGACGTGCACTGAGCGGGTGCCGCGCCGGCTTAGCGGCGCAGCAGCCCCATGCGGTCGTAGACGGTGTTGAGCGTGGCTGATGCAACCGCGTTTGCTCGCTCGGCGGCGTGGGCGAGCAGCCGGTCGAGTTCCGCCGGATCTGCGAGCAACTCGTTGGTGCGTTCCCGGATTGGGCTAAACGTTTCGGTGACGAGCTCGGCCAGCGCTTTTTTGAACGTGCCGTACCCGGCTCCGGCATATTCGCGTTCCAGCGATTCCACGGTGCGTCCCGCGAGCACCGCAAAAATGGTGAGCAGGTTTGAAATGCCCGGTTTCTGTTCGCGATCAAAACGAATGTCGCCGTCGGTGTCGGTGACCGCCCGCATGACTTTTTTGGCGGTCACCCCGGGCTCATCCATGATGCTCAGCAGGCCGGCTTGGCTTTCCGCGGATTTCGACATTTTCGATTCCGGGTTTTGCAGGTCGTAGATTTTTGCGGTCTCTTTCACAATGCGGGCTGACGGCACGGTGAATGTGTGGCCGTAGCGCGCGTTGAACCGCTCCGCCAGGTCGCGGGTGAGTTCCACGTGCTGCCGTTGATCTTCACCCACGGGCACCGTGTCGGCCTGGTAGAGCAGAATATCGGCCGCCATCAGCATGGGGTAGGTAAAAAGCCCCACCGAGGAGGTTTCCGCGCCGTGGCGGGCGGATTTGTCTTTAAACTGCGTCATTCGGCTTGCCTCACCGAAACCGGTGAGGGTGTTCAGCACCCAGGCAAGCTCGGCGTGCGCGCTCACATGCGACTGCACGAACAGGGTTGACTGCTCCGGGTCGATCCCCGCCGCAATGTACTGTGCTGCGGTGGATCTGGTGCGAGCCGCGAGTTCTTCCGGCTGTTGGGGCACGGTGATGGCGTGCAGGTTGACTACGCAGAAGAACGCGTCGAAGGTTTGCTGCATGCCCACCCATTGGCTGAGCGCGCCAATGTAGTTGCCCAGGTGAAGCGATTCGCTTGAGGGCTGCATGCCAGAGAAAATGACGGGTTTGTTGTTCATGGGTGCTTTCGGGGTGAAATTCAGATGGAATAGTCGACGATGACCGGGGCGTGATCGCTCCAGCGGGTGTCGTAGCTGGCGGCGCGTTCAACCCGGTAGTCGGTGACCTTGGCGGCGAGCTCCGGCGTGGCAACCTGGTAGTCGATTCGCCAGCCGGTGTCGTTGTCGAAGGCTTGGCCGCGCTGCGACCACCACGTGTAGGGGCCGTCGATCTCACCGCACTGCGCCCTGCCAACATCCACCCAGCCCAGGCCGGGTGCCACGCTCTCGTCCGCGCCGGTAATTGGGGCGTCGGCCTCGCCGAAGAAACGGTCAAAGTAGGCACGTTCGCGCGGCAAGAATCCGGACTTTTTGCGGTTTGCGCGCCAATTTTTGATGTCGAGTTCGCGATGACCCACGTTCAAATCACCCACGATCAGCGCGAGCGGCACCTCGGCCCGTAACGCACGCATCCGCTCGGTCATCGCATCGAGAAAACGCCATTTCTCTTCCTGCTTCGGCGTTTCCACCTCGCCGGAGTGCACGTACACGCTCACGAGCCGCAGGGTGGTGCCGTTCACGTCGATGTCAGCCTCGAGCCAGCGGCCGGAACTGGAAACCTGGTCGTCACCGAGCCGGTTGTGCACGAGTGTGAGGGGGTATCTGCTCGCGATTGCCACACCGGCGCGCCCTTTCTGCTCACAGGGGTCGTGCAGAATGTGCCAACCGTCGCCGAGCAGGGCGGTGACGTCGTCGGTTTCCGCCCGCACTTCTTGAATCGCCAGCACGCTAACGCCGCTCGAGGCGAGCCAGTCGCCCATGCCCTTGCGGTAGGCGGCACGAATGCCGTTGGTGTTGATTGATGCGATGCGGACTTGTGTAGTCATGCGTCTAGTCTATCCTCGGCTCTCCATTGGGGTGGATGCCCGGCGTCGCTGGCGACGAAGCAGCCCGTCCCAGCGCCCCGGCCGTGCCGGTTGCACAACAACTACACGCCTCGAATGATTGCCTGTTTCACTTCGGCGATTGCCTTGGTCACTTCAATGCCGCGGGGGCAGGCTTCTGAACAGTTGAAGGTGGTGCGGCAGCGCCACACGCCCTCTTTGTCGTTGAGGATGTCGAGGCGCACCTGCGCGGCATCGTCACGGGAGTCGAAGATGAAGCGGTGGGCGTTCACAATCGCGGCCGGGCCGAAGTATTGCCCGTCAGTCCAAAACACCGGGCAGCTGGAGGTGCACGCCGCGCAGAGGATGCACTTGGTGGTGTCGTCGAAGCGTTCGCGTTCGACCACACTCTGCAGGCGCTCCTTGCCCTGTGCGGGGGTGCTGTTCGCGATGAGGAACGGTTGCACCTCCCGATAGGAGGCGAAGAACGGCTCCATGTCGACAATGAGGTCTTTCTCCAGCGGCAAACCCTTGATCGCCTCAACATAAATTGGCTTGCTGATATCCAAATCTTTGATGAGGGTTTTGCACGCAAGCCGGTTGCGGCCGTTGATGCGCATCGCGTCTGAGCCGCAAATGCCGTGCGCGCAGGAGCGGCGGAACGTCAGGGTGCCATCTTGTTCCCACTTGATCTGGTGCAACGCATCGAGGATTCGATCGGTTGGATACATTTGCACGTCGAAATCTTGCCAGCGTGGTTCCGCATCAACTTCCGGATCAAACCGGCGGATGATGAGCGTGACGGTGAATGATTCGTGTGTTTCTGGTGCTGCTGCACTCGTAGCGACGGCTGCGCTGCTCATGATTAGTACTTTCTTTCCATCGGCTGGTAGTTCGTGGTGACGACAGGTTTCCAGTCGAGTCGAATGTGATCCTCCGGGTTCGCCGAGTGCGGGTCGCCGGTCAGGTACGCCATGGTGTGCTTCATGTACTGCTCATCATCACGATTCGGGTAGTCGTCGCGCATGTGCGCGCCCCGACTTTCCTTACGGTTGCGTGCGGAGAACACCAGCACTTCAGCCAAATCGAGCAGGAAGCCCAGTTCGATTGCCTCAAGCAGGTCCGTGTTGTAGCGGCGACCCTTGTCTTGGATCGCAATGTTTTGGTACCGCAGGCGCAGGTCGTGAATCACCTGCAGCACCGCGCCGAGCGATTCATCCGTGCGGAACACCTGGGCGCCGCGATCCATGGTTTCTTGCAGCTCGCGGCGAATATCCGAAACGCGCTCGGTGCCGGTGCTGTTGCGCAGCATCTCCACCAGTTCACGCACCTCTTTGGCTGGGTCGGCGGGCAGCGGCACAAACTGGGCGGTTCGGGCGTAATCTGCTGCCGCGTTTCCGGCGCGTTTGCCAAACACGTTAATGTCGAGGAGTGAGTTCGTGCCCAGCCGGTTTGAACCGTGCACCGACACGCACGCGCATTCGCCGGCAGCATAGAGCCCGGGAACGACCGTGTCGTTGTCGCGCAGCACCTCGGCTTGCACATTGGTGGGGATGCCGCCCATTGCGTAGTGTGCCGTGGGGAACACCGGAACGGGTTCGGTAACCGGGTCTACGCCCAGGTAGGTGCGGGCGAACTCGGTGATGTCCGGGAGTTTCGTCTCGAGCACCTCAGCACCCAGGTGGGTGCAATCCAGGTACACATAGTCTTTATTGGGGCCTGCCCCGCGACCGTCAAGCACCTCCTGCACCATGCAGCGTGCAACAATGTCGCGCGGTGCCAGGTCTTTAATAGTTGGCGCGTAGCGTTCCATGAATCGTTCCCCCGAGGCGTTGCGCAGGATCGCCCCCTCGCCGCGTGCGCCCTCGGTGAGCAGAATGCCCAGCCCGGCGAGCCCAGTCGGGTGGAACTGGTAAAATTCCATGTCTTCCAGGGGAAGACCCTTGCGCCACACAATCCCTACACCGTCGCCGGTGAGGGTGTGCGCGTTCGACGTGGTTTTGAAGATTTTGCCGAATCCGCCCGTGGCATACACGATCGATTTCGCCTGAAACACGTGCAGCGTTCCGGTTGCCAGTTCCAGCGCAACCACACCCGAGGGCTGTTGCACGCCATCCACCTCAGTCATGGCCATATCGAGCACATAGTATTCGTTGAAAAACGTGATGCCCAGTTTCACGCAGTTCTGAAACAGCGTCTGCAGAATCATGTGCCCGGTCCGGTCCGCGGCGTAGCAGGATCGGCGCACCGGTGCTTTGCCATGATCGCGGGTGTGCCCGCCGAACCGGCGCTGATCAATCTTGCCGTCAGGGGTGCGGTTGAACGGCAACCCCATGTTTTCCAAATCGATGATCGCGTCGATTGCTTCTTTGGCAAGAATCTCTGCGGCGTCCTGGTCAACCAGGTAATCGCCGCCCTTCACCGTGTCAAAGGTGTGCCACTCCCAGTTGTCGTCCTCAACGTTTGCGAGCGCCGCAGCCATGCCGCCCTGCGCCGCACCCGTGTGCGAGCGGGTGGGGTACAGCTTGGTGATGACCGCCGTTTTCGCTTTCGGACCCGCCTCAATTGCGGCGCGCATGCCCGCCCCGCCCGCGCCAACAATCACCACGTCGTACTGGTGATAGTGGATGCCGTCGACGACCTTCACCTCGGTGGTCGCGTCGCTTGATGTGCTGTTCACAGTGTGATTCTCCAAAACTGGTTGGGGTTAGGAAACGGGGCAGAAACTTCCGATGAGCGCCGGATCAGCGCCCGCCGGGCAAGGGTCAAACGTGAAGATAACGAGCGTGCCCAACACGATCAGAGCCGCGGCAGACACGAACAGGGCACCCTTGAGGAACGAGGCAAACGCCGGTTTTGTGGCGTAGTCGTTCACCAGCGTGCGCATGCCGTTTGCCCCGTGGATCAGTGCGAGCCACAACATGACGCAGTCCCAGATGCGCCAGAACGGGGAGGCATATTTGCCCGCGACGAAGCCGAACGAAATGGCGCTCACCCCATCGCCAACCATCAGGTTCACAAAAAGATGCCCAAAAATAAGCGCCACCAGCACCACGCCGGAGAGTCGCATGTAGATCCAACCCCACTTCTCAAGGTTAAATCTGCGACTGCGCGGGGTGCGTGTCGAAACGCTACTGCGAGGTGCCGGAATTGAAGTCATGCTGGTGCGCCCCTTCGATTAGTGGCTGAAAACGTTGGTGAGGTGACGGGGAACGAACGCGAGCATGGTCACGAACCACAGCGCAAGCACCACGTAGAAAAGGTAGCGGTGATACTGGGTGCCCCGCCTCCAGTAGTCCACAAGAATAATGCGAAGCCCGTTGAACGCGTGGAACACAATCGCGCCAACCAGGCCAACCTCGCCCAACCCCATGATGGGCGTCTGATACGCGCCAATGACCGCGTTGTAGGCTTCCGGGCTCACCCGAATCAGCGCCGTGTCAAGAATGTGCACAAGCAAAAAGAAAAACAGCGCCACGCCGGTAATGCGGTGAAACACCCACGACCACATGCCGGTATTGCCGCGGTACAGTGTGCCGCTCGGGGTGCGCGATGGCTTCGTTCGTGGGCTAGTGCCCTCGGCTCGGGTTCCTGTCGTTGCGGACACGAACAACCCTCCTCGGTGTAGTGGTTGCGGAATGCGGACGCGTTCCGTGTGGTGTTCGCGCAGGTGCGCAGGATTCATTCTAGCGCCAATATTCGCCCGGCGAACCGGGGCGTTTCGCTAGACTAACTGAATGGCTCACGAACCCCAGGCGACACCACGCCTGTACAGCATTATCCCTGCTGGCGGCGTAGGTTCGCGGCTCTGGCCGCTCTCACGCGCCGGCGCCCCCAAATTTCTGCTAGACCTCACCGATTCTGGCCAGTCGCTGCTCGCAGATACCTGGGAACGCCTCGCGAGCGTCACCGAAGCGGACCGAATCTTCGTAGTCACCGGGCGTTCGCACCGGCAAGCGGTCTGTGAGCAACTGCCAGAACTCAACCCCACCAACCTCGTGCTCGAACCCAGTCCGAAAGATTCCTCGGCCGCAATCGGGCTGGCGGCGGCAATCCTCGAACACCGCGAACCCGGTGTGATCATCGGTTCCTTCGCCGCAGACCACGTCATCCGCGGCATGTTCCTCTTCCAGCGTGCCGTCGGCGACGCGGTAGACCTCGCTGAAGGCGGCAAGATCGTGACGATCGGCATTGCGCCGACCGAGGCATCCACCAGTTTTGGATATATTCATCGCGGGCAACCCATCCCCGGTGCCGGGCGAGACAGCTACGACGTGCGGCAATTCGTCGAAAAACCCGACGCCCGAACCGCTGCGGCCTACCTGGAAAGCGGCGAATACCTGTGGAACGCCGGAATGTTCATTTCGCGAGCCGACACGCTGCTCGCCCAGCTCGAACAAAGCCGCCCGGAGATGGTTCGCGACCTGCGCACCATTGCCGCCGCCTGGGACACCCCGCAGCGCGACGAAGTGATGAACCGGTTATGGGACACAATCGAAGCCGTGGCGGTCGACTACACCGTGGCGGAACCAGCCGCCACCGCCGGCAACATGGCCTGCGTCGCCGCGCACTTCGAATGGGACGACGTGGGTGACTTCGCAAGCGTTGCGGCGCTCCTCAGCCGCGGACGCCCCAACGACCTGGCAGTGCTCGGCAAAGACGCCAGGATCCTCTCCGACCATTCCAGCGGCATTGTCGTGTCGCAATCAGACCGGCTCATTTCGCTCATCGGGCTCGAAAACATTGTGGTGGTCGACACGCCAGACGTGCTGCTGGTCACCACAAAAGAAAACGCACAACAGGTCAAAACGGTGGTTGATCTGATTCGACGTTCGGGTGAAAGCACGGTGCTGTAATGCCTGCCGCCCGCCAGTTCGGACGAAAAACGGCGATCGCAGCCGCAGGCGCACTGCTCCTCGCGCTCCCCGGCTGCGCCGCAAACGATCCCGAACCAGGGGCCGCCACACTGCCCGAACCGGCAACGCAACACTGCGTGCTGCTCGCCGTCGATACCCCAAAATCCGCAAAAGAACCGCTCGCCGTGCAGGTGCGCGCAGAGCTCAACGAACTGTTGCCAACGCGGGAAGCTGCCCTCGCCGAAGTCTTCGCCGAAAGCGACGGGACGATGCCAGATGTGCCCGCCGAACTCGAACGCACGGCCTGCACCGCAACGGTGCTCGTCGGTGCCGGACTGCGCGCCGCCGCCGAGTCGCTCGCCGCCACGCAGCCCCAGGGGGGCGTGCTGCACATTGATCAGCAGGCGGCACCCGACGACACGCTCGGGCAGGCCGATCGCCTGCGGTTCGACTACGCCGACGCCGCGAAACTGGCCGGGTTCATCGCGGCGGGAACCACCGTTTCTGGCACGGTCGCCTCCATTCAATTGGATGCCGGGGTGCAGTCCGAAACCCAACAGGTCGCCTTCGCCGCCGGGGTCGCCGCCTACAACGCAACCCTACCGATCGCAACCCCGCCGATCGGAGCCCCGCCGATCGCAGCCAGCCCCACCGAATCCACCCCGGATGGCACCCCAGCCGAACAGCGCAGTCCCGCCCAGGTGCTGCACCGCCAGGTGTTGCTGCCGGCAGTACCGCCCGCCGGCGAGGCCGGCCAGCCCGGCGGTGAAAGCGGGGGTGTAAGCGGGGGTGAAAGTGGCAAGACCGCCGGCGAATCAGGCGAGGCCGGCGAGTCCGCAGGTGAACCCACTGATCCTTCGGGCGAATCGTCCGGCACCGCGCAGCCCGGCAGCACATCGCCCGGCACCACGCCGCCTGGCACCACATCGCCCGGCACCGCATCGCCCGGCAGCACACCGCCCGGTGCAGCCCCCTCACAGACCGAACCCATCGACCCCGAGCAGATAACACAAGCCGTGCGCGCAACCACACGCGAAGTCGTCGCAGCCGGTGCCGACGTGGTGTTTGTGCTGCCCGGCGACGCAACCACGGCATCCAACAGAATGGATGCCGTTGCGCCCGTCGACCGCAAACCGCCCGTCAACACCCTGCTTGAGACCATCGCCGACGAAGAAAACGTGCTCATCGTGTGGTCAGGCAGTGACGGCGCGCTGACCCTCCCAAGCGCCTACCGCTCGCTCGTGCTCACCAGCGTCACCCAACACACGCAAAGCCTGCTCACCCGCTGGGTAGACGCCAACGCAGCGCAGCCCGCAACCCACACCACGCCCGGGGAGCGGCTGCTCGCAGACCTCGAAAACGGCGGGGTGCTGCTCGCCCCATACTATGATCACGGGGTGCTCGTGGACGAGACGCTCAGCGAGCAACTGCAACGCTACCGCACACAACTCACCCAGGCAGAAAGCTGACCATGACGCCCCAACCACCCGCGCCCGCAACCCAACCCCCGATCGACTGGAGCGCCCTGCGGCACGCAGCCACCGCGGCCATGCGCAACGCATACGCGCCCTACTCCTCGTTTCCAGTTGGTGCCGCCGCGCTCGTCGACGACGGCAGAATCATCACCGGCTGCAACGTCGAAAACGCCAGCTACGGGCTCACCCTGTGCGCCGAATGCGCCCTCGTCGGCCAACTCGCGCTCACCGGTGGCGGTAAACTCGTTGCGTTCAGCTGCGTTGACGCCGCCGGTGAAACCCTCATGCCCTGCGGCCGATGCCGGCAACTCCTGTTCGAACACGCCGCGGCGGGAATGCTACTCCAAACCGTCAGCGGCGTTCGCAGCATCCAGGAGGTGCTCCCCGACGCGTTCGGACCGGACACCCTCGCGGCCGCAGCCGAAGCGTAACGCCGCCCACGGCATCCACCCACTTGAACCCAATCGAACCCCAACCACAAGGAGCTCTCACCAATGAGTGTCGAACCATACGACGTCGTCGATCTGATTCACCGCAAACGCGACCGCGGCACCCTGGGCACCGCCGAAATTAACTGGGTGATCGACGCGTTCACCCGCGGATACGTGGTGCCCGAACAAATGTCGGCACTTGCCATGGCGATCTTCCTGAACGGCATGGGGCGCCAAGAAATCAAAGACCTCACCCTCGCCATCATTGGCACCGGGGTGCGACTCGACCTGAACGGCGTGGGCAAACGAACCGTCGATAAACACTCCACGGGTGGCGTCGGCGATAAAATTACCCTCCCCCTCATGCCGCTCGTCGCCTCATTCGGCGTGGCGGTGCCCCAGCTTTCCGGGCGTGGCCTCGGGCACACCGGTGGCACGCTCGACAAACTTGAAAGCATCCCCGGGTGGCGAGCCGACCTCAGCAACGACGAGATGGTGCAGATTCTGCGTGACGTTGGTGGCGTCGTGTGCGCTGCGGGCGCGGAACTTGCCCCGGCGGATAAGCGACTCTACGCGCTGCGCGACATCACCGGCACGGTCGAATCGATTCCCCTCATCGCCTCCTCAATCATGGGCAAAAAAATTGCCGAAGGCACCGACGCGCTGGTGCTCGACGTCAAATTTGGTTCCGGTGCGTTCCTCACCGACATCAACCGTTCGCGCGAACTCGCGCAAACCATGGTCGATTTAGGTCGGGATGCCGGGGTGCGGACCAGCGCGCTGCTCACCGATATGAACACCCCCCTCGGGTACGCCATCGGCAACGCCAACGAGGTGCGCGAATCTGTTGAGGTGTTGGCAGGCGGTGGCCCCGCCGACGTGGTGGAGCTCACCATTGCGCTGGCTGAAGAAATGCTGCGCCTCGCCGGAAAACCGGATGCGGATGTTGCCGCGGCGCTGCGCGACGGCCGGGCAATGGATGTGTGGCGGCGCAGCATCATTGCGCAGGGTGGCGACCCGGACGCCGCGCTCCCGGTTGCGCGTGAACAACACACGGTGCTGGCAACCGAAACCGGTTTCGTGACAGAAATGGCCGCCCTGCCGCTTGGCATTGCGGCGTGGCGACTCGGTGCGGGTCGTGCGCGACCGCAAGACCCCGTGCGGCACGAGGCGGGGGTTGATTTGCACGTGAAACCGGGCGATTCGGTCACGGTGGGGCAGCCGCTCTACACGATCATGGGCGACGACCCGGCCCGGTTTGACCGGGCACTCGCCGCGGCGGAGGGCGCAATCGTGATCGGTGACACGCCCCCGGCCGCTCGCAGGCTGGTCGCCGAGCGCATCCTGGCTGATGATTGAGCGGCAGGAGCAGCGAACCATGAACCCACCACTGTTTTCAACGCCCGACGGCGCAGCCGTGCCAGCCGATGCGGCTGTACCAGCCGGCACTGCCCTGGGAGCCGGCGTAGCCCGGGCAGCCGGGGCGCCCGCCGTGCCAGCCGATGCGCCCACCCTTCCCGGCGGCGTGCGCATCGAAGCGCTCCCCAAAGTTTCCCTGCACGACCACCTCGACGGCGGGCTTCGACCCGAAACCGTGGCCGAGCTCGCTGATGCAGCGGGCATTCCGCTCCCGGTCGACGACCCGGGCGAACTTGGCGCGTGGTTTGAGCGGCAGTCACAAACCGGTTCACTGGTTGACTACCTCAAAACATTCACCCTCACCTGTGCTGTCATGCAAACCGAGGAGCAGCTGTTCCGGGTGGCCGCTGAGTTTGTGGCGGACCTGGTTTGTGACGGCGTGCGCTACGCCGAAATTCGGTGGGCACCCGAGCAGCACCTGCGCGCAGGCTTGAGTCTTGACGATGCCGTTGCGGCGGTTCAAGCCGGGCTTGACGCCGGGGTTGACCGGGCCGCGGCGGCGGGGCAACGGATCAGGGTGACGCAGCTGCTGTGCGCAATGCGACACAGTGACCGTTCGCTGGAGGTTGCCCAGCTCGTATTGCGGCATCGTGACCGGGGCGTGGTGGGTTTTGACCTGGCGGGTGACGAGTTTGGTTACTCGCCCGCGATCCATCGGGAAGCATTCGAGCTGCTCGCCCGTGAGCTCATGCCGGCAACGGTGCACGCCGGTGAGGCGGGTGGGGTGGATTCGATTCGCAGCGCCTTGCTCGATGGGCGGGCGTTGCGGCTTGGCCACGGCGTGCGCGTGGCTGAGGATATTGTGCAGGAGGCGAGTGATGACGAGCGCACACTGGTGCGGCTTGGGGAACTGGCGCACTGGGTGAAGGATCGCGCGATCGCGCTGGAACTCGCCCCATCGTCTAACCTACAAACCGGGGCAATCGCGGCCTGGGGGAGCTCGCTCGAGCACCACCCCTTTGACCTGCTGTATCAGCTGGGATTCGCGGTCACCGTCAACCCGGATAACCGACTCATGAGTGCCACTTCGATCAGCCATGAACTCGCGGCCCTCGCCGACACGTTCGCCTATGGGGTGGATGATGTGGAACAGTTCCAGCTGAATGCTGCGGCTGCCGCGTTCCTGCCAGTGGAGGACCGCGTGGAGCTCGCCCTCGAAATTGAGCGTGGCTTCGATGAGGCGCGGCACGCGGCGCGGTCACCAGCGTCGCGTGCCGTTAGTTCCTAAATGGTCGGGTATCTAGGGGAATTGGGTATGGCTATTGCTGCTGCTCCAGTTTGTGCTTTCGTAATGATGACGGTGCCGTGTTGCTCTCGTGGACGCGGTCGACGCGTATTCCGTCGAGTTGAGCGATGAGGGCAAGGATTGCGTTGCTCGCTTCACAGGGGCATGCGAATCATCGAATCGCGGCGGAAGTGGGCACGACTGCAACATCGATGTACAAGTGGCTGAAGCGGTATCTCGAGGCTGGTATCGATGGCCTGTGTGATGCTCATTGTTCAGGTCGACTGGTGCATCTTGGTCATTCTGATATTGTTGCGACGGCAGTTTAAGATCCGCCGGAGAAGTAAGTGTGACGCACTGGTCGTCACGACAACTGGCAGGCAGGTTAGGCGTATGGAACGCAACAGTGTTGCGTTCGTGGTGGGAATACGAGGTGCAACTGTGGAAATCTGAGACGTTCGAGTTCACCACTGAACCCGAACTCGTTGCGAAGTTCACTGACGTGGTGGGGCTGTATCTTGCGCCGCCAGACAAGTCGATTGTGTTGGGGTTTGATTGGATTTTGGTTGATTCAATATTCTGGCGCTTACGAGCCGGGGAACCTCATCTCAATATGACCGCGAAACTCTCAGATTTTTCATAGAGGATGCTCGCGTAAAACCCAGTCAAGTTGGCATGTCGCTTCTTCGCTTGGGCAGGTTTGGCCCCTGGTCTGAGCGTCTGGTTATTTTGCAATTTTGATGTTCTCGAGGGGAGGGGTGTTGGTTGCGGCGAGATAGGCGGGGCGTTGTTAGATCCAATCGATCTCGTGTGCGATTTGTGATGATTTGAGAGTGTCACGATATGCGGTGAGTTTAGTCGTCTTCCCTGCGGTGTGTGGTCAGCCTGTGGCTCTCAGACAGTATTCGCTCTTATATCCTGAGAGACTGGTTGTAAGAAGTAGCTGGTGAAAACTGTTCGGAACACGTGCACTCAGTGAAGTGTTCTGGGTTTTGTTTCGACCTTTGGTTCTGTCGAACTTGCTTGGTTTGGGGGCTGATTTCTTTCGCATAGTTCGTAGTGTTGTCCTTGGCCGGGGTGTGGTGTTGGGTGCTTCGTGGGGGCGCTGGTTGTTACAGTGTCACACGTATTTCAGCGTCTCGAGCTCTGCCTCCTTAACGGTGTGTCAGGGGGTGCTTGCCTGCGGAGCAGTTCAGTCTTGTAGAGCGTATCGGTGGTCTCTGGGAGTGCAGTATCGTACTCTATCGTCAATAGTCATTGTTGACTGCATCGCTCTTATCTCGCGTACTCGTTCGGTGTAGACCAATGACATGTGGTTTGAGCAGTGGGTCGAGTGATGCGTCATCCTGGTGAGATCACGGCCTGTATGCCGGGTAGTGATTTCGGGGGTTCGGAGCGGGAGCGCATTAGCATGGTCGTCTGGTCGCGCCCCACACTCTTGCTGGAGGAAGAGTGTATGTATTTTCTGCGCCCTTACACCCCATTGTTGTCGGTGTGGAGACGGTGGGTCTCTGGCGCAAGCGCTTTGTCATCGAGTTGGTGGGTATCGGGCAGCCGCCGTTTCGCTGTTCGATACCCGCGTGCGGTAAGAAACTCGCGAACTGCCGCACTCAGGGTGCGGTCAACGGTCGCAGCACTCATGGTCTGTAACTGGTCAACCACGTCAGCAGTGGCGAACGGATGGCTCAGGTCGCCTGTTATTTGCAGCATTGGTAACCAGTGGAGAAGCAACACCACGAAATACTTACCGCAGGGTAACCCCATCAATTTCCAGACGTGAACGAGCAGCTCGCGTGCCGCGTGACTGTCGGTAAGTGGACGCAAGCGACGGTTATCGACCGGTGCTTGCGGGTCGGGGAGTTTTGACCCTGAAACAAGCCTGAGCGCTGTTGACCTGTCTACACCTGTTGGTCACCATGATTTCATGCAGTATGCGACCTTTGTCGCGTTTGGACGCGCTGCGGTACGCGTCGCGGAGGTTGGTTGTGCCTTGCCCTCTTACGCTCAAATCCATCTCGCCTTCCATGAGGCAAGCCTCTCGCTCAAAAAGTGGGGTTCGCGCTCAAGGTACGTGAGACACCAACCCGTGCCACGCGCTCAAAGTACGTGAGGCACGTCGGGTGTTTGGGTAAGTCGACCAGGGTCACTATACTTTTAAGCAGTAGCGTTAGGCTGCAATTCTAAGGAGGAACAGCTGTTGGTGTTTGTGCGATTCGAAAGGAAGTGCTGAACGTGCTACTAAAAAGAGCCGCGCGGAAAGTTATAAACTTGCTGTCACCAGATTCAACAATTCGGGTGGCGGGCAGTGTGGTATATCGGGCGCTCCGTGAAATACCAGTGCGGTTTCGGAATGCAAAAATCGTAACTAAACAGCAAGAACAGGAACGTCAAAATGCCTTGATCGCGGAAATGGAATCGTCGGTGATTGAGGCAGAGGTAGAGGTAGAGGTAGAGGTAGAAGTAGAGGAAGAGCCTTCGATCGTCGAAGCCGAAACGGTCGTCGTTGAAACGATTGTGTCAGAATACGAAAGCTGGCTGGCCGAAAATGTGCCGACGTATCTTCTCCCTGCAGAATCGTCGACAAAGTTAGCATTGCACGTTTTTAGACCGATATGCGAATCGCCTGACATGTCTGCCGAGCTGAGCAGTGAGGTTGAACCCACATGTCATGTAGCTGAAGTCGAAACGCAGGAGTGGTCGCAGTATGAAAAATTTCTTGCTGATCGTGATCGACTTCTCAAGGACGGCAGGCTTCACTTTGTGCTAATCCTTCGAGACGGTGACAAAATTTCTCAGCATCTCCCTGCCCTATTGCACGAAGCGACTGCAAGTAATCCGGGTATCGACATCGTGACATTCGATTCTGATCGTGGAGAATCGGACGGTAGGCGATACGATCCACTATTCCGCCCGCAATTTTCACCTGATATGCTGCGCGGTGTAAACTACGTACAAAATGCGTTTGCGTTTCGTCTCGAATGTGCAGATCAACTAGATTTTTCCCAATCAGTAGAGCGCGAACTTTGGCGGATGCTACTACACGCAGAACTCACAGGTGCTGAATTTCATCATATATCAGTACCATTACTCACAGCTCAAACTGCATATCCTGATCTGACGCAAGAAGATGCTGTAATGGTGCAAACAGCCATGCATCAACATGGTGTAAAAGCCGAGGTGCTATTGCGGGAGTCTAGCCTGCGCATCCGATACGCACATGAGGGTGACCCCCGTGTCTCAATTATCATCCCCACAAAGCATAATCGACACAATATGATTCGATTATTACAAAGTCTTGCCGAGACTCGGTATAGTAATTTTGAGATATGCATAGTTGACAACGGCGGTGAAACAGAGGATAACCGTAATTGGTATGAACAGGTTCTCACGTCCTTCGACGCAGAAGTTCTGTGGTGGACTGAGTCTCCATTCAACTACAATCGGGCTAACAATGCTGGCGTTGCAAGTTCGAGTGGCTCGATTATTGTTTTGTTGAATGATGACACCGAAATTGTTGATCCAGATTGGTTGAGCGATATGGTTGGAATTGCAATTCAACCTGGTGTCGGCACCGTAGGGCTGCAGCTTCTTGAGGGGACAGGCCTCATTCAGCATGGTGGCGTAATTCTCGGACCGGGCGGTCTAGCGGATAATCTATTTAGTTGCATGACGCCCGATCAAATGACCATGATCGGCCATACATCCTGGTACCGAAACACACTTGCAGTGACCGGGGCGTGTGTAGCGCTTCGGCGTGATTTTTTTGAGCAGGTTGGCGGCCTTGATGAGCGTTTTCAACTCATGGGGAGTGACGTTGTGCTCGGTCTAGATCAAATTATCAGGGGTAGAAGAAATGTTGTTATTCCTTTTGATATGGTTAGACACTTTGAGTCGTTGACGCGGGGTGACACTGTTCCTGAACAGGATCTATATGCAAGCTACTGGCGCTACGTCCCGTGGCTTACGAACGGGGATCCGTTCGTGTCTCCCAATATTTCTTCACTTTCTGCGAAGCCAATGTTACGATCCAAGGATGAACGTAGACCAAATGAGGTAATTCTCGCAGGTTTCAACCGCCCCACCTCGCCACGCGTGCAAACGATGTCAATTGCTGAGGAGGCACGAGCGCTGCTTGGAGTGGCTGATGTTACGGATGCAGACGCCGATGCTGTGAAGGCGCATCACGAACTTTACCTTGAGAAATTTACTGTTCGTACAATTAATTGGTTCATCCCGGAAATTGACATGCCATTTTTTGGTGGATTTAATACTTGTTTTAGGCTTGCGGATATGCTTGCCCGGAAACACGGTGTCCACAACCGTTTTGTCGTGCTGGGCAACCCGGATGAAAACTTTTTCCGTTCTGCGCTGGATGCTGCATTTGCTGGGCTCGGAACGAATGCATCGATTGCATTTTATAACGGTTCTCCTGAGCAGTTAGCGCAAATACCTGCGGCGGATGTGGCTGTGGCAACTTTGTGGCTCACCGCCATTCATGTTGCTCGACTCCAAAACGTTAAACGACATTTTTATATGGTTCAAGATTTTGAACCAGAGTTTTATCCAGCCAGCAGTATGTTTGCGATGGCAGAGGAATCCTACCGACTTGGATTGTATGCGCTTTGTAATACGGAAAGCATGTATAGAACATACACTGAGGCTTACGGTGGTAAAGGGCTATGTTTCATACCGGCAGTTGATCGTGAAATATACCATGCTAGCGGTCGAGTCGAACGTCACCCAGATGAGCCAGTAACAATTTTCGCATACGCACGTGATCACTTCCGGAACTGTTGGGAATTGGTCTATGGTGCCCTGAATGAGATTAAAAAGAAGTATGGAACACGTGTGCGTGTGGTTGTTGCTGGAGCAAGCCACTTGCCTTCTTCGTCTGATTTCGTGGACTTAGGTCTCATGGACTATCGTGCAACAGCAAATCTTTACCGGCAAGCGGACATTGGTGTGACCATGCAAATCTCCAGGCATCCATCGTATCTTCCTTTGGAATTGATGGCTTGCGGTGTGAGTATGGTGGTACCTGACAGTGAATGGTTCGATTGGATTTTTGAGGATGGCGAGAATTCACTGCGAACACGTCGATCGGTCAGTAGCCTAGTGAGTGCAATTTCAGCCCTGATTGATGATCCAGGACTGCGCGCCAGGATCGGAGCCTCCGCTGTTGCAACTATCGAGCAACACCACGGTGACTGGAGCCAATCTTTCGAAGGAATATTTAATTTTCTGTGCGATCCCGAGAACACTGACCAGATCTCCTAGTTTGATGTCTATGGAGAAAACTGTGTCATCCGGACTTGCTTGGCGAAAGAGCGTGACAAAAAATATTTTCTCTTTTCTGGCGGCACTAACATGCGCTGCTTTTCTAACGTCGTGTGCTGACCTGAATACCGCAGTGGTTCCAGAACGTATTGCCGATCAAGTTGTGCCAATCCAGTCTCCCAATCCAGAAAATACCGCCGAGTCCCCACCTGAAGACTCCCAGGTCACAGACACCTCTCCAACTGAGACTTCGGCGGAACAATCTGAAGCAGCAAGTTCTCCTCAACAGGTCAGCTCAGATGTTGTCACAATGTTGATGGTCGCCCGCGAAGTAGATCCTCAGAACCGTACCGTTACGTTAACAGCATTCCTACCTGGTGTATCGAGCAGTAGTGGAAATTGCGTGGCTGCACTTTCTCAGGGTGAAGAATACATCGAAACGGTAGGTTTGGTTGTGCCAGACGCGCAGGGAACATACTGCGCAGGACTGGTGCTTAATTACGCAACAGAATCGGCGGGGGAATGGAAAATAAGTGTTTCGTTCACTAACAACGAGATTAAGGGGGTAGTCACTGATTATGTTTCGTTTTCGGGTTGAACGTAAAACAAATGCTAGGGTTACGACAGCGTCAGCGAGAAGCGATCGTTTCGTTATCAAGAGAATGTCATTGATATGGTCAATACTTCTCGTTATGGCAGTTGGGCAATATACATGTGTCGACAACGCTGAGGCAACGCTCGCCGGTTTTGATCCAGGCAATATTATCTCTGATGAGGTGTTCTACAACTCCAGCAGCATGTCTGCGCAGGAGATTCAATCATTTCTTGATCGTAAAGTGCCTGTTTGCGCATCAGGATACACCTGTCTCAAATCTTATGCCCAGGTAACGTCTACAGTTCCTGCAAATGCGATGTGTAAAGAATACACTAGTTCTGGTCTCGAGCGCGCATCTACGATCCTTGCAAAAGTTGCACAGGCTTGTGGTGTCAACCCACAAGTCTTGCTCGTTACATTACAAAAGGAACAAGGGCTTGTTACGAGTACTTCACCTGGTTCGAGCCGTTATAAAATTGCTATGGGCTACGCCTGCCCCGATACTGCTGACTGTGATGCAGATTTTTTTGGTTTTTTCAATCAGGTCTACTCGGCTTCATGGCAGTTTAAGAGATACACTAATCCTCCGGGTACCTCAAAACTGTACACATGGTATCCGGTAGGAAAGTCGAGCAGGATTTCTTATCACCCTAATAGTTCATGTGGTTCCACTGCGGTAACGATAAAGAATGCTGCCACCGCAGGACTTTACTATTACACACCATACCAACCTAATGCAGCAGCGTTGAGCGCCGGGTATTCTGCGGCAAATGATCAATGCTCATCTTATGGCAACCGAAACTTTTATAACTACTTTACCGATTGGTTTGGTTCTACACAGACATCGAATAGAAGCCCAAGTGGAGTTGTGACTTCTGTATCGGCTGGCTTAAACAAAGTAACTGTTTCTGGTTGGGCAGTTGATCCCGATACAACTGAGCCGGTGAATTTGCATATCTATGCGGGAGGTCCGTATGGCAAAGGGGTCTTTACGCTGCTTGCTCGAGCGAATTTGGATAGCTCAGAATCACTGCAGTCCTTTCCCTCACTTGGTCGTAATCATGGGTTTTCAATCACGTTCGCACTCCCTCAGGGGCCTCAAGAATTCTGCATCTATATGATCAATGTCGGTGCAGGTGAAAATTCGCTTCTTGACTGTTCAGTTCGCGCCGGGGCAGGTGGGCCACCATTTGGAAATTTCGAATCTGCGACTCTAACCCCCACTGGCACAATGCTTAAAGGTTGGACGATCGATCCTGATACTAATCGCAGTATTGATATCCATGTGTACGCCAGGACGGCTACAGGCACTTTGCGGTGGGGTGGATCCCACGTCGCAGCGGTGAACAGGCCTGATGTTGGGAGAGTTTATAAAGACTACGGAAGCAACCATGGCTTTCTCGTCTCGGTGCCAACGAGAGTTGGAACCACTGAATACTGTGTTTATGCAATCGATCCGCAACAGGTAGAAAATGTGTTGTTAGGGTGCCATGTCGTGAGCACTGCTACCGGGTCGCCTTTTGGTTCGCTCGACGAGGTAACGGTTGACGCCAATGTTGTGCATGTCAGAGGGTGGGCGATCGACCCAGACACGAGTGAGCCCATAGCCACCGTTCTGACGGTTGATGGGGTCGACGCTATTCGAACCGTGGCGAACTCAGAGAGACCAGACGTGGCTAGGGTATTTCCTGGCTATGGCGCACAGCATGGATTTTTCACTAGCGTCGAACTTGAACCAGGAAATCACTCGGTGTGCGTACGAGCATTAAACGTGGGTACGGGCAGTGATTTTAATCTACGATGTCAACAGGTCATTTCCACGCTGCCGCCGCCGTTTGGAAATTTTGAATCAGCTGTTGCTCGAGGTGGTTCAGTTTCACTGTCTGGGTGGGCAATCGTTCCACCATCAAGTGCGAAAGCTCAGCTCGAAGTGTTCTCAGGAGGCCAGATTGGAATTGGGAAGAGCCTTGGATTTTTCGATGCGACTATGTCTCGCCCGGATGTAGGCGACGCATACCCTGTTTACGGTCCTCAGCATGGTTTTTCGTTTTCTGTACCATTCTCAGGTGTGGGTACTACTTACTGCTTGTATGTCTCAGGCGTCAACACGAGCAACAAGACATTCCTCGGATGCAAGACTGTGAACTGATTGAGCGATGAACCTTTTGGAGACTTTGAGACGGTTGTTCATCTTCTCGAGCGGTTCGGCTAACAGGTTGGGCTATGTGGGCTGTGTCAAATCCTGTAGACATTGAAACGCTGTGAAGCGCTCTGGGTTTGTTGGAGATTCCATGCTTTTGGAAAGAAGATGGAGTCATGGAACGAACAAACAACAGAGGACGCCGTTATTCGGCTGAAGAGAAAGCCGCAGCGGTCCGAATGGTGCGCACGCTTCGCGTGGAGCTCGGCACAAGCCAAGGAACGACCTCGCGCGTGGCAGAACAGCTCGGCTACGGGGTCGAGTCGGTACGAGCGTGGGTGCGCCAGGCTGACATCGATGACGGCGTGAAAGCGGGGGTCACGACCGACGAACACGCTCGCATGCGGGAACTAGAGCAAGAAGTGCGTGAGCTCAAGCGTGCGAATGAAATCCTGAAACGTGCCGCGTCTTTCTTCGGGGCGGAGCTCGACCGCCAACACAAGATGTAGTGGCCTTCATCAATCGCAACAAAGACGATCTTGTTGCTGGTCGCAGGCTCGGGGTCGAGCGCATCTGCAAGGTTCTGCAGGTGGCCCCGTCCACGTATTACGCCGCGAACGGCAGACCAGCGTCGGCCCGGCAGCGGCGCGACGCGGAAATCGCGCCGCGGCTGCTCGAACTCTGGGAATCAAACTACTCCGTCTACGGGGTGCGCAAGCTCTGGAGAGCCCCTTGTTTAGCAGTCGTTTTCGGTAGCGCGTGTGGGTCGAACCGGAGCGAGCG
>CAYTSH010000008.1:0-25552 GCA_964440395.1 uncultured Microbacteriaceae bacterium
CCGCACGTGTTTGCCCAACAACTCGTCGGCTAGGGCAGCCAACCCGGGAAGGGCAGCCAACCCGGGAAGGGCGGCCGGGCGTTTCGCGTAGAATGGGAGCGTTATGGCTACTTTTGGAACACTCTCAGATCGTCTTGTCGAAACGTTCAAGTCCCTGCGCACGAAAGGGAAGCTGAGCGCAGCGGATGTTGACGGCACCGTGCGCGAAATTCGCCGCGCCCTGCTTGATGCCGATGTGGCGTTTGAGGTGGTGAAAGCGTTCACCGCCCGTGTGCGTGAGCGCGCCCTGGGCGACGAGGTGAACCAGGCGTTGAACCCTGCGCAGCAGGTGGTGCAGATCGTGAACGAAGAGCTCGTGACGATTCTTGGTGGGCAGCAGCGGCGGTTGCAGTTCGCGAAAACCGCCCCGACGGTCATTATGCTTGCCGGCTTGCAGGGTGCCGGAAAGACCACGCTTGCCGGCAAACTTGCGCAGTGGCTTGTGAAGGAGGGGCACACGCCGTTGTTGGTGGCCTGTGATTTGCAGCGCCCGAACGCCGTGACGCAGCTGGGCGTTGTTGCGCAGCAGGCTGGTGCCACCCTGTTTGCGCCTGAGCCGGGCAATGGGGTTGGTGATCCGGTGCGGGTCGCGCGTGACGGTATTGCCTATGCGCAGACGAAACTGCACGACGTGGTCATTGTTGACACCGCCGGCCGGTTGGGCGTTGATGCTGAGCTGATGAAGCAGGCGGGTGATATTCGCAAAGCGGTGAACCCGGACGAGGTGCTGTTTGTGATTGACGCCATGATTGGCCAGGACGCGGTGAACACGGCCAAGGCTTTTCAGGAGGGTGTCGATTTCACCGGCGTGGTGTTGACGAAGCTTGATGGGGATGCCCGTGGCGGTGCGGCGCTGTCGGTTGCGAGTGTCACTGGTCGCCCGATTTTGTTTGCCTCGACGGGCGAGGGTCTTGGCGATTTTGAGCCGTTCTATCCGGACCGGATGGCCAGTCGAATTCTTGACCTTGGCGATATTCTTACCCTGATCGAGCAGGCGCAGCAGACGTTTGATGCGGAGCAGAGCCGCAAGCTTGCCGAGAAAATGGCTTCGTCCACCTTTACGCTTGATGACTTCTTGGGGCAGTTGCAGCAGATTCGCAACATGGGTTCGCTCAAGAAAATGATGGGCATGCTGCCCGGTATGGGGCAGATGCGTGAGCAGCTTGATCAGCTCGATGAGGGCGAATTGGTGCGCACCGAGGCGATTATTCAGTCGATGACTCCCGCTGAGCGCGCGAATCCGAAACTGCTGAACGGTTCGCGCCGGTTGCGTATCGCGCGCGGCTCCGGGACCACGGTCACCGAGGTGAACAGCCTGGTGAATCGCTTTGAGCAGGCCGCGAAGATGATGAAAACGGTTGCCCGGGGCGGTGTGCCAAATATTCCCGGAATGGGGCCAATTCCCGGCATGCGTGCGGGGACGAGCAAACGAAACGCGAAAGCGAAGGGGAAGGCGAAGAAAGGTGCTGCCCGTTCCGGTAATCCGGCAAAACGGGCGTTGGAAGCGAACGCAGCCGCCGCGCCGGCGGTTACCCAGCCCGCGGGTTCCGGTTTCGGTTTGGGCAGCCCTTCGGGGGGCGGCGCGCCCACCGAGGAGGAATTGGCGGCACTGCAGCGTATGCTTGGGCGTGGTTGACGGGCTGCTGCTGGCGCACGCCTGCACCAGCCGGCGTGCCCGCGAACCGTTGGCAACGATTCGTCGAAATGCGCTTCCGTCTGACATAATGGAGTGTTGATTCTGTGCATGCCCGACCCTCTACTCAGGCGGCACAGGGTTCCTTAGAGCTTTCGCGCCGAGTGTACACCCACGCAGCCGGCCGCGGTTCATCCACTCATCAAAACATTTTCAGGAGAAATTGTGGCTGTAAAAATTCGTTTGAAGCGTCTCGGTAAGATCCGCGCACCCTACTACCGCATCGTTGTTGCGGATTCGCGCACGAAGCGTGATGGTCGAGTGATTGAAGAGATCGGCAAGTACCACCCCACCGAGAACCCTTCGTTCATTGAGGTGAACTCGGAGCGCGCTCAGTACTGGCTGGGCGTTGGCGCGCAGCCCACCGAGCAGGTTGCGGCAATTCTGAAGCTCACCGGTGACTGGGGCAAGTTTAAGGGCGATGAGAACGCGGTGAGCACCGTTCAGGTGAAAGAACCAAAACCCGTGTTTGTGTCTGACGAGGCCAAGAAGCCGGTGTTGAAGCCGAAGGTTGAGGCTCCCAAGGCTGCTGCGGCGCCCGAGGCGGCTGAGCAGGCTGAGACCGAGGCTGAGGCTGCTGAAGAACAGGGTGAGGCATAACACGTGCTTGCACCTGCTCTCGAACATTTGGTCAAGGGGATCGTTGATCACCAGGACGAGGTTCGCATTGTTTCGGAGAGCGGTCCGCGCGGCGAGGTCCTCGAGGTGCATGTGCACCCCGAGGACCTCGGCCGTGTGATTGGCCGTTCTGGGCGCACCGCTCAGGCGCTGCGCACCGTGGTATCGGCGCTGGCGGATGGTCGCCGGGTGCGGGTCGACGTTGTAGACACCGATCAGTAGGTGGGTGTGGTGGTGCTGCAAACCGACACCTCGTTTGTTGATGATCCGTCTTGGCTTCGGGTTGGTCGCCTCACTAAGGCGCACGGGCTGAAGGGTGCCCTCAAGATTGAGCTGTACACCGACGACCCCGGTCGCAGGTTTGTTGCGGGCGCATCGTTCCGGTTACAGGTTCCCGAGGGTTCAGCCTGGTGGGGGAAGTCGCTCGAGTTGCGCGAACTGCGCTGGTATAACGACATGCCGGTTGCGTTTTTCGTCGGGGTCGATGACCGCACTGCTGCCGAAACGCTGGCGCGGGCGATTCTCTGGTTGCAGGCAGATTTGACTGAAGATACGAGCGACGAAAACGCTTGGTTTGACCACCAGCTGGTTGGTTTGCGCGTGTTGCGTGACGGGGTTCAGGTGGGCACCGTTGCGCGTCTGGAGCATTTTCCCGCGCAAGATTTGCTGATCGTGCAAACCCCGCGCGGCGAGGTAATGGTGCCTTTCGTGGCGGCCATCGTGCCCACCGTTGATGTTGCTGCCGGTGAGATTGTGCTCACCCCGCCGGTTGGCCTGTTTGAACCGGATGAGGCTGTGCTTGCGCGGGATGATTCCGCTGCCGCAACGCCGAGTTCGTAGCGCGAGGTTCGTTGAGTGCGCATCGATATTGTGAGCATTTTTCCAGAGTTTTTCGACATTCTGGGAATTTCGTTGATCGGCAAAGCCCGCGATTCGGGGGCGCTTGATCTGCGCGTGCACAATTTGCGCGATTTCACGTTTGATCGCCACCGCACGGTTGATGACAAGCCCACCGGTGGTGGCGCTGGCATGGTTATGCAACCGGAGCCGTGGGCGCGTGCGTTGGGGCATATTCTGGACCAACAGCATCCATTGATCGTGGATGCCGCACTCGCCGAACCGGCGCAGGCCGAGACCCAGCCGGCCTGGTTCGCCCCCGAACCGGTTGGACCAACATCGTTGAGTGCCGACGCGACATCGACCCCGCTCGTGTTGTTTCCCTCCCCGGCGGGGGCGGTGTTTGATCAGCGCATGGCGAAGCGGCTTGCGGGGGAGTCGCACCTGGTGTTTGGCTGTGGCCGCTATGAGGGGATTGACCACCGGGTGTTTTCGTTTGCCGCGCAGCATGCCCGGGTGCAGTTGGTGAGCCTTGGGGATTATGTGTTGAATGGCGGCGAGGTGGCCGCGATGGCGATGGTTGAGGCGATTGGTCGCCTGGTTCCCGGGGTGATTGGGAATCCGGAGAGTTTGACTGAAGAGTCGCATGAGGATGGCCTGCTGGAGTATCCAAGCTACACGAAACCGGCAACGTGGCGCGGATTTTCGGTGCCACAGGTGCTGCTGAGCGGTAATCATGCCGTGATTGAGCAGTGGCGGCATGCCCAGCGCGTGGAACGTACCGCCGCGGTGCGTCCCGATTTGCTGCCCGGCGGGCAGGGAGCTGAGTAGCCTGACGACGTGCACCCGGGTGAGGTGCGGGTTCTCGTGGGTTCTGGCACGCGCATCGTGCGGGCATTTTGGGTCGTGCGCGCCGGCACACACGTATGATCTTTCGCGTAGGATGGGTTCGTCGTGTTGTTCTGCGTAGCCTTGGGGTGTGCAGACGCATGCCCGTGCTTCGGCGCGTTTCGCACTACCACACTGATAAAGGAGTCACATGAGTCACACGCAGCCGCCGCTTCGCGCAGCAGTCATTGGTTTGGGGGTGGGGCAGGCACACATGGAGGCCTACGCTGCACTCGAGGGCGTTGAACTGGTTGCCATTGCTGGCGTTGAGGATGAACGACGCGAGGAGCTTGCGGCGAAGTTCAATGTTCCACGGCACTACCACGATTGGCAAGATCTTGTTGCTGACGGCGGGATTGACGTGGTGAGCGTTGCGGTTCCGACTTTCCTGCATGCGCCAATGACCATTGCGGCGCTGGAGGCTGGGCTGCACGTGCTGAGCGAGAAACCCATGGCGCGCGATTTGGATGAGGCGCTCACGATGGCCGCGGCTGCGCGGGCCGCGGGGCGCGTGCTTGAGGTTGCGTTTAATCACCGCCGCCGCGGCGATATTCAGGCGCTGCGTGCCGTTGTTGAATCGGGTGAGCTGGGGAAGATTTACCACGCTCGGTGCGAGTGGATGCGCCGCGCGGGCATCCCGGCGTTGGGGAGCTGGTTTGTGAATAAGGAAATGTCTGGTGGTGGTCCGCTCATTGACCTTGGTATCCACATTCTTGATTACACCCTGGCGCTGATGGGCGAGCCGAAGGTGTTGAGCGCTTCGGCGGTGACGCATGCGGCGCTGGGGCCGCGCGGACTTGGTGGTGCCGGCGGCAGTGCGATGCAGGTGAATTCTGCTTACGAGGTGGAGGATCTTGCTACGGTGCTGTTGCGCCTGGAAGGCGGCCGCTCGTTGCAGTTGGAAACGTCGTGGGCAAGTTATCGCCCCGAGGGGGACGAGTTTGGGGTGACCCTGTTTGGTGAGGATGGCGGGGCGCGCATTGCGGTGAACAACTACACCGATGCGGCTCTGGTGGAGATTTGGCGTGACCAGGATGGGGTGCAGGCGGATCGGGTGATTCAGCCAGAACCGGTTGCCGGGCATCACGCCGTTGTTGCCGAGTTCGTTGCCCATGTTCAGGCTGGACCGGACACCTGGGCTGCCCACACCGGGGCGGAGGGTCTGAGCCGCACCGCCGTGCTCGATGCCTGCTACCGGTCAGCCGCCGAGGGCCGCGAGGTCGCGGTTCGCTACGAAACGATTTGAGAGGAAACGCAATGAAACCGTTGAATATTTTGGTGTGGAATGAGGGCATCCACGAGGCTACCCAGCCGGAGATTGCCGAGCGCTACCCTGACGGCATGCACGGGGCGATTGCTGAGGGCTTGCGTAAGCATCTCGACGATGGCCCGATCATTCGCACCGCTACGCTGGCTGACGCCGAGCAGGGGCTGAGTGAGCAGGCGTTGGCTGACACTGATGTGCTGCTGTGGTGGGGGCACGAGGCGCATGACGCGGTGACGGATGAGACCGTTGCGCGGGTGAAACGCCACGTGCTTGGCGGCATGGGCTTGCTGGTGCTGCATTCGGGGCATTTTTCGAAGATTTTCATTGATTTGCTTGGCACGACGTGTTCGCTGGCGTGGCGCAACGCTGGCGAGCGGGAGTTGGTGTGGACGGTGAACCCGGCGCACCCGATTGCCGAGGGCATTGCGCAACCTATCGTGATTGAGCAGCAGGAGATGTATGGGGAGTTTTTTGATATCCCCACGCCCGACGATGTCATTTTCATCAGTTCGTTTGCCGGCGGCGAAGTGTTCCGCTCGGGGGTAACCTTCACCCGAGGGTTAGGTAAGATCTTTTACTTTAGTCCCGGCGATCAGGATTACCCGGTGTACTTCCATGATCAGGTGCGAAAAGTGCTTGCGAACGGTGTCCGCTGGGCCGCGCCGGCGGATGGCCACTCGCGTCGTGCGGGTGAATCGCGCAGTATTCCGGCGGTTACCAACCCTCAGGAGGGCTGGTTCGCTCGCTAAGCATCCATGTGTGGATGCCGTCTGCGGCCGGGTGCGTTTGCTCACGTACCCGGCCGCTTCGGTTTTTAAAAAATCTGCACCAGATTGACTTAGGTAATATGTTTGCGCTAGGCTGACTGGACAACGGATGCCGTGGCATCGCACGATGCAACGGCGCAACACCTAACGAGCAAGGGAGCACGTATGAGCACCAAAACCAAACTAGTCAAGGGCCTCGCCCTCGGCGCTGTCGTGAGTTTGCTCGCGACCGGCTGTGCGAGCAGTGATGACAAGGGTGGTTCGAGTGGATCTGCTGACGGCAAAGTAGTCCTCACCATGGGCGGGCTGCCCGTCGAGGCCTATCCCGAAGAGCGCAAGCTGTTCGAAGATGAGATCAAAGCGTTCGAAAAAGAAAACCCTGACATCAAAATCAAGGCGGATGAGACACTTTGGGATCAGACTACATTTGCAGCACAAGTTGCAGGTGGCACGCTGCCCACACTCTTGGATGTGCCGTATGGCGAAGTTAAGAGTCTTGCAAATCGTGGCCAGGTTAAAGATCTCACCGAGTTCATCGAGAAAAACGAAGTGCTCTCGGGCATTAACGATCAGCTGCTTGACGCGGCGCGCGGTCCCGACGGCAACCTGTACGGTGTGCCTGTCGCGGCCTACTCAATCGGCCTCGTCATCAACCGCGACCTGTTCAAGCAGGCGGGGATTGACCCGGATCGTCCATTCAAAGACTGGAACGAAATGGCCGAAGCTGCGAAAGCAATCACAGAAAAAACTGGAAAACCCGGCTTTGAACATCCGGCAACTGAGAACTACGGCGGCTGGTTGCTCTCCGCAATGATCAACGGATTCGGCGATCAGGTACTCAAGCAAGAAGGCGACAAATATGTTGCCAACCTTGATACCGACGCCGCGAAACAGGCCCTCGAGCTTCTGCATGAACTCAAATGGGAAAAGAAAGTCATGGGTAACAACGCAATCCCAGGCTCTGGCGATGTCAACAAAGACTTCGCAGCCGGTCAGCTTGGCATGCTGATTACGGGTGCAGACGCGTACCGCGACTTCACCGTGCGCGATGGATTCCCGAAAGAAAATTACGGCACCCTCCCGCTTCCGCAAGATACCGACGGGCTCGGCACCTCGGGTGGTGGCCGCATCGCGATCATCAAGCCTGAGGCAAGCGACGCCGAAGTTGAAGCAGCAATGAAGTGGATCGTGTTCCACACCTTCAATAAGTACGCGAGCGAAGAAAACGCCCTCAGCGCGGCGAAAGCCTCCAATAAGGACGGCCAGCCCGTTCCATTCATTGGCCTTCCGCTGATTTCCCAGTCCGCTTGGGAAGAATACCTTGGCTGGATTGAACCAGAAATCAACGTGCCGCTTGAGAACCTCAAGCCCTACCTTGATTCCTCATCGACGATGCCAATCGTGCAGGAGCCTTCGCTTGGTGCCCAGGAACTGTTTGCCATTTACGACAACAGCATCCAGGCGGTGCTTGGGCGTGAAGATGCCAATATCCCCGAACTGCTGAAAACTGCTCAAAAGGAAGCTGAGCAGGCGATCGCACAGCTTCAGGAATAACACGTAGCTCTCCAACGCTGGCCGGGTGTCATAGACATCCGGCCAGCGTGCTGACAAACCCCTGTATCTCTCAATCTCAAGGATAACGATGTCCACAACCCAGCTTCGTGCCAAGCCCCGGCGCTCGCCAGGCTCAGTTCTTGTGAACTGGTTCCGATCCGGTGGCCTCTCAGCGTTGCTCTTTGCGCTGCCAACAATCATCGGATTTACGCTGTTCGGCTGGTGGCCGATTATCAACGGCGTGCTGATGAGTTTCCAAAAAACTAACCTGATCAGCCACACCTGGATCGGTCTGGACAACTTTGCGCGGGTGCTCAGCGATCCCGTGCTCACCCAAGCCTTCCTCAACACGCTCTACTTTGCGCTGCTCTCTGTAGTGTTTGGGTTTCCAATTCCAATCCTCGTTGCGGGCTTTCTCGTTGAACTGAGACGTGCACGCCAGTTCGGTACGGTGCTCGCGTTTCTTCCTGTCGTCATTCCGCCGGTTGTTGCCATTCTGCTTTGGAAGCGCTTCTATTCCCCGGAAGCAAATGGTGTGTTCAACACGATAGTTGGCTTTTTCGGTGTAGAGCCGCAAGGTTGGCTGCAAAATGTTGCCACCTCCATGCCCTCAATTGTGGCGCTTGCAATCTGGTCCGGGTTAGGATCTACCGTCATCATTTATCTCGCGGCCATGACGATGATTGATCGCGAGTTGTATGACGCTGCAGAAGTTGATGGTGCCTCGATTCTGCGTCGAATCTGGCACGTCACACTGCCGCAACTCCGCGGTACTATGCTGATTTTGCTGTTGCTGCAGGTGATCGGATCATTCCAGGTGTTCGCAGAGCCGTTCTTGCTGACTGACGGCGGACCAGAAAACAAAACCATCACAATTCTTATGATGGTGTACCGCCGCTTCTTGAAGGGTGATTACGGCGGAGCGGCAGCGCTGAGCGTACTGTTGGCAATCATTCTCATCATTCTCTCCGCTGTCTACCTGCGCGTGACGAAGAAATGGAGCACCTCATGAGCACATCGGCACCACAGAAAATATCCCGTATCGCGGATCGTGATGCGGAACGTTCCGTTATCTCTAGTAGGGATCTTCGCTCCAAAAGCACCAAGACAGTGTTCGGGGTGAGCACAACAACCGTGCTCGTACTGTTGGGCATCAGTGGGCTCTTCCCTCTGCTCTGGCTCGTGATGGCTGCCACCTCAACCGCACAAGCCATTGTGGTGGAGCCGTTCAGTATTTGGCCGCAGGGCTTTCATCCGGAAAACCTCGTCGATGCTTGGGTTAAAGTCCGGGTTGACCAGTACACATTCAATACCATTGCAATCGCTGTAGGCGTTACAATTGCAGCTCTCACGGTCGCAACAACGGGTGGGTATGTTCTTGCTATTCTCAAGCCAAAGTACGCGGGGATACTCAACCTGCTGATTATGGCAACACTGTTCATTCCCGGAATTATCTCACTCGTTCCGCTCTACGAAGTGATCGTGGATGTGCCAATTCTGCATGTCAGACTCATTGACACCTTCTGGGCGGTGTGGTTGCCAAGCGGAGTGAGCGCCTTCAACATTCTCATTGTCAAGCAATACTTCCAGTCACTCCCAGCTGAACTATTTGAGGCCGCCAAAATTGATGGTGCCGGCCCGCTGCGCAGTTTCTTTGCGATCGTGTTGCCGCTGTCAAAACCCATCATTGGAGTGATCGCGCTGCTCACATTCACCGCGGCTTGGAAAGACTTCCTCTGGCCGCTGCTCGCACTACCCAGTAAGGACAACTATCCACTCTCAGTTGCGCTGTACTACTCGGAGAAAACGATGTCGAGTGAGATTGCCCTGTCGGCAATGCTCATCGCCTCCATCCTGCCGCTGGCGCTGGTCCTCATCTTCCAAAACCAGTTCCTGAAGGGTGCGGGAACCGCGGGGGCGGTGAAGGGGTAGACCAACGGGAGGCGTCCGACCAACCGGCCGCAGCATCCACCCATGGAGCCGCACCGTGTGCGACAGTTCGCGCGCAGTGCGGCTTCGTGGCATAATAGAGACTTGTGCCATCGTGCCGACCTGCCACAAGGGGTCCGGGACGAGCGTGGCGCGAACTATCACTCACAATTTTTATGCGATTCGACTTGTGGCGGGCGCAGAGAGCGAATGAGACATGCAACATCTCGACCATGTAGATGCAGCGTCACTGAAAACTGACATTCCAGAGTTCCGTGCCGGTGACACCGTGAAAGTTCACGTAAACATTATTGAAGGCACCCGCTCGCGTGTGCAGATCTTCCAGGGTGTGGTGATCGCACGTTCCGGCTACGGTGTGCGCGAAACCTTCATCGTGCGCAAGATCAGCTTCCAGGTTGGCGTGGAGCGTACCTTCCCCGTACACTCCCCGGTCATCGAAAAAATTGAGGTCGTCACCCGAGGCGACGTTCGCCGGGCGAAGCTCTACTACCTGCGCAATCTGCGTGGAAAGAAAGCAAAGATTAAAGAAAAGCGCGACGTCTAGTCCCGCAACCTCAACGGTGCGCAGCAGCGCATCGGCACAAACACCCCGGCACCAGCGGTCGGGGTGTTTGTGCTAAACGGCCGATTGTTGCCAACGGGGCAGCGGTTTCACGGCATATACTAACTACAACGCTCCGCGGAAAACCGACTCAACGGGCGAGCACACCGCTTTTAAGAGAAAGAACACAGGCGCCAAGGTGACGAAATCAGGGCACGAGTACGTTGCTCGACACCATGAGACCAAAAAAATGCGACACTTCTTCCGAGATCTGCTGCTAATTCTGTTGATTGGGTGCACCGCATCGTTCATCTTGAAAACCTTTCTGGTGCGCACCTTCTACATTCCGTCACAGTCGATGGAAAACACGCTCCGGGTGAACGACCGAATCATGGTGAACCAACTCGTGCCAGGCCTGGCAGACCTGCGGCACGGCGATATTGTCGTGTTCGAAGACCCGGGCGGCTGGCTGAACGTGCGCTCCGAGCCCGACATGAACCCCGCACGGTGGTTGTTGCAAGCCATTGGATTTGTTGCGATGGATAGCGACAATCATCTGGTCAAGCGAGTGATTGGCCTGCCAGGTGACCACGTTGAATGTTGCAACGCGCTCGGGCAGCTCATGGTCAACGGTGTCGCCGTCGAGGAGCCGTATCTGAGCCTGCCAACCGCCGACAGCCCCGCCTCCGGTGTGGAGTTTGATGTGGTGGTGCCGGAAGATTCCCTCTGGGTGATGGGTGACAGCCGTTACCGATCAGCAGATTCTCGGTTCAACATGCGGCCACCCAGCAACGGTTTTGTGCCCTACGACCGGGTGATCGGGCGGGCATTCCTGGTCAACTGGCCACTCGATCACTTCACGTTCCTGCCCTCATATGAGCACCTCTTCCAAAGCCAGTAAACCCGCAGTGCGTCGTGGCACACCGCCAGTGGAACCTACCGGCGCGGTCGAGCAAGAACTGCTCACGCGCCCCTGGGTGCACCCACACACGGGGGAGGTGGGGCCGATTCCCGCACTGGTGCTCGGCGTTGATGAGGTTGGTCGAGGTTCGATAGCCGGCCCGGTTGCCGTGGGGGTGGCTGGTGTGCGCGTATCGAGCGCAACCCCGCCAGCAGGCATCCGCGACTCAAAGGCGCTCACCAAGCTGCGTCGCGAAGCGCTCGTCGAGCCAATCCGTTCGTGGGCGGCGTGCCACGCGGTGGGTTTTGCCTCGGCGGGTGAGATCGACGAGCACGGGATCACCGCTGCGCTTGGGCTGGCCGGCCGGCGGGCACTGCTCGCGTTGCACAACGCCGGGCAGCCAATTCAGGATGCCGTGGTGCTGTTGGATGGTTCCGCCGACTGGCTCAGCCCGGCTTTGCCCGCGCCGACACGGGTCCGCACCCGGGTGAAAGCCGACCGTGACTGTATCAGCGTTGCCGCGGCATCCATCCTGGCGAAAGTTGCCAGAGACACCCTCATGGCGGAGCTTGGGGTCGACTGCCCCGAATACGGCTGGCGAACCAATGCCGGCTACGGTTCCGCCGCGCACTACGCGGCGATTCGTGCGCACGGTGTCACCCCGTTTCATCGGCGCACCTGGCTGGGCGCACTCGGTTCGGTGGAGCGGCAGCAGACACCCTAAGATTGATGTCATGCACGATGATGAAATTGATGACTATGAACGCGACGCTGAACTGGCGTTGTTTCGCGAATATCGCGATATTGTCTCGCAATTTCGCTACGTGGTTGAGACCGAGCGGCGTTTTTATTTAGCGAACGCCGTCGATTTGGTGCGGCACGACACTCCGCAAGATTTCTACTTTGAACTCACCATGTCTGACGTGTGGGTGTGGGATGTGTACCGCGCCGACCGGTTCGTGAAATCGGTGCGTGTGCTCACTTTCAAAGACGTGAATGTGGAAGAGCTTTCCGACCGCGAGCTGAAACTACCGCGGGAACTCGCCCTCGACGAATAATCCCCGCGCCCAGGCCAACCCCCGTGGCCAGGCGCGCGACCAAAGCCAGCAGCACAGCCGCCAGGTGCTGCCGCGAGCCGGCGGGGATGCCCCCTGTTTGCACACCGCAATATTCTCCAGGTTCTGCACAGATGTGCGGCAACATCGTCACCTCCGGTAGCACTTCCGGCATGCTCGTGTGCAAGGAGGTGCACACATGGCACAGCACATCGAACTTGGGCGCTGGGGTGAAACCATCGCGGCCGCGTTTCTGAGCGAACGCGGCTACGAGATCCTGGCACGCAACTGGCGCAGTCCGCACGGTGAGGTGGACATCATTGCCCGGAAACATGGCAGGGTTATTTTTGCCGAGGTGAAAACTCGCGCCGGTCGCGGCTACGGCCATCCGTTTGAATCGATCACCAGGGTTAAAATGGCCCGAATGCGCCGCCTGGCTCACGAGTGGTGTCGCCTGCAGGAGCACCCAATCGGGGCGATACGTATTGATGCGATCGCGGTGCTGCGCATGCCCGGCCGCGAACCAAGCATCGAGCACCTCACCGGGGTGTACTGATGCCGGTCGCAAGCACGCGCAGCGTGGCGCTGAACGGCATTGACGGTCACGTGATTGAGGTTGAGGCGGACGTGTCGCAGAACCTGCCCGGATTTGTCTTGATCGGGTTGCCCGATACGTCACTCGGCGAGGCGAAGGAACGCGTGCGACTGGCCGCCAGCAACAGTGGTTGTGCGCTGACCGATCGCAAGCTCACCGTCAACCTTTCCCCGGCAGCGCTGCCGAAACACGGCTCCGGCTTCGATCTAGCCATCGCAATTGCAAGCCTCGCCGCTGCGGGGCAGGTGCCCGGCGAATCGATCTCCGGCGTGGTGCATTTGGGTGAGCTCAGGCTCGACGGCCGGCTGCGTCCCGCGGTCGGTGTGCTACCTGCGGTTCTCGCGGCAAAGCGAGCCGGGATGCGCACGGTCATGGTGCCGCACGAAAACCAGGCCGAAGCTGAACTGGTGGTCGGTATGCGGGTGGTTGGGGTGCGCACCCTGCGCGATGCGGCGAATTGGCACGGTGCGAGCGTGCCGGAACCGGCCACTGTGCGCACGACTGCCGTGAGCGAGCCGGATGCGATGCCGCAGCCCTCGAAGTCGGAGCAGGAAACGGCGCAGGAGGACGGCGATCTCAGCGACGTGGTGGGCAACGCGGAGGCAATCGAGGCTCTCATCGTTGCGGCAGCTGGCGGGCACAACCTGTGGATGCTGGGGCCACCCGGCTCAGGCAAAACGATGCTGGCGCGGCGCCTGCGCGGCATTTTGCCGGATCTCACGCCAGAGTCGGCGCTCGAAGTGAGCTGTATCCGTTCGCTGTCCGGCAGCGCCCCGCGTGGGTCGCTCGAGCATCGTCCGCCGTTCGAATCCCCGCACCACACCGCAACCGCAGCCGCACTGTTGGGCGGCGGAAGTACCATCATTCGTCCCGGAGCCGCCGCGAAGGCCGCGCACGGTGTGTTGTTTCTCGACGAAGCGCCCGAGTTTTCACCAACGGTGCTCGATTCCCTGCGCCAGCCGCTCGAATCCGGCCTCATCACAATCCATCGCGCCAGGGCCACGGCCACGTTCCCGGGCAATTTTCAACTCGTGCTTGCCGCGAACCCATGCCCGTGCGGCAACTATGGCGTGCGTGACGGTGATTGCGCGTGTCCCGTCGCCCAACGCAGACGGTATCTTGCGCGAATATCTGGACCGCTGCGGGATCGCATTGACATTCAACTTGCGGTGCAACGCATCACCGCCGCACAGCTTCGACTCGCCGATGAGTTGCCCAGGATCCATTCGGTGGATGCCCGGGCAAGAATCCAGCGCGCCCGCACCCTGGCAGCCGCACGGCTGCGCGACACCCCGTGGCAGCGAAACGCGCAGGTGGCTGGTGCTTGGCTGCGGCATCCCGACAATCGACCGACACGCCAAGAAATTGCGCTGCTTGACGACGCCCTGGAACGGGGGCTCATTACGATGCGGGGTTTCGATCGCGTGCTCCGACTCGCCTGGAGCCTCGCCGATCTTGAACAGGTCCCCTCGCCAAACCGGCAACACATCAGCCAGGCGCTCTACCTCAGACGTGGCGTGGCGGGGTGACGCAGCAATAAAGACAGAAAGGTACATCGTGACCCACACGTTTGGCATTCCCACGCGCACCGTCACCGAGAGCGTCAACACGCTCCTTGGCAACGCACCGGAACGTTGGGAACCTGACGAAGAAACATTCGCCCGCATGGTGTGGAGCCGGCTGGTCGAACCCGGAGACGGTATCGCCGGCGCGATCGTTGCGGCGTTCGGTGCGGGACAGGCGCTGGCAGCACTGGTGGAGAATCGTCTTCTCGACCTGTTGCGATCGGCAGCCCACAGCGGCGACCACGACGAAACGGTGCAGATGGCCGCACGCCTGCGGCACGTCCAGCGGGCGATTGAACGCTGGCAGCCGAGACTGCAACTCCACGAAGTGCTCGGCGGTGTCCAGGCGGCAGCCCAGTTTGGTGTGCAATTTCTCACCCCAACCAATCCTGACTGGCCGCAAGGGTGCAACGATTTGGAGGAACACCAGCCGATGGCGCTCTGGGTTCGGGGAAACACGCAGCTGTGCAACGTTCCCAGCATCAGCATTGTCGGTTCCCGAGCCGCAACCGGATACGGCGAACGAGTGACCATGGAACTTGCCGGCGGCGCAGGATCCGCAGGAATGTGCGTCATCTCCGGCGGTGCCTACGGCATTGACGCGATGGCACACCGAGCAGCCCTTGCAACCGCAGCCGGCACGGTTGCGATTCTCGCCGGGGGCGTTGACCGGTTGTACCCCAGCGGCAACGATGCGCTCCTGCAACGGATCATCAGTGAAGGCGCACTCATCGCGGAACTACCGCCAGGCAGCTCGCCGACCAAGTGGCGTTTCCTGCAACGCAACCGCCTCATCGCCGCGTTCGGCGCTGCGGTTGTGGTGTGTGAAGCGGGCACCCGATCGGGGTCACTCAACACCGCCGGGCACGCCGCGCAGCTGGGCCGCCCCATCGGTGCCGTGCCGGGACCCATCACATCACCCGCCTCTGCGGGATGCCATCGGTTGTTGCGAGAATACGGTGCAATCTGCATCACCCGGGCGCAGGACATCGTGGAACTCGTAGACCCCCAGCCCACCGCAGAGCGTGCGGCGCGACGCGCGGCACCATCGCCAGTGCCGAAGCCCCAGAGCGACCCAAACCGGTGGCACCCTGCAGATGATGCCGTCGAACCGGGTGCCCCGGCTGCCCCGTTCGGCGCACCAGCCGGCACGTTCGCCCGACCCGCCGACGAACCGCCCCAGCACTGCCGGGTGCTCGACGCGCTCAGCAACCGTTCCCCGCGCAGTGTTGTGCGCATCACCCAAGAAAGTGGCCTGGCACCGCAGGAGGTGCGCGCAGCGCTCGCCGAATTGCACCTTCGCGGCCAGGTGCAGGAACGCGCAGCCGGCTGGGTGAAACGCAACCCGGCCCCCACCCCGTGAGGGAGGTTGTGTGGAACAATGCAACTATGCACTTGCAGCAGGCCATCGACAGGTTCCTTGAATACGCCCGCCACGAACGAAGCTATTCGGCACACACCCTGCGCGCCTATCGGGGTGATCTGCACGACCTCACCACGTTCCTGCAGCACGCCACCCACAACCAGCACGTTCCCGTAGCGCACTTCACGCTCGAACATCTCCGCGAGTGGCTCTGGCAGGCGCAACAATCCGGTCTGAGCAACACCACGCTCGCACGGCGCAGCGCCACCGCCAAAAGTTTCAGCCGCTGGGCGGCGAAACGGGGCTACATCGCCACAGACAGCGCCTCCCGGCTCGGCACGCCGCGCGCCGGTGCACACCTGCCGCGAGTGTTAAGCGCCCCAGAAACCACCCGACTGCTCAGGCACCTCGAAACACTCGCCGAACAGGGCGATCCCGTGGCGCAGCGTGACAGCGCAGCGTGCGAACTGATTTACGCCAGCGCCCTGCGAGTCAGCGAACTCACCGGACTGAACCTCACCAACATCGACCACGCGAACCGCACCGTGCGGGTTACCGGAAAAGGCAACAAAGAACGCACACTGCCCTACGGCATCCCAGCATCGAACGCACTCAACAGATATCTGAACCACGGCAGAGCCGCCCTGCTCGCCCGCGCAACCCAGCCAACCCCAGACGCAAGCGCCGCAGTGTTTCTCGGCGCCCGCGGTGCGAGGGTAAACCCGCGCACAATCTACCGAGTCGTTGCCACGCACCTGAGCGAAATTCCCGGAGACACGGCACTCGGCCCGCACACGCTTCGACACAGCGCGGCAACCCACCTGCTCGACGGGGGAGCCGATCTGCGCGAAGTGCAAGAGTTTCTCGGCCACGAGAGCCTGGCAACAACGCAACTCTACACGCACGTTTCAGTGGAGCAGCTTGCACAACGATACCGAATTGCGCACCCACGAGCCTAAGCGCGAACACTCTCGCACCGCGAAATGCCGCCCTCGCAAACATTCGCTACTCGCGCACTGCGGGGAGCAGCACGGGGGCGGACAGGTAGCCGAAGAGAATCGCCGGGTTCAGGTAGCGCTCGCCACACCGAGCGCCGACATGCAAACAGTGCGTATCGGTGCTGCCCGTGTCCTGCGAACCGCTGCAATGCGGGTTGCTCGAACGATCACCGCTCACCACCCCGAAGACGTCACCCGCAGCGACGACCGTTCCCGCAGTCAGGTCGCTTTCCACCGGTTCAAACGTTGACCGGACGCCGTCATCGTGATCAATGCTCACGACCGGGCGGTCAACAACCATCCCAACGAACGCGATCACGCCGGCTGCGGGTGCCGACACTCGCTGCCCATCGCGAGCACGCAGATCGATGCCACGATGACCAGCCCCATATGGATGCGGTGGTGCCACAAACCAGCGGCTCACGACCGGCCTGGGTTGCCATGGTACCTGCCAACCGCGCCGCTGGGTGCACGACGGTGAGGAGTTCATCGCCTGCACCGCTGCTAACGGTTGAAGCGACCGCGTCACCCTGAATCGTCCGGTCAAACCCGGCTCGAGAATCGCGGCCGAGCGCTCCGCATCAACTGTCGGCACCCCTACCGTTCCGGCGGCAGGGGTGAGCGGGGCACCCCGCGCCGGGAGGAACGAACCGCAACTCAGCGCGCACAGTGCTACCAGGCACGAGCACACGAAACGGATGTGACTACGCACGTGCATGCGGAAGAGCCCGCGAGGCCGGTCACTGGATCGGGAGAAAAGATGGTTCATGCGTTGCATGGTTCAAGTGTGCAACCGCTGAGCGGAGTGAGACGCTCACCTGCTGCACACTGTGGATAACCCCGAGCTGAGTGCGATGTGCACACGCGCAGCCGCATCGCTGGCTGCGCTGATTGTCCGCACCGAACTGGCCGGACTGTTATCACAGTAGCCGGATCGGAACCCGACACCCCGATCGGTCGGCGCCAGGGTGCGGAAACCGATCTGTTTTGGTGTTGAACGACGCTTGATTATTCAGAGATCGAGTAGTAGCTTTGCGGAAATGGTCAAAGTAACTCATGCTTCTCAGCATGTTTGAAGGGGAAATTGTGACTAAAAGATCATTTGCGTTGGTAGAAGCGAGCGCTCTCATTGCAGGTGGAATGATTGGCATCGGAAGCATCACTTCGACGCGGGTGTGGAATAGTGCTTGCGCCTACGCTGCGTACGCACATTGGTCTGGAAATACTTGGTATCAAAGTGGTGACTGAGTCTCACCAGGAAAGTACTCCTACAGCCGGTACAACGTGTGCTATGTCTATCAGGGCGCACTGGTTATCAACAAGAGATATTTTCATGCAAACAATGCAACGCGCGTGCGGCATCGTGCTGTGCCTCTGTGTGGCGGTTGCCGCGCCTGGGTGCAGCAAAGACCCCGCAAATCATGACGTAGATGGCTCGTATGAAGGCCCGTGGGGGGGAAGAAATTCGAAACGTCTCCCGAACGTTTGGCTCTGATTTCTCTCGAAGCGTGTTTGAAGATAGCACGATTACTGAGCAAGAATTCGCCGAAGCCAAGAACATCGTTGTTGAATGTTTCAATCTCGCCGGATTGGATCCGACATGGGATGAGTATGGCTATCTTTCGATAGAATCTGACTCTGCCACACCACCGAAAGCGATGGCTGAATGTCAATTTGCAGATGGCGGTGTCATGATGCTCTACCAGCAAATGAAAGCAAATCCAGACCATCTCGATGTGATGGAAATTCGGGTAGAGTGCCTGATTCGCGAGGGAATTGTTGAGCCCGGCTACACGGCCAACGATTTAGAAAACGCATACGCAGACGAGAGCGTGAGCATGCTGAGTGAACGTGGTGGGGCGATTTTTGATCGCTGCGTGAAGGATCCGTTGGGCGCCACCGGCTAAACGTCGGTTCCTCGAACGATCAACACGTTCCACAAAACGCGGTGCGGCCAGTGCTTGTGAGGCACGCGGGTCAACCCGGCGATAGCCATGCGGTGATGGTTCCCGACGAGGTGTTGCACTTCAGACTAGAACCCGGGCGGTTCGCACGGCGAACGTTGAGCTGGTAGGCTTGTAGGGCATCCCATTATTGGGGTGACTTCGCGCGCCTCCAAGCGCGACACCCGCCGGTCTCATGCTCACGATGCAATCGTGCGCGTGTAGTGGGTGTTGCAGGGCGCCAGGGGTGGGCACACCGTGCTGCACCATCAACCGCAACGCACCGCAGGGTGCTGAACCATAAAGGAGAACGGCAATGGCCGTCGTAACCATCCGCCAGCTGCTCGACAGCGGCGTCCACTTCGGGCACCAGACCCGCCGCTGGAACCCCAAGATGAAGCGCTTCATTTTCACCGAGCGCTCAGGTATCTACATCATCGACCTGCAGCAGTCACTCGGTCACATTGACCGCGCCTATGACTTTGTGCGCACCACCGTTGCGCACGGCGGCACCATTCTCTTCGTGGGCACGAAGAAGCAGGCACAAGAAGCAATCGCCGAGCAGGCAACCCGTGTGGGGCAGCCCTTCGTGAACCAGCGTTGGCTCGGCGGTCTGTTGACCAACTTCCAAACCGTTACCGGCCGACTTGCACGCATGAAAGAGTTGGAAGAACTCGACTTCGAAGGCACCACGAGCGGCTTCACCAAGAAAGAGCTGCTGCTCAAGAAGCGCGAGCTCGACAAACTGCACAAGAGCCTCGGCGGTATCCGCAACATGACCAAGACGCCCTCGGCGATCTGGATCGTGGACACGCAGAAAGAGCACCTCGCGATCGACGAGGCGAAGAAACTTGGCATTCCGGTGATTGCGATTCTTGATACCAACTGTGACCCAGACCAGGTTGCATATCCAATCCCCGGCAACGACGACGCAATTCGCAGCGTGGGCTTGCTCACCCGTGTGATTGCGGACGCAGTGGCCGAGGGGCTTATTGAGCGCCACCAGAAGCCTGACGCATCGGCCGCCGCTGCAGAACCACTCGCAGAGTGGGAAGCTGAACTGCTCGCCGGAACCAGCGCGGTAGCTGAGGCACCCGCCGCGGATGCCGCTGAGGCGCCCGCCGCTGAAGCACCTGCCGCCGAGTCTGCGCCGGCTGAAGCAGAAGCTCCCGCGGCCGAGTAACTCGTCCATCCTGTGATTGTTCGCCGGGTGGTGCGTCTGGTGGGTTACCCCAGCCGCACCACCCGGTTCCACACGTAACTTACCCTGCGTGCGCCGCGCAAGAATCATCGGGCGAGCGCACCATGTATCAAGGAGCAAGCCATCATGGCAAATTTCAGCATTGAAGCAGTAAAAACCCTGCGCGAGCGTCTCGGCGCAGGAATGGTCGACAGCAAAAACGCACTCATTGAGGCAGATGGTGACATTGAGAAAGCCATCGAAATTCTGCGCCTCAAGGGAATGAAGGGCGTTGCAAAGCGCGAAGGCCGCGCAACCAGCGAAGGTCTCGTTGCAGCAGCAGAAAACGGCAGCAGCGCCACCCTCATCGAACTCGCATGTGAGACGGACTTTGTTGCAAAAAACGAAAAGTTCATCGCACTGGCCGAAACCGTGTTGGCAGCAATCGTCGCAGCGGGTGCCCGCACCGTCGAGGCGGCACTCGCAGCACCCGCGGGCGAGAAGAGCGTTGCCGACGTCATCACCGACGAAGCCGCGATTCTGGGCGAAAAACTTGAACTCAGCCGGGTCGCAGTGGTTGACGGTGACGCATTTGCTATCTACCTGCACAAGACGAGCAAAGACTTGCCGCCGCAGGTTGGTGTGATCGTCGGGTACAGCGGCGAAGACGCAGAAACCGCGCTGAGCATCGCACAGCACATTTCGTTCGCAGATCCGCTCTACCTGAGCCGCGAGGAAGTTCCAGCGGCTGACGTTGACAAAGAACGCGAACTCGTCACCGAGATCGCCAAAAACGAAGGCAAGCCCGAGGCTGCTCTCCCCAAGATCATTGAGGGTCGACTCACCGGGTTCTTCAAGACTGTAGTGCTGGTAGACCAGGATTACGCCCGCGACAACAAGCAGAGCGTTGCGAAGGTGCTTGAGGCGTCGGGTCTCACCCTCAGCGGATTCGCTCGCTTCAAGGTCGGAGCCTAACCACGGCATCCCCAAACGGAGTCCAAGCCCCACGCGGCGGCTTGGACTCCGTTTTGCTGCCCGCGCCAGCGCCGCACAGCACAGCCGCTGCACGGGTGCAGCACAGCTTCAGGATTCGCCACGGCACCGCCTGAACTGGAACGTAACACCACACACCCCGGCACTATTCGATAGCCTAGAGTGAGTACACAAACGGTTAGGAACCATCACAATGACTGCAGCGCACACGCGTCGACGCGTTCTCCTTAAACTTTCCGGCGAAGCATTCGGTGGTGGTCAACTCGGGGTCAATCCGGACGTGGTCAGCGCAATTGCAAAAGAAATTGCGGCGGCAAGCCAGCAAGTGCAGATTGCCATCGTCGTGGGTGGGGGCAACTTTTTCCGTGGGGCTGAACTCTCGCAGCGCGGCATGGATCGCGGCCGCGCAGACTACATGGGCATGTTGGGCACCGTGATGAACGCCCTGGCGCTGCAAGACTTCATCGAACAGGCGGGGGTTGGTTGCCGGGTGCAATCCGCAATCACCATGGCGCAGGTTGCCGAAGCCTACATCCCCCTGCGCGCGGTGCGGCACCTTGAAAAAGGTCGAGTTGTGGTGTTTGGTGCCGGTGCCGGACTGCCCTACTTTTCGACCGATACCGTCGCCGCGCAGCGCGCGCTCGAAATTCTCGCCGATGAAGTGCTTGTGGCAAAAAACGGTGTTGACGGGGTGTACACCGCGGACCCACGGACAGATGCTACCGCAGCAAAGATTGACAGCATCCAATATATGGATGCCCTGCAACGTGGTCTGAAAGTGGTCGATTCGACCGCATTCAGTTTGTGCATGGACAACGGCATGCCAATGCGAGTGTTCGGAATGGAACCCGCGGGGAACGTAACCGCAGCGCTGCTTGGCGAGCCGATCGGCACCCTGGTGCACCCCTGAGCTCTCCCTCGACTAGACTTGCAGTAGCTTACATCCACTCGTTAAGGAGACACCCGTGATCGCCGAGGTTCTGGCTCAAACCACCGAAAAAATGGCGAAAGCCGTTGCCGTCGCTCAAGACGATTTTTCCACCGTCCGCACCGGCCGGGCGAACCCAGCCCTGTTCCAGAAAGTGCTGGTCGACTACTACGGCACACCCACCCCGCTGGAACAACTCGCTTCGCTGCAAAACCAGGAGGCACGCACCCTGCTCGTAACGCCCTACGACAAGAGCGCGCTGAAGGCGATTGAGCAAGCAATTCGGGATATGCCAAATCTTGGGGCAAACCCCGGAAACGACGGCACGGTTGTTCGGGTCACACTGCCCGAGCTCACGGAGGAACGCCGCAAAGAGTTTGTGAAAATGGTCCGTGCGAAAGCCGAAGATGCCAGGGTCACCGTGCGCAACATTCGGCGCAAAACCAAGGACGAGCTAGAGGCGCTCAAATCTGAGGTCGGCGATGATGAGGTTGCCCGCGCCGAAAAGGAACTCGAATCATTGACCAAATCGCACGTGGATCACATTGACGAGTTGCTCAAACGCAAAGAAACTGAACTGCTCGAGGTTTAGTCGGTGGAACGATCAGAGTTTCGCCAGCATTTCGATGCGCAGAAAGCGAAACTTGACGAAGCAAACGCGAAGATTGAGCAGCGTGCCGGGCGCAACCTGCTACTAGCCGTCGGCAGCGGCGTGCTCTTTGGCAGCGTGTTTCTCGTGTCGCTGTTCGCGTTCCCGCGTTTTTTTGTACTCCTCGTTTCGCTGCTCGTTCTGGTGAGCGTTGTGGAACTTGCCACCGCGTTGCGAGGCGCAGGTCGAATGATCCCACGCGTGGCCTCAGCGATTGCCGCGAGTGCGATTGTTGGTGGAACATTTCAATGGGGCATCCCGGGGTTAGCCGCCGGCCTGCTCGCCGGCGTGGCGCTGGTACTCATCTGGCGCCTGGTTGAAGGAATGGTGCTGGCCACGCACCGCCGCGAATCAACCAGACTCATCAGCGACCTGAGCGCAACAGTGTTTACGCTCATCTACGTGGCGGTGTTTGGTGCCATGGCTCTCCTGCTGCGCGCGGGTGAATACGGCGACTGGTGGGTGTTTACGCTCATCGCGGTCGTTGTCTCGACGGATGTGGGCGCCTACGCGGCTGGCGTGCTGTTTGGCGCACACAAGATGACGCCCCGAATCAGCCCAAACAAAACGTGGGAGGGCTTCGCTGGCGGTGCCCTCGCCAGCCAACTCGTCGCCATCGTGCTCGCAACAACCATGCTGCACCAGCCGTGGTGGGTTGGTGCCTGCATCGGGTTCGGGCTGTTACTCAGTGCCACCGGCGGCGATCTCACCGAATCGCTCATTAAACGCGACCTGGGCATCAAAGACATGAGCCGATGGATTCCCGGGCATGGCGGTTTTCTCGATCGGCTCGACTCGATTCTCCCTTCAGTTGCCGTCATGTACTGCCTGCAACTGCTGGTTACCTAGGCGAATGCCCGGTACGGAAAGGACACCATGGATTCCCCATTTCCCCGCGTGGCAAAAAAATCACAGGCCTACAACCCGGAACAGGTTGACCGGTTCCTGCGGGAAGCGCGCGAAGCATACTTGAAAGACGCACCCGGCGAGGTGAGCGTGACGTCCGCCGACCTGCGCCGAGTTTCGTTCAACTGTCACCGCGGCGGCTACTCCGCCCGGCACGTAGATGCAGCGCTCGATCGTCTCGAAGAGGTGTTCTTTGAGCGCGAGAAACAGTCCTACATGCGCGACCACGGTGAGGAAGCGTGGTCCACCCTGGTGGCAGACAAAATGCAAGTGGTACGAGCCAGGCTGAACCGACCAAACGGTGCCCGGTTTTCCCGAGCCGGCTGGCTTGCTTTCGGTTACAGCCGAGCTTCGGTTGATCGACTCGCCCAGGGCATCCTCGACTATTTCGACCAGGCCACACCACTCACCGTTTCCGATATTCGTGAAGCCAGCTTCCCCTCCGAACTCAACGGCTACCGCGAGGATCAGGTCGACTACCTCCTCGACTACGTCATCGACATCATCCTTTCCGTCCGCTGAGCCGCGCCACGCATCGGCACAAACCTCAGCGCCGGCAGTGGAGTTTGAGTAGAATAGGTGGCACTGTGTCTCAACAACCTGCTCCAGCGCCCGCACGCACACCACGGGCCAACATCTCCGCACGGCACTCCGCCTGGGTGAAACTACCATTCGCCGCGATTGCCGTGTTTGGCTTGGTGCTGGTAAACCTGATTGGGCCCTACCAGGGGCTCGTGTCACGATCCGACGCCTTCGAGGTAATCCCGCTCAAACCATCCGACGCAATTTATCAGCTCTACACCGCCGAAGGCCAGGCGGGTGCCACCGGGGTGGACACCGACACAATTGAACTGGAAGTTGCACCGCTGCCAAGCCCGACGCCGACACCGACCCCGACACCCGCCGCCGTGAGCTGTGCAACCCAAGCGCGGCCGGCTCAGCCCGCGGGACCCCCCGCCGCAGGAACCCCCGATCCCGGCTCCGCGCAGGCCATTGCGTTCACCTATGTTGGGCCCGGCGAAGAATTTGACTGCCTCGTGGCCTTGTGGAACAGAGAGTCCCACTGGAACGTGTTTGCCTACAACGCAGGCAGCGGAGCCTACGGTATTCCCCAGGCGCTGCCCGGAAATAAAATGGCCTCCGCCGGCGACGACTGGGAGACGAATCCAGACACCCAGATTCGTTGGGGGCTCGGCTACATCAACGGCCGCTACGGTTCCCCCTGCGGCGCCTGGGCGCATTCACAGTCGGTTGGTTGGTACTAGCAATGCGCGCGCACGCCTCACGGGTCGTGAGGAAGCATCGGGGGAGTGATGCCCCGAACTAACAAACCGCGACGGCAGCGACGGCACCCCGGGCGCGCCCAAGCCGGGACGCAGCGAGGTGGGCGAACGGCCGACGGCGCACGGCATCCCGAACATGGAGACGACCTTGAACGCCTACTGCTCGGCCAGCGGCGCAGCGAAACTCGGCGAGGGCTCGAATGGGTCATCCAACCCATCAGCGCGGCAAATGCGCTCAAACAGTACGCCTGCCCTGGCTGCGCCACCCCCATCCAGCCGGGCGTGGCGCACATTGTTGCCTGGCGACAGGACGGAATCCTCGGCGATCAGGCCGATCTTGCTGCCAGGCGACACTGGCACACACACTGCTGGAAGGTGCACCCAGGATGACCTACGAAATGATTCGCAGCGCCACCGTGCTACGCGCGATTCGAGAAGACATTACCCTCGAAACCGCAGACGGCCTCACCCTGGTCGGTGAGCTGGCAATCCCTCACGAGGGGATGCCGTTGGCCACGTTAGTGACGCTGCACCCGTTGCCGACCGCTGGCGGTTTTATGGACTCGCACATCCTGCGAAAAGCGGCGTGGCGACTGCCCGAACTCGCCCGCATTGCGGTGCTGCGCTTCAACCTGCGCGGGGTGCATTCCCCGCGGGGCACCAGTGCGGGTAGTTTCGGTGAAGGCATCACCGAAGCGTTCGATCTTGCCGCAGCCATGCGCTTCGTCGCCGAACGCAACCTGCCAAACCCGTGGCTGCTCGGGTGGTCATTCGGCACCGAGCTTGCGCTGAAATACGGGCGGGAATATGCAACGTGCGGCACAATTCTGCTCTCGCCACCGTTACACCGCACCCAACCTGAAGAACTCGCCGCCTGGGCGGGGGACAACCGCCCAATGGTTGCGCTGGTTCCAGAACATGACGATTACCTGCAACCGCAACAGGCGCGCGAGCGCTTCGCCGTCATTCCGCAGTGCCAGGTGATTGGTATTGCGGGCGCGAAGCACCTGTGGATCGGGGAGAAAGCAACCAGCCGGGT
>CAYTSH010000009.1:0-24890 GCA_964440395.1 uncultured Microbacteriaceae bacterium
GCACACGGCACCACCAGCGACGCTGCCACCATCACCGACACCGCAGTGGCGCAACCACTCATCGTTGCGGCCAGCCTCCTCGCCTGGTCCGCAATCCAACAGGCGACACCGGAGCCGGCACTGCGCACACTCGGCGTAGCCGGGCACTCCGTCGGCGAATTCGCGGCCGCAGCAATAGCAGAAATACTGCGCCCCGAAGAAGCACTCCAACTCGTGGCAACCCGAGGCCAAGCCATGGCGGCAGCCGCGAACGAAAACGCAACCGGCATGATCGCCGTACTCGGCGGCGACGAAACCGAAGTGCTCAACAGCATCCACGCCGCCGGGCTCACTCCGGCAAACATCAACGGTGCCGGGCAAATCGTCGCAGCAGGCAGCATCGCGGCACTCGACGCCTTCGCCGCGGCGCCACCCGCAAAAGCCCGACTCATCCCACTCACCGTCGCCGGCGCATTCCACACCCAATACATGGCACCGGCGGTAGAACGCCTGCGCGAAGCGGCCGCCCAAAGCACCCCCGGCACGCCAATACGGCCCCTCTGGACAAACAGTGACGGCAGCCTCGTAACCTCCGGCGCAACGTTCCTCAACCTCCTCGTCCGCCAAGTATCGGCCCCGGTGCGCTGGGATCTGTGCATGGAATCATTCAAAACAGCCGGGGTGACGGGCCTCATCGAACTCACCCCCGCCGGCGCACTCACCGGCATCGCAAAACGAGCCCTCCGCGGAGTGCCCACCGTTGCGGTCCGAACGCCTGACGACATCCCCGCAGCCGTGGAACTCATCCAGGCAAGCGACTCCTAACAAAGCATCCGAAGCCACGGCGAGCCGGGCATCCACTCAATCGCAAGGAAACACATGGCACACCTACAGCAGCGCACCGGCACACCCTTCACCCGCATTCTTTCGGTTGGGGCGGCCAGGGGCAGCGTGAGCGTCACCAACAACGACCTCGTCGAAGCAATCGACTCGTCAGACGAGTGGATTCGCCAGCGCACCGGAATCATCGAACGCAAACGCGCCGACGCGAACACACACGCGCACGACCTCGCCACCGCCGCAGCAACCGAAGCCCTCGAGCAGGCGGGACTCAGCGGCAGCGACATAGACATTGTGCTGGTTGCAACCATCAGCAACAGCGTGCAAACACCCTCCATGGCTGCTCTGGTCGCCGACCGGGTCGGCGCAAACGGTGCAGCAGCATACGATATTTCAGCCGCCTGTGCCGGGTACACCTACGGCATTGCGCAAGCAGACTCGTTCATCAAAACCGGAATGGCCAGGCACGTGCTCGTCATCGGAGCCGAAAAACTCTCCGACTTCGTCAACCCAACTGACCGCACAATCTCCTTCCTCCTCGGCGACGGCGCCGGAGCAGTTGTGGTCGGCCCGAGCGACCACCCCGGCATCTCCCCCACCATTTGGGGTTCTGACGGCAGCAAATGGGATGCCGTGGGCATGGACCACACCCTCGCCGAATACCGCCGGGGCGAGGCGGCGTGGCCAACCCTGCGGCAAGACGGACAAACCGTGTTCCGCTGGGCGGTTTGGGAAATGGCGAAAGTAGCGAAACAGGCGCTCGAAGCCGCCGGCATCCGCGCCGAAGACCTGGCGGCGTTCATTCCGCACCAGGCAAACATGCGCATCATCGACGAATTCGCCAAACAACTCAAACTCCCCGAACACGTCAAAATTGCCCGCGATATCGCAACCACCGGCAACACCTCGGCTGCTTCAGTGCCGCTCGCGACCCACCGGCTGCTCCAAGAACACCCGGAACTCGGCGGCGGACTCGCGCTGCAAATTGGGTTCGGTGCGGGACTCGTGTTCGGCGCACAGGTCGTGGAACTGCCCGAGGTCAACCGGCCCCGCTAAACTTGTGAACTGGTCAAAAGCATCGTTTCACATGCACAACAACAACCCCTAGGAGAAACCAATGGCACTGTCCACTGAAGAAGTACTTGCTGGCCTCGCAGAGATCGTAAGCGACGAGGCCGGTATCACTGCAGACGCCGTCGCACTCGAAAAATCATTCACCGACGACCTCGACATCGACTCCATCTCGATGTTCACCATCGTGGTCAACGCCGAAGAAAAATTCGGCGTCGAAATCCCCGACGATGAAGTGAAAAACCTGAAAACCGTAGGCGATGCGGTGAACTTCATCATCGCAGCCCAGGCGTAGCCAAGCAAGCAACCACACCTGCGGGTGTGTCCTGACACTGGCAGAACACACCCGCATCAAACGTAAGGGAACACCGCTTTGACCAAAAAAATCGTTGTAACCGGGCTTGGTGCCACCACCCCCCTCGGCGGCACCATGCCCGAATCCTGGCGCGCCCTCCTGAACGGCGAATCGGGGGCTCGGAACCTGGAGCAGGACTGGGTGGCGACCTACGACCTACCCGTGACCTTCGCCGCACAAGCCCGAATCCCCGCCGCGGATGTGTTACAGCGCTTCGAACAAAAACGCCTCGACCCATCCAGCCAGTTCGCACTCGTTGCCGCCCGGGAAGCCTGGGCGGACGCGGGCAGCCCCGAACTCAACCCTGAACGAATCGGCGTGGACTGGGCAACCGGCATTGGCGGCGTGTGGACACTGCTCGACGGCTGGGATACGCTGCGCGAACGCGGCCCACGCCGCGTACTTCCCATGACGGTGCCCATGCTCATGCCAAACGGCCCCGCGGCGGCGGTGGGCATGGATATCGGGGCGCGCGGCGGAATCCGCACCGTCGTATCAGCCTGCGCATCCAGCACCGAATCGATCGTGAACGCCGTCATCCACCTGCAAGCCGGCCTCGCCGATGTGATTATTGCCGGCGGCTCCGAAGCTGCAATCCACCCGCTGCCCATCGCATCATTCGCGGCGATGCATGCCCTCTCCACCCGCAATGACGACCCCGCGCACGCATCACGACCCTACGATGTGAGCCGCGACGGCTTCGTGCTGGGCGAAGGAGCAGCCGCGCTCGTGCTGGAAACGGAAGAACACGCCCTGGCGCGCGGTGCTCGCATCTATGCGGAAGTTATCGGCGGTGCCATCACCAGTGACGCGCACCACATCACCGCCCCAGACCCCGAAGGCACCGCCGCTGCCCGTGCAATGCTCGCAACCATCGCGCGCAGCGGCCTGACACCCGACGACGTGTCGCACATCAACGCGCACGCAACCTCCACCCCGGTTGGCGACATTGCAGAATTTCACGCCCTCCAGCGGGTGTTTGGCGAGCGAGTCTCGCAGATCCCTGTTTCGGCGACCAAAGCATCCACCGGGCACCTCTTGGGCGGTGCGGGCGCAATTGAGGCGGCATTTACGGTTATGACGTTGGCCACAAGAACGCTCCCCCCAACAATCAATCTCAGCGAGCAAGACCCCGAAATCCCGCTTGACGTGGTCACCTCGCCCCGGCAACTCGACGAGGGACCGCAGCTCGCGCTGAGTAACTCGTTCGGGTTCGGCGGACACAACGCGGTGGTCGGTTTCAAAACCGGCCCGCAGTGACCACTGACCTGCCCCTGGGACGTCTCAACACCGCACCAGAGCGGAGCGCGACTGCTATTCTGAACGCATGACAAACCGCCAGCTGCACCGCACCGCAACCCGCGGTGCAGCATGAGCGTGCAGTTTGGGCTGCTTGCGCTGCTGACACTTGGTGAAGCGTACGGCCTGCAGTTGCGAAACGAACTCCAGCAGCGCACCCAGCGCCCAACACCGCTCAACGTTGGCCAGGTCTATGGCAGCCTCGAACGCCTGGTTGCGGCGGGGCTGGCAAACAAACAGGCTGCACCGAAAGGGCAGAATCCGATGTATTCGGCAACCGCGCAGGGGCGAGCTGCGGCCGCGGCGTGGCTGTCGAGTCCGGACGACGATCAGCTCGCCATGTGGGATGCCATGGTCTTTCAAGTCATGCTCGCCCGGTCCCTGCCCGCGCACGATTCAAAGCCGCTCGTCACGGCATGGCGGAAGCGTTGGGATCAACAACTCCAAGAGGCACAGGAAGCCTACCAGCCGGAACTGTGTGCCGATCTGCGCTCCAGCGCAACCGAGCAGTTGTGCGGTGCCGCCTTCGCCTGGTTGTCTTACGTGTCTTCGCTGAGCGATGCGGGGTTTGGGTTAACGAGCGAACGCCCCCAGCGGGGGCGTCCACGATCGCACGGGTAAAAACGGCCGCGTTACTGCTGCACCGCGTTCGCAATCGAATACTCCACGGTGTATTCGTCGCCCACCTGTTTGAGCACGAGCGTCACGTTGAACGTGCCGTTGGTCAGCGAGTAACTCCGGGTGCCTTCGGATTCGTTCGATCCGTACTCCTGGTAGCCTTCCTGCTTCAAATCTTCCAACGCTTTGTCTTGTGCGGCCTGATCCGCGACAACCACCTTGGTGGCCCACCCGCTCGTGCCGAGTTGCTGAGCCGAGGAGATTTCACCTTCTGCGATGGTGAAATCTTTCGGAAAATCGCTCGGCAACGCCTGTGCCGATGCAGATGCTGAGGATGCTGGTTTTTCATCCGAAGCGCTGCAACCAACCAGAACGGTGCTGAGGCTCAGGGCCGCGAGAAGCGAGACTGCGGGAATGATCTGTTTCATCTTCATAATTTTTCTTCCTTCACCAAACGGGAACACAACCACAATAAGGTACCGCATCCAGAGATGCTCAGCTGGCAAATCACGCCAACAGCGGAACGTGTGGTTAGCCTATGCTGCGCGCTGCTGACGAAGCTTGCACGTGACGCCCGTGGGATCGGCAATCGTAGCAATCAACCCAAAGGGCGTTTCCTCAACCGGAGACACCAGCGAACCGCCCAACGCTACCGCCTGTGCGACGCTCTCGTGCACGTCGGAGACGTCAAAGTAGATCACCCAGAACGACGGAACCGACTCGGGAAGGTACCCACTGGCATCCATAATTCCGGCTTTCGCCTCGTGCGCCTCGCCCAAGTTGGTGTAACGGAACTGTGGCGTGTCGCTCATCACGCTCGTTTTCCAACCAAAAGCGCTGCGATAAAAATCGACCGCACCGTCGTAGGCTTTCGTGTGCAACTCGAACCAGCACGGCGTACCGGGCTCACCGTGCACGCCCAACCCCGAAAATGTGCCAGCCTGCCAAGCACCAACCGCAGCCCCAGACGGATCAGTTGCAACAAGCATCGTGCCAAGATCGGCAACCGGGTTGACAAACATGGTCTGCCCGCCGTGCGCGGCAATGGCTTCGCCCGTCGCCACCGCATCGTCGGTGTGCAAATACAGCGTCCAGCAGTCAGGATAGGTGCCCTCATGATTCGGCATTGCCCCGGCAACATCCCGCCCATCATGAAAAAATCGCACATACCCACCAAAATCCTCGCCCGCACGCTCATGGGTCCAGCCAAACAACGACGAGTAAAACGCGATACTGCGATCGATATCGCTGCTCATCAGGTCGAACCAGATTGGCTCGCCGGTTAGGGTGTGGGTGAATGCTGGCATCACTGCTCCTTGCTGTAGTTCGGGGATAGTTTCTTCATCCTAGCGTTCGCCACCGACATTCCGAACGAAGCAGTTCGGTCATTCCGTTGGCTGCCTGCACCATCACACCCTGAACAGTTACGAACCTGGGGAACCGACGCGCCTGCCCCGTCACAGAGCAGGGTCGCTCCGTTCCACTTTGGCTGAGCTGCCAAGACACGGTAGTGTAGAACAGGTGTCGGGGGCGTTAGCTCAGCCGGTTAGAGCAGCGGACTCATAATCCGTCGGTCGCGGGTTCAAGTCCCGCACGCCCCACTCGAAAAAACACCTGATCACCGATCGTTGCTGGCCAGGTGGCGATACTTCTTTCAAGAAGAATCGGTCACACTCCCAAAAACCTAAGCCACCTGTGGGTGATGCTTCGCCAAACGGAACACCCCCAACGTGGCAACCAGCCCGGCAATTACAAAGACCGCAAACACCCAGGCAGGTGCTCCCTGCGCCTCCCCCAACACCACCAAGCCGATCACAATCGCAACCAGAGGATCGACAACAGTCAAGCCGGCAACCACCAAATCAGGTGGCCCCGAAGAATATGCCGCGTTGACAAAAAACATGCCAACCAGCGTTCCGAGCAACAAACCAAGCAGGCACAGAAACGTGAGCACATCAAACTCCGCCTGCTGAATCCGGCCAATGACAGCCTTCGCAAGCGTGGCCACAAACCCATACACGCTGCCCGCCGCAATAATGTACAGCGTTGCGGGCACCCGACGCTTATTCAGCCACAGCGTCGCCCCAAAGCCCAACAACAGCGCCAAAAAGCTTGCAAGAATCACAAACAGATGCCCACGGGTAACCTCCGCCTCGGTTGCGCTCAGCGCGGCAACAGTGACAAACAACAACACGCCACCAACACACAACGCGATTGCCTGCACCGTTCCGGCATTCAGACGCACACGAGCGATATTCGCGTTCAGCAACGCAGTCACCACAAGCGCAACCACACCAATCGGCTGCACCACAATCAGTGGCGCAAACGTCAAACTCAACAACTGCAAACACACCGCAACCGCCAAAAACGACGTGCCCACCAACCACGAAGGGCGACGCAGTAACGCCGCAACCCGCGCCACGCCCGCTCGGAACGCAACCACCACACGACCGGGGCTACCCGCAATGGTAGGCACGGCATCCCCCCCATTGATTAGCAGCGCCGACGCCACCGCAGCGTCAATCTTGCCCACCCCACGGCTCTGATACTGCGCGCCCAACGACAGAAACACTGCCCCCAGCAGCGCGATTGCGATACCAATGAGCGTTCTGGAATGATCCAGAAACGCAACTTGAGCAATCAAAACGTGAAACATGGTCACCCTGCAACAATAGCCGTTTTCCGGGTAGCCTGATAGGCATGACTGTTCTTCCAATCTGCATCACCGGCGAGCCGGTGCTACACACACCCGCCGCCCCCGTCACCAGCTTCGATGCCGCACTCCACGACCTCATTGCCGACATGTTCGAAACCACCGACAAAGCGCCAGGAGTCGGACTCGCCGCGCCCCAAATTGGAGTGGGAAAACGAGTGTTCGTCTGGAGCTATGCGGAACAAGACGAAGGACCCGCGCGCGGCGTCGCCATCAACCCCACGCTGTGGCTTGAACCGGCAAGCGTGGAACCCATCGACGAAGCACTCGAAGCGGAAGGATGCCTCTCGTTTCCCGGCGAACGATTTGCACTGCGCCGCTCGGCACGCGTGCGACTTGAAGCGGTAGACGAGAACAACACCCCATTTGCGATTGAGGCAAGCGGCTGGTTTGCGCGAATCTTCCAACACGAATTCGATCACCTCAACGGCCTGCTCTACGTCGATCGCCTCGACTATCCGCGGCACAAACAGGCACAAAAAGCCGCCAAAAAAAACGGTTGGGGCCGCCCGGGCTGCACCTGGCTGCCCGGGGTTGACGACCTGGAAGGCTGAGCAACCCCGGCGCGGGACCCGCCCCAGCCCCGGTCGCGGCCAGCCCGCAACGAGAAACGCCCCCGGGCACAAGCCTGAGGGCGTTTCTTTGGGGTGGCTAACGGGGCTCGAACCCGCGACTTCCGGCACCACAAGCCAGCGCTCTGCCAACTGAGCTATAGCCACCATGTGTGTTTGCGTGAAACACAACTCCTCTAGTGTATTACATTTTTTGAGCGTAGTTATCCATCACCGTCGCGGCCGCCCGCTTCGACTCGTCGCCAGAAGGCCCGGGAGCCTGACAAAACACGGTAGACCGGTAATAGGCGAGCTCACGAATCGATTCAAAAATATCTGCGAGCGCCCGATGACCGCCCGTCTTTTTGGGCGCGTTGAAATACACTGCGGGGTACCAGCGCCGCGCCAACTCTTTGATCGACGACACGTCAATCGTGCGGTAGTGCAGCGTCTCGTTCAACACGGGCATGTAGGCTGCCAAAAACATCCGATCCGTGCCAATCGTATTCCCGGCCAGCATGGCCTGTTTGCCGGCGGGCACATGCTGGGCAATGTAGGCGAGAACACGCTGCTGCGCCTCCTCCACAGTCACACCGTCCGGCAGTTCCTGCAACAGCCCAGACTCCGTGTGCATCTGCTGCACAAAATCGTTCATCTGCGCCAACGCCCCCTCCCCCGGGCGAATCACAACACTCATACCCTCATGCACCGGGTTGAGCTCAAAATCTGTAACAATCACCGCCACTTCAACCAGTTCATCAACCGCTGGGTTCAGTCCGGTCATCTCGCAATCAATCCAAACCAGGCGCTCCGCAGGTGTACTCATCCTTCCAGTCTAGTTGCGCGCATCGGGCAGCCACGGCACGGAGTCGAATTCGCTTCAGCACAGCTGTGCGATAAGGTTAGTAGCGTCGCCTCCGTAGCTCAGGGGATAGAGCAACAGCCTTCTAATCTGTCGGTCGCTGGTTCGAATCCAGCCGGGGGCACCAATAACATGCCTGATGAGGGTGGGTTTTCACCATGTCGAGCCTTCCAGTTCCTGCCCCAAAAAGCCGTTTTGAACGTTTCGTGAACCACTATCGTTTTTCGGGGCGTTCATCGACTCGAACATATTTGCGAGTTCTTCCTTCCGTTCATCAACCGCGGCCACGTATCGGCGCATCGTAAAAGACGGGTCTGCGTGCCCGAGCACATCCGCCACCACAGCGACATCGATTCCGTTTGCGATGAGGATGCTGGCTGCCGTGTGACGTGCCGCGTACCGGCGTGTTGGGGGCAGCCCTGCGCTTGCAAGGAGGCGCTTCCACAGTGTGTCATCATGTCGGGGTTTCACCGGGTGCCCGTCGGGCATGGCGTTGATGAATCGACGCGGTTCACCCTCCCACTCCCACAGCGCCCATTCGGGGAAGCTTGCCGCTTCCCACTGCTGTCGTTCGTGCGATTCTTGCGCAAGTTGGAGCATGTACGGCGGGAGGATGATGGTGCGCTCGCCGCTGCCTGTTTTGGTTGAATCGATGAGGATCAGTCCACGCCCGTTGATCGTTTGAAGCTGTTGCCGGATGTGCAGCCGGTTGCCTTGCAGGTGGTTGAATTCCACGGCGAGTGCTTCACCGGGGCGGAGTCCGAACCGGAGGGCGAGATGCCAGCGGAATTCATGCCTGTCGCCTCGTGCGGCGGCAAGGATCGCGTCGGTGTCTGCGAGGCTGAGGTTGTCCTTTTTGGGTTTGCTGGCGCTGGGGGGTTGCACGAGGGCGGCGACGTTGCGGTGCACGTGCCCGCGCCTCACGGCTTCGGTGAGCGCCGCGCGCACGATGGAGTGTGCTTGGTGCCTGGTTGAGCCGGACAGGTGCGACATCGAACCGTAAAATCGCTCGAGGTCTTCGATGGTGAGTTTGTCGATTCTGATGCGCCCGATTGCGGGTGTGATGCGGGCACGCAGAAGGCCTGTGTAGACCGCGTGGGTGGATGGTTTGTGGCGTTCGCGGGTGATTTGAAGCCAGTGTTCGCACCATTCTGTGAGGGTGGGTGCGGTGCTTGTGCTCAGGCCGGTGGTGTCGCGTTGCCGGATGAGTTGGCGGCGGATGTCCTCGATTTCGCGTTTCGTTTTCGCGGTGAATGTCACCCGTTTCCCGTCAACGGGAACGTAGCCTGACCAGCTGCCGGATTTGTTTTTGCGGATGCTGCCTGAGCCTTTTGCTGCACGCACGGGGGGTGTCCTTTCAAGCGGTTTTGCGGTGCCTGTGGGTGAGCCAGGTGCCCATCAGGTGGGTGGTTACACCGAGTTCAACGGCCCACCTGGCGGGGTCTGGTGTTTCGAGGGCGAGGCGGTGAACTTCGTGTTCGGGGATGAGGATGCCTGCAGCCCATGCGTCGGCCTGCCGCTCGTTCTTCGGGCAGCTGCTGCGGTGCCCGAGTGTGGCGTGCCCAAGCTCGTGTGCGAGGGTGCAGCGTTCCAGGGTGGGGGTGAGTCCGGTGGTGAGGATGATCGCGCGTTGTGCGGGCAGCCAGAGCCCGTTCCAGCGTCCTTTGAGGTCGCGGTGCGTGATGCTCACCCCGAGTTGTTCGGCAATTGCGTCGAGATCAGGGGGTGTGCACGTCGGGGTCTGGGGTGGTGTCTGGGCTTGCATCGGCGGCAAAATCGTGTTGGTCGAGGGTGTCAAGATCAAACGTCATCGGATCAAAGTCAGCCACCGGGGCCTCCCGGATCGGGGTCACATTCCGGCGCAGCGATTCGTTTTGCGCCGACACGGCTTCGCTCAGGTCTTTGACGATCTTGAGCATGGTTTCACCGCGCTGCGCTTCAGGGATCTGGTGCAGGAGGGTTTCAACGACAATCCCCCACATCTCCTCTTGGACGTTCGTCTTTTTCTTGGCGGGATCGTGGTCAAGGATGTCGAGAATGCGCTGGAGCACTTGAAATTGCGGGACGCTGCTGCCGCTCTCAAGGCCGCTGATTGTTTGGCGGGACACCCCAGCCATTTCGGCAAGTTCCGCTTGGCTGATTCCGGCGGCTTGTCTAAGTGGCTTGACCCGTGCGGCACAAGCTGCGCGCTCGGTTTGCGACATTCCCGTTAATTTTTTTCTTGACATGAGAACAGCATAACTCACGCCTTATTCTGGGTCAAACCTGCACGTTTTTTTGACATCGTGCGCAAGTTGTTCAAACTTTTTTGCCAAAACGCCTTGCGGTCATGTCAAGAACTGGTTAGGGTTCTTGACATGACAGTTCAAGTTTTTGACACCGGAAAGGCATTACGGCATCTCCGCCGAATGTCAGGGATGACGTTAGAGGCCGTCGCACAAGAAGCCGGAACATCAGTCGCGTACCTTTCGAAGGTTGAGCGAGGGAAGCATCAACCAACCGCTGGGTACGTGGGACTGGTGACGGGAGTGTTGGCGCAGAAACTCAGAAAATCGGCAACAAAAATGCCCGGTGCAGGAACACCGGGCGCAGACTTGAAAGGATTCAACAATGTCTGAGACCACCATACCACTCGGGGACGAGCTTGTTCCCATCCGTCAGCACGAGGGTCGCACCACCGTGTCAGGCCGCGAGCTCCACGCGTTCCTGCAGGTGAAGGCGCATTACAAGGACTGGTTCCCGCGCATGGTCGCATACGGGTTTGTTGAAGGAAGTGACTTCTGCTCAATTTTGAGCGAAAGCACCGGCGGTCGCCCCAGCACTGATCATGCGCTCACGCTTGACATGGCGAAGGAGCTGTCAATGATTCAGCGGACGCCACGCGGGAAGCAGGCGCGGCAGTACTTCATTGAAGTGGAGAAGCGGGCACGGAACGTGCACGCGTTGCCAGGGTCGTTTGCTGAAGCGTTGGAGTTGGCCGCGGCGCAAGCACGGGAATTGGAGTCAGCGAACGCGAGGATCGCAGCAGACGCACCGAAAGTGCTGTTTGCTGACTCGGTTGCTGCATCGGATTCAACGATCCTGGTGGGTGATCTGGCGAAGATTCTGAAAGGGAACGGGGTTGATGTTGGTGCGAACCGTTTGTTCGAATGGTTGCGACGTGACGGGTTCCTGATCAAACGCGACGGCAGCGACCGGAACATGCCAACGCAGCGGTCGATGGAGTTGGGTTTGTTTCGGATCAAGGAGACGGCGGTGACGCATGCTGATGGGCATGTGACGGTGTCGAAGACGCCGAAGGTGACGGGCAAGGGGCAAACGTTCCTGGTGCGGCACTACTTGGCTTCCGGCGGTGTGTGATGGATGCGATGCGGTTGTTCACGGTCGCGCAGGTCGCGGAAATGTGGGGCATCTCGCCCGATTGGGTGCGGGATCGGATCAAGGACGGTTCGCTGCAAGCCTGCGATTTGGGCACCGGCGGGCGGCGGAAGTTGCGGGTTGCGGAGAGCGCCATGGCGGCGTTCATGGACCGCGCGAAAGTGAAAGGTTGAAGATGATGACAACGATTTCGGATGTGGCGTTCAGTGAAGTGACCGCGGAAATGGTTGCGGTTGGTGACACGGTTCGCGTGACTTCGCTGAACCGGTTGGTCGTTGACCGGGTTGTTGAGGTTGATGGGGTGAAACGCTTGGCGTTTTTCGGCCACAGCCTCGCCGAACTCAAAGATTTGGGCTGGTCGTTTTTCGTGAAGGCCTAACCGGGCGTTCTGGGACGTTCTGAGTCCCACCCGGCTGGGTGTCTACTCCTCCCCCTTGAGGGGGGTTGGCTGCTGCACACCCAAAATTGCCCGCTCCCTGCCCCGTTGACCACGGCGATTTGACCAGGTGAAGGCGAAAATTCAACAGAGACAAAGCAGAAACATTGTTGCGGGCATCCTCGTGGTTGGGGGTGCTGTGGCGTGCGTGTTTTGGCGGTGAAGGACTTGGCCGGCAACGTTGTTGCTGGAACCTGGGCGTGCGGGTCATGCGCCATTTTTGGGGGGTTCACGGTGGCACACTTCCGCATGCCCAGCGTTGGGCGGTGGAGTCACCACACGGGCGTGCGGTGCGCGGTAGCGGCTGCGGGCGCGCCCAGGAAGACCCCCTTGTTTTGAGAGTTTCCGTGCGGGGAATCCCACCATCCTTGCGCGGGAATGTCGACTGACGGTGCGAGCGTTGCGTATTCCCTGCATTCCCGCAGCGGGGAGCGTTCAGCACCACACCTGCGAATGTTTGCACCCGCAGCGCCGGGGAGTTCGTGGAGGCAAGGTTGACAGCCCTGCACCGTTTGGGGTGCTCCCTGGTTCGAGTCCGGGGCAGGGCACGGCGGCATGGTGCCGCCCATGTTGGAGGAGAAAACGATGGCCGCTTTGGCGATGTTTGTGAATTGTGTGGCGCTGGTGGTGTCGGTGTGCTGGTTGCATGCGGAGGTTGCGGCGCGGTTGAAAGGAGGGAGAGATGAAGAAAACGTGTCGTGATTGTGTGAAGTGGCGTTGGGTTCGTCGCCGGTGAGGCTTGACATTCCGGGGACGCCGGTTCCGCAGGGGTCGAAGACGGCGTTTGTTGTCGGCGGGCGGGCGGTGTTGGCGGAGGCGAACAAAAGGTTGAAGCCGTGGCGTGAGCATGTTGCCCGGGTTGCTCGTGCACAGGCCGGGGGGTTTGAGTTCACCGGGCCGGTGGCGGTGACGCTGCTGTTTTTGTTTGAGCGTCCGAAGAGTGTGAAGCGTGCGTTGCCGTCGGTGAAGCCTGACTTGGACAAGCTGGTGCGCGCAATTTTTGACGGCCTGACGGCAGCCGGTGTGTGGACGGATGACGCCCTGGTGGTGGATGTTCGGGCGGTGAAACGGTACGCCGCGACCAGTGGGGTCGTGGTGACAATCAACGCGGTTGATGAGACCGCAAATGAAAGGGAAATGAAATGACTGTGAAGATCAGTTCGCAGCGGCCTCTCGATGAGTTCGATGGGTTGCAGGACTTTGAGGATCAATTTTTGGAGAATCAGGGCGGAACGTGCCTGATTGTGGCAACCCTTGGTGTGCAGAAAGTTGAGCACATCGTGGCTGACGGCATTGACCGACCGACGGTGAAAATGCATCACGTTGAGGTGGTCGATGGCTCTGATGAAGAGCTGGTGAGGGACATTCTGCAGCGGCGGTTGCGGGAGCGCAATGGCACGGAAGAACTTGCCGGGTTGGGCGCGCTTGAGACCGGGGGTGCGCTGTGAAAATTGTCGGGCTGCAAATTGAGAATTTCAAACGAATCCGGGCAGTGAATGTTGAGCCTGACGGGAACACGGTGGTGGTTTCGGGGCGAAACGCGCAAGGCAAAAGCAGTGTGTTGGATGCGATTTGGGCGGCGCTCGCTGGGCGTGACGGGAACCGGATTGATCGCCCGATTCGTGACGGTGCTGAGAAGGCGCGGGTGAGTGTTGATCTCGGTGAATTGATCGTGACTCGAACGTGGGATGCGAAGGGTTCCAAGCTGGTTGTGGCTGCTGCTGACGGGGCGAAATACGGTTCCCCGCAGCAGGTGCTTGACGGTTTGATTGGGAAGCTCACGTTCGACCCGATGGCGTTTGCTGAGGCTGCACCGAAGGATCAGATGCGGCAGCTGCTCAGCGTGTTGCCGTTCGACCTGGACGCGTTGGATGCTGAACGGGCGCAGGTGTTTGAGGAGCGCACGGCGGTGAACCGGGATGTGCGGCAGATCACAGCGGAACTTGAAAGTGCGGTTGCCGCGGAACGTGAAGCAAGCGCCGTGCCGGGGATGATTCCAGACGAGCCGGTTTCGTCTGCAGAAATCCTTGAGCAGATTCGGGCGATGCAGGAAGCTTCGGCGCTTTGGCATCGTGCGAGTCACGTTCTTGAAGCGGCGGAAAGGGAAGTTGCTGAACTGAAAGCCAAGCTTGCAGAGGCTGAACTGCGGAAGCAGGCTGCTGCGGAAGCGGTTGAAGCGTTGCCGGCGCCAGATCAGGCAGAACTTGAATCGCTGCAGGGGCAGCTTGCCGACGTGGAGAAGGTGAATGCTGCGGTTCGTGCGCGGCAGGCTCGAAAAGCGTTGCAGGGGAAACTCACGGCGGCGCAAGAGCAGGCCGATGCGTTGACTGCCTCGCTTGTGCAGATCGACAAGCAGAAAGCTGACGCGCTCGCTGCGGCTGACTTGCCCATGCCTGGGCTTGGCTTTGACGAGGACGGGGTGACGTTGAACGGGGTTCCGTTCTCGCAAGCCTCGGCGAAGGAACAGCGCGTGCTGTCCATGCACATCGCAATGGCATTGAACCCCGAGGTGCGGGTTGTTTTGCTGCGTGACGGTTCCTTGCTTGACCGTGAAGCAATGGAGGATTTGCGTGAGCTCGCTGACGCGAATGATTTCCAAATTTGGGTTGAGCGGGTTGAGGGCGGTGCGGCAACCGTGGTGATTGAGGATGGCGAAATTGCCGTGGAGTGACCGCCTTTTGTGTGACGGTTCAGACCGGGCGGCGTGGCTTGAAGCTCGCCGCCCGGTTTTGGGCGCGTCGGATGCGAAGCGTCTGATTCCCGGTGCTGATGTGGCGAAGATCGTCGCGGCGAAACTGGATGATTCGTTCGGGGGGAACTCGTTCACCGACAGGGGGCACGAGTTCGAGCCGGACATTTTGGCGTTCCTCGGCGTGCCGGAGAGTAAGGCGTTGATTCACGCGCCCGGGAATGCTGGGTTCGCTGCAACACCGGACGGGTTGGATGCCGGGCGGTTGGTTGGGGCGGAGTGCAAGGTTCGTCACGGCATGATTCGCCCCGCCCCGAACGCTGGCGAGTGGCGGCAACTGGCTTGGCAGTTCCTGTGCTTGCCTGAGCTCGAATTGATCAGGTTCGGGACGTTGACGCTAGTTCGGGATGCGTGTGGCGGTTGGGAACCGCGTGCGCGTGACGCGTTCACGGTGGTGGATGTTGCGCGTGACGATCCTCGGATTGTGGAGGCTCGGGAGGGGTTCCACCCGTTGGCTGAGCGCGTGCTGGCGGCGTTGTTGTTGGCTTTGGATGTTGAAAAGGAGGCACGGTTTTGAGCAAGAAGAAAACGAAAAAGGGCACCGCTGTGGTGCAGGCCGGGTATGCTGCCGCGCCGCTTGAGGCGCGCATGGCCTACGCGGAGAGGTTGTGTTCTGCGGGGGATTTGATTCCGCGCGGGTTGCATGATCCTGCGACGGGGAGGCCGTCACCGGGGAAGGTGTTGCTGGTGATTGAAACGGGTGCCGCGTTGGGGTTGGATCCGACCGCCGCGTTGCAGGGGATCAACGTGATCGAGGGGAAGGCGACGATGAGCGCGCAGTTGATGACTGCGTTGGTTCGTCGCGCTGGGCACCGGCTCACGATTCAGCAGACGGGTTCCATTCCGGGGGGTGATTTCAGTGCGTGCGTGACGCTCACGCGTGTCGATGACGGGTCGGTGTTCACCGCGACGTGGGACATTCCGCGGGCGTTGCGTGCGTCGCTTGTGGACTCGTTCAAGCAGGAGCAGGACGGGTCGTGGCGGGTGGTTGCGACATCTCGGAGCGGGAAGCCGCTGCCGTGGCAGATGTTCCCGGAGAGCATGTGCACGTGGCGGGCGGTGTCGGAAGTGTGCCGGCTGGGTGCGGATGACGTGCTGAAGGGCGTCACGCACACCCCGGAGGAGCTGGAGTCGACGGTTTCGGTGATGGAGTCGCCGGAGCCTGATTCGTCGGAAGAGTGGGAGAAACGGTTCACCGCTGCGGTGACGGTGGATGAGTTGAACCAGGTGGCGGATGAGTTGCGTGAGGCGGGTGAGGGGACGCCGAAGTTGCGTCGGGTGTTCGCTTCCCGGCTGGGTACGTTGCAGGCCGCTGAGCAGGTCGTTGATGCCGAGGTGGTTGAACCGGGCACGGAAGCCGAGGATGCGGGTGTGGAGCCGCAGGGAGCGACCCCGGTGGCGCTGCTTCATGAGTCGGAGATTCTCTGATGCTGACCGATGTGCGGAACCGAACTGACACCGGTGAGGTGGAGATTTCTGTTCGAGTCGAGCGGGGTGATGTGCGGTCGGTGAATCAGTCTTGGTCTTCGGGTGCGGTGACGTTGAACATGTCACGGACGCAGGCTGAGGAGCTTTCCAGGGCGCTCGCTGAGGTGCTCGCTGAGGTGTGTTGATCGAGGGTGCCGCATGACCGTTGTGCGGCACCCGTGTGGAGGAGGTGGTGCCTGGTGTTGGAGGAGATCGATTTCACAGTCGAGACGCCCTGTGAGGGGTTCCTGGTGAGGGGTTCCGCGTCGCAACAACGGTGCACGGATGCGGAGGTGTTTCTGCTTTGGTGCACGGATTCGTGCCGGGATGTGCGGGCTTTGTGCTTGGTGTGTGCGCATCGGGCTGAGCTGGTTGCGTTTTTTCTGAACCAGGCTCACCGGGCTGTGTGCGGGCGGTGCGGGACGCCGCTGAGTTCGGAGCAGGTGACTTGGTTCGATTTGGAAGGGAATGAAATTGATGGACAGGCGTGAAGTGTTTGTGATTTGGCCGTGGGAATCGGACGGTTGTTTCGTTGTCCGTTTGATGCGTTTTGAATTTCAATTCAAGGTGTTTCCGAAAGGGTTTAAGATGGCGCGTGTTTCTGAGTTTGATCGTGCACGGGTGTTTGCTCGTGATGGGTGGCGTTGTGCAGCGTGTGGCGCGTTTGAGGGGTTGACGATTCAGCATCGTCAAGCGTTGGGCATGGGTGGTTCGAAGCGTCGCCGTGAATTGTTTGAACTGCTCACCGCGTGCGCGACGTGTAACGCGCGTTTTGAATCGGATTTGCAGTCTGAAGCGTTGCGGCTTGGGTGGAAGGTTCGTCGGAACATTGGGGATGTTTCGTTGGCGGATGTTCCGGTGCAGTTTTTTGCGCATGGCTGGTGCCTGATTGGTGGTCAGGTTCGGCAGCCGATCAGCAGTGAGGAGGCGGCGGCAAAAATGGCGTTGGTGACGGCATGAGCAACCGTGCGTTGAATTGGGCTTGGGATTGCCAGTTGAAAGCTGGGAAGAAGATCCTGTTGTTGGCGTTGGCTGACATGGCTGATGAGAATGATTCGTGTTTCCCGGGTCAGCGGCGGTTGGCTGAGATGACGGGGTGTTCTGAGGACACGGTGATGCGGGGGCTGCGGGAGTTGGAGGCGTTGGGGTTGCTGACGCGTCAGCGGCGGACGGTGACGGGTGGGTTCCGGACCTCTGACAGGTTCATGTTGCATGTCGGGGCGCAGCCTAACTCGCAGAGTGAGCCTAACCCGCAAATTGCGGGTACCGCAGAAAGGGCGAGCCTAACCCGCAATCTGCGGCAGCCTAACCCGCAAATTGCGGGTGCAAAGGTTAACCACCCAGTTAACCCTAAAAAAGAAACACCTAACGGTGTTTCCAAAAAGGGCACGAGGTTGCCTGCTGGTTGGTTGCCGAGTGACGCAACCGTGGAGACGATCCGTCAGGAACGCCCGGGGCTTGATTTGGACATTGAACACAAGAATTTCGCGGATTATTGGGCTTCTGTGCCTGGCCAGCGGGGGTTGAAGCTCGACTGGGATGCGACCTGGCGCTATTGGATGCGCAGGGCGCGGCAGGTCTCGCCGAGGGCTGTGGTTGACCAGAATCTTGCGAACTTTCAGCGGGCTTGGGGTGGCGATGGAGCTGCGTGAGATGCACGCGTTGCTGGTGCAGGCTTCGGTGTTTGATCGGCGGGTGGTCACGGAGGCCGAGGTGCGGCTTTGGTTTGAAGTCGCTGGTCACGCCCCGTTTGAGGCGGCGCGGCAGGCGATGCTTGAGCATTTCCGCGTGTCGGAGTTCCCGCTGAAGCCGGCGCATCTGCTGCGGGTGGTGGATGATGCGCGGTTGCCGAACGTCACGCAGTTGCGCCTTGAGGGGCTGGAATTGGAGGCTCTGGAATGACCGTCGTGACCGATGAGGGGCGGGAGTTGGAGCGTCGTGTGCTGAGCTGCATGATGTTTTCCCGCGAGGGTGCTCTGGAGGCGCTGGAGGTGGTGTCGCCGTCGGATTTTTGGAACCCGAAGCATGAGGCGATTGCGGAGGTGATCGCGGAGGCGGTGGCAAACAACGCCCCTACCGACCCTCTGGCGCTCTCTGCGGCGATTTCAGCGCGTTCTGGGGTAACACCCTCAGAGCTGTATGAAATCGCCTCAGATGGGCGTACAGCGGCTTCGGCGGGGTTTTATGCCGAAGCCCTCCTGCAGCACGCAATCCGGCGACGCCTGCAGCACGCAGCAGCCGGAATCAATCAGCTCGCCACGGAAGGCGACCTACCAGCCGCTGAAATCGTTGAAAAAGCGCGAGAAATGATCGACAGCACGTCGTCAACAGTGCGCGTGCAGACGCACACCATCGGCGAAACCCTACCCGGCCTGTGGGCGTCACTGCGGGAACCGCCACAATTCGTGTCAACACCGTGGGCTGACTTGAACCGACTGATCGGCGGGTTGCGGCCAGGCGCGTTGACAATTGTCGGGGCAAGACCAGGTGTCGGGAAGACCGTCATCGGGTTGCAACTCGCGAAACAACTCGCCACAGTCGGTGCATGCGGGTTTGTGTCGCTGGAAATGACCACGCAAGACCTGCAAAAAAGGCTCGTCGCGCAAACCGCACGCGTGCCACTGAGCTTGCTGGTGAACAACAAACTTTCAGAGAACAACTGGCAGGCCGTGAAAATGGTTGAAGCAGAAATGAAATCATGGCAACTGTTCGTCGCTGAAGGTGTTGAAACAATCACACAAGTTCGGTCATTCATTCGCTCATTGCATCGCCGTGGCAACCTGAAAGGAGTCGTGATCGACTACCTGCAACTCATGACCAGCGGCAAGCAAGTTGAATCCAGGCAACAAGAAGTGTCGTCGTTCTCACGGCAGTTGAAGTTGCTGGCGTTGGAATTGAACATTCCAATTGTTGCGCTCTCGCAGTTGAACCGTGCTGTTGAATCACGGAAGGATTTGCGTCCGCAACTGTCTGATTTGCGTGAATCAGGTTCGATTGAGCAGGACGCTGACGTGGTGATTTTGCTGCATCGTGACGAGCAGAAACGGGCAAGTGAGATGGATTTGATTGTCGCGAAGAATCGTTCCGGCATGAAGGGTGAAGTGACGTTGATTTGGGAGGGCGGTTTGTCACGCGCGTTGACGAAAGGGTGGACACCGTCCGCATTGATTGATGAAGAGGAGGCACGGTTTGCATGAACGATGACAGCCGAGTGACGGGGATGCTGCCTGTTGCTGTGTCGATTGTTGACGCCGTTCGGGAGAGGAACGCACCGGCGATTCAACGGTTGTTTGAGACGGCTGATGTTCCGGCGTTGGTGGTGGCGTTCGGCGTGTTGGCTGCACGGTGGCAGCATGTTGCGCACGTGACGCGTGACATGCGCGTGGTGGGGATGTCGCGGGAGCGTGCTGTGGAGATCGCGGAGGCGTTGTGCGGGTGACGGTGTTCACGAAGCACGCGTGTCAGCCGTGCCGTGCGACGACACGGTGGTTGAGGGAGGCGGGTGTGCAGTTCGTCGAAGCACCGGTTGAGATCAGCACGAACCGTGCGAAAGTGGCGAGCCTTGGTGTGCAAAGCGTGCCGGTGGTGCTGGTTGAACAGGCCGGCGGGACGACGTTTTGGGCGGGGTTTGACCCTGAGAAATTGAGCAACTTGAAGCGAGCCGAGCGGCTCAGAATTGAGGAAGAAAATGGCTGGAGAAACGATGGTGACGCTGATCGGGAACCTGACAGCGGATCCGGAATCTCGGGTGACACCGTCCGGGGCGGTGGTGGCGAACTTCACGATTGCGTCAACGCCTCGCACGTTTGACAAGCAGGCGAACGATTGGCGGGACGGGGATCCGTTGTTTGTGCGTGCAGCGGTGTGGGGGGCGTCTGCGCAGCATGTGTTGTCGTCGTTGAAGAAGGGCACCCGGGTGATTGCGCACGGCGCGATTGGTGAGCAGCGGTGGGAGGACAAGGACGGCACGAAACGTTCGTCTGTCGTGATGACGGTGGTGGAGATTGGGCCGGCTTTGCGGAACGCGACGGCGGTGGTCACTCGTGTCACGACCGGGGGGCAGCCTGCACCTGCACAGCAAGCGGCACCTTCGGGGTGGCAGCAGCCTGCGCCGGGTTGGGGTGGCGAGGCGGCACCGTTCTGATGGTGATCCTCGTTGGTGCCTTGCTGGGGTTGCTGCTTGGCGTTGCGCGGGTGCTGCTGAGGCGGTTGGTGTGACTCGCGGGATGAACTGTGCATTCGTGAGACATCGGCGGCAGCGTGCTGCACGAAAACAATCATCAAAACAAAATGAAAGAAGAAATTAACTATGAGCGCACAACAGTGTTTTGCATTGTGCATTGACTGTTTCGAAATGCACTACGGCATCCCCGATTCGAACGGGGTTTATTCTCGCGATTCTGGCAGCTCAAATCACTGGGATCACGCGGTTCATGTGTTCGGCGTTCCGAACGACTACGTGCCGCCAATCCGTGCCGTGCTGACTGCTTTGCACGCCGGCGCACCCATCTCAGACGGGCAAATTGTGATGTTCAAATTGGCGTGCGCAATCACCGCAATCCAGCCGAACAACGGCATCAAAGTGAAAGGCGCTGATATCCCGCTTGGCCTCCCGAAGCCGCGCAAGAAGCAACCAGCAGAAGCCAGGGAGGAAGCCCCGGAACAACCGCAAATTGTTGAAACACAAACACTGTTCTAGAAGGAGAAAAAAATGGAAACAGATCAGAGCACTCGTCGTGTCAGATCGCCCGGCGAACAATTTGTCTTGTGGGCGGAAAGTTCTGGATACCAAGATTATGACTCGCCCTTTAGCAAACTGTACCGGCGGACAGGGTACGTTCCTGATTACTTCTTTGGCATCATCGATGGCTTGCAAAAACTCGATTGGCATTATGCCCGCGAACTTAGTCGCCTGACTGGCATTCCGACCCAAATGTGGCTCACGTGGGAGGAAGAATATCGCGCTGAAATCGCTGAAATGGAGCGCATTGCCGATTCAAAAGCACGCAAGACGGTAGCGATCCAAGAAATCTTTGACGGCTTCGTTGCGAGTGTCAGGGAGTTGACTTTGAAGATGCAAGAAGCCAGCGAAATGATGCGTGAAGCCCTGTCGATCCTGAACGAAAAGGTTCACCAGGATGGTGAATCAGTCGACTATCCGACGGCAGCGGAACTCCTAGACGGGAAGTGGGAGAAATGAGCGATGAAACAAACGAAAGCAACCACGGCGCGGCGTTGTGGGTGTTCCTAGACGCTTCGGCGGGCTTGCTTGCTGGTTCGGCCTACGGTGCCCGATTCGGGGTCGCATGGGGTGCGGTTGTGGGGGTGCCGGTGCACCTCGCAAGTTTGTTCATCCACGTTACTGCTGGTGAATCGCCGCTGTCTGCTCTGCTTAATTCGCCCCTGTGGACGGGTATCGGCGCTTTCATCGGCGGGGTTACCTGCGCCTGTGCATGGGCGGCCATTGGCGTCACGAGCAGTGTTAAGGCCGGGATTCACGAACGGCGGGGAGAACAATGATTGACGCGCCAGATCACGATCACATTGCATGTGAATGCTTCGAAGAGTGGTACCCGCCGCACTGCCAATTGTGCAGCGAAAAAGCCGGCCACCTCGTCGAGTGGAAATCGCTTAAACACGCCGATCAAAATGAAAGCAGAGTGAAAAATGAACAGTAAAGAAAGAGCCGAAATGAATGAATATCTTAAAACCAAGTTCAGAACTCGCACAATTGAACACATGAATGAATGCATGGCGCGGTTAGATGTGCTGATCAGTGAAATCCTTGAAGCTGGTAACAAGTTTCTGGAAAACGGTGACCAAGGATCCGCCTGGAAAGCATGGCTAATTTTCAGGGAAATCGAGAACGAAATTAAACCCGAATTGCAAAAAACCCTTAAAGATTATGAATCCGGGGAAAAGTTACCAATTGCTCGGCTGGCTCGGTTCAGCGACGTGGTTGACCACATCAAAGGGAAGCTCGAAGAGTTGAAACGTGAGGCACAGGAAGCGAAAGAATGAACTAACCGGAACCGAAAAACGCCACGTGCCCCCTCTGCGGGGCGCGCCCAGGCGAACCGTGCCACGGTGGCGGGGTTTGGGATGCTGGCTTCCATGAATCCCGTCGCCGGGCAGCAGACAGGCAAGAAATCGACCGGCTGCGGGATCAGATCGACAAAATGAAGCAAACGCTGCACGAAATCCGAGCCGCAGAAGTTATCGCCGCAACAAGAAAAGAAATCGAAGGGGAAAATGATGGAAACTAGCATTGAACTCACAGGCGAAACCAAAAAGAAATTCGGTGTGGTACTGCACCGTGTTCGGGCAACCCGAGACATCCCCCGGCGCAATGTGAAACGTGGCGACCTCGGCGGGTGGGTTGAGTCCCTAACGCTCCGCGATGGTGAGCCACGCGTTTCTCCCTCGGCTTGGGTCGCCGATGATGCCGCAGTTCACGGGAATGCAGTGCTTCGCAACAATGCAATCATCTCCGGTGAAGCGGAGGCGAGAGACAACGCAATCCTTCTAGGGCATGCCTTGGTGAGCGAGCTTGCGCAGGTTTACGGCAACGCGATCATCTCGAGAAACGCACAAATCCGCGGGCGTGCCCGTATTTTCGGGGATGCGAGGGTCGATGATAATGCTGTTGTTAAAGGCTCAGCGTTCATTCACGGCGATGCCATAATTTTCCGAGAAGCCTACATTGCGGGGCAAGTGGTGATTAGGGGATGCCCGCAAATCGGTGGGGAAAGCTTGATAACCAGCAACGAACATTCTTTGCACGTCAGCGGCATCTCACGGGAATTTAATTGCGTGACACTGAACCGTGAGATTGGTGTGGCGGTCGTTCAACACGGCAACCGCCGTCGTCACACGATCGGTGAGTTTGAACGTTCTCTTCGTGCTGCGGGTGACGCATCCCCGAAGCAGATCCAGCACCTCATCGGGTTGTTCAGAGCGACTGCCGCGACGTGGGGGCAGCATGTGTGACGCCGCGACCTGCGACACCTGCACCGCCCGCATCCTCCGTGCGCTTGAAACACTCCCCGCGTTCGTGTTTCACGCCCGGGCAGCAGTCGCAGCCCTCACCACCACCCCGCTCGACACGGTGCGTGTGAGCGGCAGCAAAGAGCAGCGGCTGCCGCTCAACACGGGTGCCCTCGAGGCCGCCGACGCCATCCACGCCCGCCTCGCCAACTGGGCAACGTTTTTCGCTGACAGGATGGGCATCACCCCACCCGCACCCCTCCGGCATTGGGACGGGCGGAATGTTGACGGGTTCACCACCCGAACCACCCCCGCCACGGCCCGGGCGGCCACGAAAGCCATCACCATCTGGCTCACGCAGCACCTCACCAACGCCACCCACGCGGCACCCGGAGCGCTTCCCGCGTTCCGGTCAGACCTCACCGACCTCACCCGAACCTTCGCCGAGTGGGCACCCACCCAGTCACGCCGCCCCCTCCGCAAACACCTCTGCCCCATCTGCCTCACCCGCACCATCACCATCAACACCCGCACCACCCCTGTCACCGCGACCTGCACCACCTGCAACCACACCACACCCATCACCCTCACCACCATCCTGGAGCACCACCATGACGACCTTGCTGACACGCAGGGAGGCCGCTAAGACAGTTGGCCGATCCGTGCGCACCATAAAACGCTGGAAAGCGCAAGGCATGCCCACCACCCGCCGACACGACGGCGCCGTGCTCGTCGAAGAAACAATCCTGAAAGCCTGGCTCCGTCAGAAAACCCTGCAAAACCCTGTCCACAAATGGCGACTCAGAAAAATCATTCAACAAAATCCCGAAATGGACTTGACACCCGACCGTTGACACCGCCAACAATGATCATTGAACACTCACGCCCCGAGCCGAACACTTGGGGCGTGACGTGTTTAAAGCCCGTGGCCCTTTGTTTCCTTTCAGCCAACGGCAACGCCCGCCCAGCCACACACCTGGGCGGGCACCACACGGGAGGACAAACATGATTCTGATCCTTGCAAAGACGCAAGAACACGCCGACATCATCGCGCAAGCACACGGCCTGTCAGAGTTCCGCACTGTCCTGAAAAGCAGCGACATCCCGAACGCAAAGAAACACCAACCGCTGCGGAAGGTGTTCCTGCACCCCTCATTCGTCTCCTGCCCCGACGCGCACACAACTTTGCAGCGCCTCGCCTGGCTCGAACTAGCACAACGCACAACACCGTGAAAGGCAACCATGCTCACCCTGCTGCACGACCTCATCCTTGACGTTCACGAAGCAATCACAGACGCACCGTCTGAAGCGTGCGAAATCCTCGACGGAGAAGAACCATGACCGACAACCCCACCATGACGGAACTCGCCACGGCTGCCCGCCGCCGCTACACCGACGACCTCAGGAAAGCCGAAGCCGAAAAAGCAACACTGCTCGCACAGCTCGAACGCGTCGACCAAACAATCGCAACCCTCAGCGAACAGATCGCAGACACCACCAGCTACCTGGAACCAGCACCATGAGCACCAAGCGTACGAACGGGCAACGATACAAGCGCCTCCGCAAACAATTCCGAACCGAATGC
>CAYTSH010000010.1:0-23683 GCA_964440395.1 uncultured Microbacteriaceae bacterium
ACGCTCCTCGTCGCTACGCTGACGGGTGGTGGTTGTTGGAGGTGCCGGCGGTGATGCTGCGGCGGGATCCTGCGCTGGTGGCTGGGGTTGCGTTGCGGTTGTTGCACGCCCGAATCGACTGGTGGTGTCGGGGCGGCGGTCTGCGTGCAGGGTGCGGCTAGCTGTGTGTCTGTTACGACTAGCTGCGCGTCGGGAGCTGCGGTCTGCGTGCCGGGTTCGGCTAAGCGCGAACCGGGCTATCGCCGCGGGGCGCAGTTAGCTGCGATCAGCACTGTCGCCGCGCTCCGCACGCTTGGCACTGGCCGCGGCGAGCATGGGTTGGAGGTGTTGTTGGATGTGGGCGCTGATCTGCTCAGGGGTCTGTGTTGCGTCGATGATGATGTATCGTTCGGGGTTTCGTTGCGCCCGTTCGAGGAATTGTTGTCGAACCGCGTCGTGAAAGGCGAGGGATTCCGCTTCCAGCCGGTCCGGGGCGGTGTCGCGCGTGGTGAGGCGTTGTTTGCTGATCCTCGGGTCGAGGTCGAGCACCACCACGAGGTCTGGGGTGAGTTCATCTGTTGCCCACTGTGAGATTCGTTCTATGTCGTTGGGATCCAACACTCGACCCGCACCCTGGTAGGCGATTGAGGAGTCAATGTAACGATCTTGCAGCACGATTCGCCCCGCGCTGAGTGCGGGGCGCACGAGGGTTTCAATGTGGTGGGCGCGATCCGCGGCGTAGAGCAGTGCTTCTGCTTTGGGGGCGACGTGTTCGCCGTGCAGCAGCAACGCCCTGATGCTTGCGCCGAGCTGCGTTCCGCCCGGTTCACGGGTGAGGAGCGTGTCGTACCCGGCTTTTCGGCACCACTCGTCGAGCAGGCGAATTTGGGTGCTTTTCCCGCTACCGTCGCCACCTTCGAACGTGATGAACATTCCGGTCACTCGGCTGCCTCCGCCGGCGCTGTGTCCGCGGCGGGTTTCTTGGCTGCGGGCTTTTTCACGGCCGGCTTCTTCACGGCCGGTTTTTTGGCGGCGGGCTTCTTCGCAGCCGGCTTCTTCACGGCCGGTTTTTTGGCAGCCGGTTTTTTGGCAGCTGGCTTTTTTGCGGGGCCTTTCGCCCGTTTGATTGCGAGCAGTTCAACGGCGCGTTCAAAGGTGATGTCGTCGACTTGCTCACCGCGAGGAATGGTGGCGTTGGTGGTGCCGTCGGTGACGTAGGGGCCGAATCTACCATCTTTCACTTTGATGGGTTTTTCACTTACCGGATCGTTGTCGAACTCTTTCAGCGCGCTGGCCGCCTTGCGCGCACCATATTTGGGTTGTTTGAACAGTTCGAGCGCCTCGTCGAGGGTGATGCTGAAGATGGCGTCTTCATTGGCGAGTGAACGCGTGTCGGTGCCGTTTTTGAGGTAGGCACCGTATCTTCCGTTTTGGGCGGTGATTTCGTTGCCACTCTCTGGGTCGTTTCCGACAACGCGCGGCAGGTCGAGCAGCTGCACGGCGGTTTCAAGATCAATGGATGCCAGATCCATACTTTTAAAAAGTGAGGCTGTTCGCGGCTTTACTGCCACTTTCTTTGTTTTGGCTGCGGTTTCTTCGGGTTCGGGTTCGAGTTCGGTGACGTAGGGGCCGAATCGGCCGTCTTTTGCAACGATCTCTTTCAATGTCCGTGGGTGGATGCCGATGACTCGGTCAACGGCGGGCGGTGCGTCTACCAGCTCCTGCGCTTTGGCGGCGGTGAGCTCGTCTGGGGCGAGTCCTTCGGGGATGTTGACACGTCGCGGAATTTTGGCACCGTGCTCGTCGAGTGCGGCGTCGTCTTCGATGCGTTCCAGATAGGGACCGTATTTGCCGATGCGCAGGGTAATCTCCGGGGTGATTTCCATTGAGTTCACGGCTCTCGCATCAATATCGCCAAGCGTGTCGATGATGGTGCGCAGTCCGGGGTGGTTTTCGTTGCCGAAGTAGAAGCCGTTGAGCCATTCGTTTCGATCCCGCTGCCCCGCTGCAATCTGATCGAGGTCGTCTTCCATGGAGGCGGTGAAGTCGTACTGCACCAGCGTGGTGAAGTGGTCTTCCAGCAGCCGGATCACAGAGAACGCAATCCATGAGGGCACAAGTGCCTCACCGCGTTTGGTCACATAACCTCGGTCCATAATTGTCGACAAAATCGCGGTGTAGGTCGATGGCCGCCCAATGCCGAGCTCTTCAAGCTTTTTGGTGAGGCTCGCTTCGGTGTAGCGCGGTTTCGGGAGGGTATCGTGCCCTTTGGGTTCCAGCTCGATCAGGTCAATGTGCTGGCCTTCCGCAAGTTGCGGCAGCTGGCCGTTGTCGCCGGCAGCACTGTGGTGTCGTTTCTCATCGGTTCCTTCCTCGTAGGCGAGGAGGAACCCGCGGAATGTAATCACCGTGCCGCTCGCAACGAATTCAGCAACGTTCCCGGCTTCGGCGGGGGTGGCGCTGAGCGTGACGGTTGCGGTGGAACCTTTGGCGTCGGCCATTTGTGAGGCAACGGTGCGCTTCCAGATGAGCTCATACAGTTTCAGTTCGCTCCCGGTGAGGGATGCTGCGGCTTCGGCTGGTGTGACAAACACTTCACCAGCGGGGCGGATGGCCTCATGCGCCTCCTGCGCGCCTTTGCTTTTGCCACTGTAGATGCGTGGTTCGGCTGGCACCGTGTCGGCACCGTACAGCGCTGCCGCCTGGGTGCGTGCCGCGTTGATTGCCTGCTGCGAGAGCGCCGGCGAATCGGTTCGCATATACGTAATGTATCCCCGCTCGTAGAGGGTTTGCGCGGTCGACATGGTTTGTCGTGAGGTGAAGCGCAGTTTGCGCGATGCTTCTTGTTGCAGGGTGGACGTCGTAAACGGCGCGGCAGGTCGTCTCGTGTGCGGTTTCGATTCGAGTGAGCTCACCACAATGGTGGTGCCTGCTGCCTGCAATTGAGAGGTCAGCGCAACCGCTTCCGCTTCGCTGAGCGGTTGCACATTCGCGTTGCGCGCCTTGTCGGTCAGCTGCCCCAGGTCGTTGTAATCTCGCCCAGTCGCAACGCTGTTGCCGTTGAGCCGCACGAGGCGGGCGTTGAAGGCGGGTTCTTTGGTGACCGCGGCATCCTGCGCATGGAACGTGCCGGTCAGATCCCAGTAGTTGGCCGAGACGAACGCCAACCGTTCCCGTTCGCGTTCCACCACCAGCCGGGTGGCTGCCGACTGCACGCGTCCTGCGGAAAGTTTCGGGGCAACCTTGCGCCACAACACGGGCGACACGTCGTAGCCGTAGAGCCGATCGAGAATGCGGCGGGTTTCTTGCGCGTCGACCAGCGCAAAGTCGATATCTCGGGTGTTGTGTTTGGCGTGCTCGATGGCGTCTTTGGTGATTTCGTGAAACACCATACGACGAACCGGCACGTTTGGTTTGAGCACTTCAAGGAGATGCCACGCGATGGCTTCACCCTCGCGGTCCTCATCAGTAGCAAGCCAGACCTCGTCGGCACGTTTGAGGGCGCGTTTGAGCTCGGTGACAGTTTTTTTCTTGTTTTCGGCAACAATGTAGTAGGGCGCGAAGTCGTTTTCAACGTCAACGGCAAACCGACCGAACGGCCCTTTTTTTAATTCTGTGGGCAGCTCCGAAGGTTCGGCAAGGTCGCGAATGTGTCCAACCGACGCAATGACCTCGTAGTCGTCTCCAAGGAACGCTCCGATGGTTTTTGCTTTGGTGGGTGACTCCACAATCACCAGTTTTTTGGTGGCAGTCATGCGACTCCTTCTGCTGTATTCGTTTCGACTCAACAATCGCTTAGAGATTGTCGCGCGCAGCGAGCCGCCGTGTCAAACAAGGAAAGCCCTAGGCCACACCATACACAGATTCTCGGCACGATGCGCGCGCAGCACCCAGCGAAGCTGCGTGCTGCGCTGCGGACGGATCATCGATTGGTCCCGCCCGAGCGGTGGATCGCAACAGCCAACCGTAAGCGTGCACACTCACCTGCACCTGCGCCACGTACCCGTCCAGGGTGCAGCGTTCGAGCGTAGCGCGGTTGCCCGCGGCAACCTGCCCAGCCCGATCACACGGCGTGCCAGACACCAACCCAAGCGCCGTGTCGGCAGCGGCGAGCGCGGCAGCATCCGCAGCCCCGTTGAGGCGAACCTGCTCGACCACCACAAGGCTGGCGTTGATCGCCGCGAAGGAGACGATCAGCGCAGCGGCGCACACGCCGTACATTGCCACCGCAGAGCCCTCCTCGTCGCGCAGGCGGCGCAGGAACGCCAGCGGTATGAGTGCGCACCCGGGGCTTGGGGGGTAGTCGGTTTGGTTGGTTGTGGCGTTCGGTGCGGCAGTGTTGACCAGCGGGTCGCGCGGCGAGAGGGTGTCCAGCAACTGGTCAAACGGTGCGGCAGTGTTTGCCAGCGGGTCGCGCGGTGAGGCGGTGTTGTGGCTGAGGGCGCAACTGGTGGCGCTGAGCTGCAGGTGCAGGCCAGCGAGCGGATCGGCCTTGGGCGTTCGCCGAACCGTCACGCAGAGCAACTCCCCCATTTGTGTTGAGGTGTAGCTGCTGCCTGGCGCGCCGGAAAGGAGTTGATCGATCACCGCGACGGTTTCCCCACGCGCCAGCAACCGGGCGCTCTCCGCGGCGAGCGCGCTGAGCGTCACCTGTTGCGCAACGGCGAGCACGGCGATTAGGCACACGCCAAGCAGGCTGACGGTGAGTGGTAGCACCAGGGCGAATTCGATACTTGCGCCGCCTCGTTCGCTTTTCAGTTCAGCCCGCACGGCTCGCATGCGTGCTGCGAGCCGCGGGTTGCAGCGGAGCTGCGCGGGCAGCAAGCGCCGCGATGCGGCGGTGCGGGGAACCGATCCGCCCGAGGGGATCGCGCTGCCTGACAGGATCGGTTCCTCCGGCGCTACCCCGCAGTGTTGAGTGCTCGTTCGACCAGGTCGGTGAGGATTTGCCGCACCACGTCGCCACGCAGAATAACAACGAGCAATCCGGCGAAACCAACCGCGGCCATCACAACAACCGCATATTCTGCGGTTGCCGCGCCGCGATCGTCGCGGAGCAGCTCCGCCAACTGTTTGGTTCTGCTTGCGAGATGTGATCGGGTGATTCGGTGGCGAATGTTCGGGATCATTTGGGTTGGTTGTGTACTCATGAGGTGCCTTTCGGGAGGGTGCAGGGCGTGAACACAGCTTTGTACGCACGGGGGTGCGCGGAAAGAAAATCACCGCTAACGGTGTGGACAGGGTTGGCGCGTGGCGGCACGCCGCGTGTGGTTGTGCCCTCATGTGTGCACCGCCACCCGGAAGATGGAAATCATGAGCGGAACGACGCCGAAAAGCACAAATGCGGGTAGCGTGCAGCAGCCCAGGGGGAGCATGAGGGCGACACTGAGCGCTTGCGCCCGCGTGATCCCTGCCGCGCGGTGTTCCGCCCGGTAGAGTTCCGCATCAGCGCGAAGAAGTTGCACCGCTGGAATACCGGCCTCTGCGGCGAGTTCGAGTGTGTGCTGTGCGCGTTCAAGTTCATCGGCTTCGTTGAGGCCAAACCGTTCAACGGTGTCAGCCACCACCCGGTTTGCCTGCGCGAGGGAACCACCGCCCCCGACTCCCAGCGCAACCAGGTCAATCACAAGGCCCGGGGTGTGTTGCTGCGGACGGGCACGTTGCACGAGGGCACCGCTCCAGCGGTGCGCAAGCACGTTCAAGGTGAGACCGAGAAGTGCGCTGGCGATGCCCAGTGGGTTTGTGGTGAGCACCCGGATCGGGTCGAATCCCAGGAGCATGCCGAGCAGCAAACTCGCGGGTGGCAGCCACCGCATGAAGTTGGTCGTTGCTTGTGCCGCTGCGAGATGCGTCCCAATCAGTCTGCGCGTTTCGGCGTTGTCATCCAAGCTTTCGGCAAGGCGCACACAGTTGGTTGCGATGGGGGCTCCGGTCTGTTGGGCGAGACTCAGAACTGCCGCAAACCCACACCACGAAGCCACAGCCGCTTCGCTGTCACGCTGACGGGCGGCACCGGACTGTTTGGCGTACACGAGCCGGGCGGCTTGACGAATAGCGGCTGGAAGCCGTTCCGGTCGATTCGCTGCCAGCCGACACTGTCGCACGATTTCAGCGGTGTGCGCTGACATCGGTGCACCGTGGTTACCCACCGCCCCGGGCGTTACCGGCGCTATCGTTGGCGCTGCCGCGGATGATGCGGCGGCTGATGCCGCGTGCTGCCGGGGTTGTCCACCCAGATACTGCCAGAGTTGTTCCGTGCCAAGCCCCGCGGTGGCGAGCATGGCGACCCGTCGCACAATCGCGGCTACCTCAACGGCTTCGTCGTCTGCCCGCGTCGCGCGCTGACCGAACCAACCGCTCCGCCCAAACAACCGGTTCCGCCCGAACCACCCGCGCCGCTCGGGTGCCCCAGTGACGTGTGCGACGTTGCTTACGAAGCTGCTCGGCCGCAGCCCCCGCAACAGAGTGCGCAATAGTCCAACCAAAAAACCACGCAAGCGACCCCGCTGAAGCCCCGTTCTCATGGAACCGTTCCAATCTCTGGCAGACGATGAATCGCAAGCTGTCGCTGTTCGAGACTGAACGTGCCGAGTGCAACAACACGACGGATGCCGTCGCGCCGCTCCAGCTGAACCACCAGGTGCAGCGCGCTCACGACTTGGCGCGCAAGCGCTTCGGGGGTCAGTCCGCAGAGCACGCCGAGGGCTTCGAGCCGCGCCGGGACGTCTGCCAGCGAGTTGCAGTGCATCGTTCCCGCGCCCCCGTCGTGGCCGGTGTTGAGCGCGGTGAGCAGCTCGCGAAGTTCCGCACCACGACACTCACCCACGACGATACGGTCTGGCCGCATCCGCAACGCCTCCCGCACCAGTTGATCCAGGTGCACCGCGCCGGCGCCGTCAAGATTTGACTGTCGGGATTCGAGTGAAACCACGTGGGGGTGCTGGGGTTGCAGTTCGGCTACGTCTTCGAGGGTAACAATCCGCTCCCGCGCTGGAACTTCCGCGAGCAGTGCGCCGAGCAGGGTGGTTTTTCCGCTGCCCGCAGCGCCACACACGAGCACATTTTGACGTCTCAGCACGGCCTGCCGGAGGGTTTTTGCGGTGCCGGAGCTCAGCATGCCAAGTTGGACAAGCCCGGCGAGTGAATAGCGTTGCTGGTTGGGAATGCGCAGCGAAATGAACGGCCCGCCCCGACCAATCGGTGGCAACACGGCGTGAGCCCGAATCCCCCAGCCAAGGCGCACATCCACGCAGGGGGTTGCCTCGTCAATGTGTCTGCCCCCGCGCGAGATCAGTTGCACCGCCACGGCACGCACCTCAGCGTCGCTTAACCGCAGGTGCGGCTGATGCTCTGCGCCTGCGCCGCGATCTATCCACACTCCGGCTGTGCCGTTCACGAAAATATCTGTGATGCCCGGATCATCAAGCAGACCGGCAAGCACCCCGAGCGCCTGTCGGATCGCGTAGGGAACCTTCGAGGTGCCACCGGCCAACTGGGCGGGCGGTTCTGGGATCGCCGACGGCGTCACCTGCCGACGGGTGGGGAACGTTGTGGTCATACCGTGAAGCTACCCGGGCAAGACTCCCATGTCAGCGCATCCAACACAGGTTGTGCAGAATCTGCTTCGAAAACAACTGTGGAAACGCGAAACACACCCCGGCCGCAGCGCTCGAACGAGACGGCCGGCGTGGAGAAAACAAGGGAGGCGGTGCCGGTTAGGGGGGTCGGCACCGCCTCAGCAGCGCTGGATCTAGGGGGAATCCAATAAATGCGCTACTTTGTGTGGTCACGCACTAAGAGGCGTGACAGTGAATAACTCTATCTGAAACTCGGATGCAATTCACACCCAGAAGCACAATTCTTAGGATACTCTCAGTATTTTGCTTCGGATTCCTGCCCGCACCGGGCAACACGCCGACCGCCAATCCAACAAAGATGACGGCCCCGCGGCCCGGCATCGAAGTACGCTACATTGGTACACAATTCCCGCCCGCACACAGAACGGATAACGATGTCCCACAACGCTGCACCATCCCAAGCCGCAGCCGCAGCACACGAGCCGGCCACGGCATCCACCGCCCCAATTGAGGCCGGCGCAGAAACGCACGGCGTGATCGAAAGCCACCACCTGCACAGCAGCACATACCCGCCCAGCCCAGCGTTTGCCGCCGCCGCACAGTTCGACGCGAGCGTCTACGAGCGGGCAGCTGCCGATCGCCTCGGATTCTGGGCCGAACAAGCCAACACGCTGCACTGGCACACCCCGTTCACCAAAACCCTCAACGACAGTGCCGCGCCCTTCTACACCTGGTTCGAAGACGGCACCCTCAACCTCAGCTTCAACTGCCTCGACCGGCACGTGCTCGCGGGCAGGGGCGAGCGGGTCGCGATACATTGGGAAGGTGAGCCGGGCGACCGGCGCAGCATCACCTACGCGCAACTCCTCAGCGACGTCAAACGGGCAGCAAACCTGCTCACCAGCCTCGGCATCGTCGCCGGCGACCGGGTGGCGATCTACCTGCCCATGATTCCCGAAGCGGTTGTTGCGATGCTTGCGGTCGCACGCATCGGCGCAATCCACTCGGTGGTGTTTGGCGGGTTCAGCGCGGAAAGCCTCCGCGCCCGCATCGACGACGCCGACGCAAAACTCGTAATCACGGCCGACGGCGGTTGGCGCAAAGGAAAAGTTTCGCCACTGAAACCCGCCGTCGACGCCGCCCTGGCGCTCGACACCGGCCACCCCAACCCGGTGGAGCGAGTGCTGGTGGTGCGCCGCGGCGAAAACACGATCGCTTGGGAAGAGGGCCGCGACCTGTGGTGGGATGAAGAGCTTGCGTTCGTCGACGACCAGCACACCGCGCAGGCGTTTCCCGCCGAGCAGCCCCTGTTCATCCTGTACACGTCCGGCACCACCGGCAAACCGAAAGGAATTCTGCACACGTCGGGCGGCTACCTCACGCAAGCAAGCTTCACGCACCGCGCCGTGTTCGACCTTCGCCCCGAAAGCGACGTCTACTGGTGCACCGCCGATATTGGCTGGATCACCGGGCACAGTTATGTGGTGTATGGGCCGCTGGCGAACGGCGCCACCCAGGTCATGTATGAGGGAACGCCGGAGACGCCCACGTGGAGCCGGTGGTGGCAAATCATCGAACGCTACGGGGTCACGATTTTTTACACGGCACCCACCGCAATTCGCGCATTTATGAAGCAGGGTCGCGCCGTGACTGAGGGGGTTGATCTTTCGAGCGTCCGGCTGCTGGGTTCGGTTGGTGAGCCGATCAACCCCGAAGCGTGGCGCTGGTATCGCGAAGTGATCGGCGGCAACAGTGCCCCCATCGTGGATACTTGGTGGCAGACCGATACCGGCGCAATCATGGTCGCGGCGTTGCCGGGCGTCGTTGCCACCAAGCCGGGCAGCGCCCAGGTTCCGGTTCCCGGTGTTTCCATCAATGTGGTGGATGACCGGGGTGCGCCGGTTCCGCACGGTTCCGGTGGCCTGTTGGTCGTCACCGAGCCTTGGCCAAGCATGTTGCGCGGCATTTGGGGGGACCCGGACCGTTTTGTCGCAACCTACTGGGAAACCTTTGGTGACGCCTATTTTGCGGGCGACGGCGCGCGACGGGATGCGGATGGCGACCTGTGGTTGCTGGGCCGGGTTGATGACGTGATGAATGTTTCTGGCCACCGCCTCTCAACCACCGAGATTGAATCTTCGCTGGTATCGCACACGGCGGTTGCGGAGGCAGCGGTGGTGGGTGCGGCAGATGAGACGACCGGCGAGGCGGTGGTGGCGTTTGTGATTTTGAAGGCGAATCAGACGGCATTTGGTTCCGCGGAGGAAGCCGAACCGGTGCTGAAAGCGCACGTTGCAAGCCAGATTGGTGCGATTGCAAGGCCCCGCCAGGTGCTTATCGTGGCAGAGCTGCCCAAAACAAGGTCGGGTAAAATCATCCGCCGTCTGCTGAAAGACGTGGCTGAGGGTCGCGAGGTTGGTGACACAACCACGCTTGCTGACACGATGGTGATGCAGAGCATTACGAGCTCGCTGCGCTGAGTCGTGGAAGCTGCGTCGAGCTCGCTGCGTCGAGCTCGACGCAGCGAGTCGTGGACGCCCGCCCGGGGCGCTGTTGCCGGGCGGGTTAGTCTTCGCGCACCGCGAAAACCAGGTCGACTTCTACCGGCGAGTCGAGTGGAAGCACGGCAACCCCCACGGCGGCTCGGGCGTGTATTCCGGCTTCGCCAAACACTTTACCGAGAAACAGTGACGCGCCGTTGATGACTGCGGGTTGACCGCTGAACGCCGGGTCGGATGCGACGAAGCCATTAACTTTGAGCACGCGTTCGATGCGATCGAGGTTGCCAAGCACGCCTTTCGCAGCGGCGAGCGCGTTGAGCGCACACTGCTGCGCGAGTTCGGCGGCACGCTCCGGGGTGACCTGGTCTGGGGCGTGCCCGACCTTACCAACGACGGGCAGTGCGCCGTCAACGATTGGAAGCTGGCCAGAAACGTACACGAATCCTCCGTGTAGCACGGCTGGCACGTAGGCGGCGACGGGCTTTGGGGCTTCTGGGAGGGTGTGCCCCAGCGCGGCTAGGCGCGCCTCTACGGCGCTCACGCGGCACCGCCCGGTCGTTTGAGGTACGCAACGGTGCCACCGTTTGGTCCGGTGGTGAGTTGCACGAGTTCCCAGCCTTGCGCACCCCAATTGTTCAAAATCTGGGCTTCGCTATGAAGCATCAGTGGGGTCACAAAGTATTCCCAGGTTGTCGACTGTTGCCCGGATTCTTGCGGTGGTTGCGCCATGGTGGTGGTCCTTTGGTTGGTGAACTCTATGCTTTCGGGGCAAAGAGTGGGCGGATCTTCAGTTTTTTCGCCTATCGTTAATACTATGACTGTTACTCCCCCCTCGTCGCCGCGCGCAAAACAGCAACGTCAACGACCGTTTCGTTCCCGCAGTTTCGGCGGTGTTGTCGGCGGCACTGTTGGCTTCGTTGCGATGAGCAGCCTTGCCGGGCTACTTATCGCGGCCGCCGCCACGCCAGTTGTTGCCGTCACGAGCACGGCGGCTGACAGCACGATTGAGATTTTCAACAATTTACCGGAATACGTTTCGATCGGTGAGCTGGCGAAACCCTCAACGTATTACGCGTGGAACGGCACCGAGAATGTTCCGTTCGCCACGTTCTACAATGAGGACCGGGTGGAGCGGTCGTTTGCTGATATTTCACCGTATGTGCGCGACGCGGCGGTTGCGGGTGAGGATGCGACGTTTTACGAGCACACGGGGGTGAACGTCAAGGCACTCGTGCGCGCGGTGATCACGAATGGGTTAACAAATACTGTTGGCGGCGCATCCACGATCACGATGCAGTATGTGAAAAATCTGCGAGTGCAGCAGGAAACGGCCGACATTATTGACCCGGTCGAGAAGCAGGAGGTGGCGAGTCAGGTTACTCGGCAAACCCCCGAGCGCAAATTGAAGGAAATTAAGCTCGCGGTTGGGTTGGAGAAGAAATACAGCAAAGAGCAGATTCTGGAGGGCTACCTCAACATCGCTTACTTCGGCCGCCAACTGTATGGCATTGAATCGGCGGCACAGTACTATTACGGCAAGTCTTCCTCAGATGTCTCGCCCGCAGAGGCTGCAAGTTTGATTGCGATTGTGAAAGATCCGAACCGTTTGCAGTTGGATATTGAAGAGAACCTGCCGAAGAATCAGGAACGTCGTGACTGGATCCTGGGGCAGATGCTCGAAAAGGGCAAGCTCACACAGGCGCAGTATGACGAAGCTGTTGCTACTCCTATCCAACCGGTTATCACACCGAAGCCGAGCGGCTGCTCGCAGGCAAGTTCAGGTTTGGGCTATTTCTGCAACTTCGTCAGCCTCACCATCCTGAACGATCCGTCGTTCGGCAAAGATGCAAAGGAGCGGTGGTACAACTTTCAGCGCGGTGGCTTGAAGGTCTACACCACCATTGATCTGCGGCTGCAGGAGGCTGCGGTGGCGACGATGAACGAAAATATTCAACCGCTGTACGACGGCATCAACGCGGGTTCCGCAGCGGTTTCCACGGAGGTTGGCACGGGAAAGATTCGTGCGATGACGCAGAGCAGGCCGTTCTCGGAGGATCCGGCGGTACTGGAGGCGGACCCTGCCTACACCGCGGTGAACTGGAACACTGATTACGCGTACGGCGGCTCCACCGGGTTTCAGGTGGGCTCAACCTACAAGTCGTTCACCATGGCGGAGTGGATCCGAACCGGTCACTCCGTCAACGAAATTGTGAACACCTCGGGGCGCACCGTTCAAATGAGCTCGTTTAAGGATCGTTGCAAACCGGGCGGTGTTGCGGGCAACGAACCTTTCACGTTCGGAAACGCGGTGCGTTCAATGGGCGGAAATAACACCGCGCTCTACGCCATGGCGTATTCGTTAAACGGCGGTTTCGTGTCGATGGCGCAGAAACTCGATATTTGTGATGTGACGGAACTGGCCGAATCGATGGGTGTGCACCGCGCCGCCGATCGCTCCGTGACCGACCCGGATAATACGCTTGGGCAAAACGACCGCGGCAACCGACTTGAGGGCAACCTGGCTTCGGTCTTTGCAGGCACCGACGAGATTTCCCCCCTGACCATGGCGCTCGCCTACGGCGGGTTCCTTGGCAACGGCACGGTGTGTACGCCATCCCCCATTGACAGCATTAAAAATACGCTCGACGAGGATCAACCGTTCACAAAGGCCACCTGCCATCAGGCCATTGAGCCGCGGGTGGCTGCGGGTGTGGCGTATACGCTGAAAAACAACGTGACGAACGGTATCGCGCGGCACGCCGCGAGTGCGTTTGGGATCGAACACGCGGCGAAGACGGGTACGACCGACAACACGGAACACACGTGGACTGTGGGTGGCAGCACGAAAATTTCGACCGCGGTGTGGACGGGGAACGTGTCGGGTCACGTTGACACCATCCCGTTCGGCCTGCCCGAGGCGGGCAAGCGGGTCTTTCCGGGTGTGATGAACACGGCCGATCAGCTGTATGGCGGGGACCCATTCCCGGTGCCGGATCTCGGTTCGATTAAGGTCAAAACGGTCGGCGTTCCGGCGACTGCGGGCAAGAGTTTTGATGAAACGAAGACGCTGCTTGAGTCGCTGGGCTTCATTGTGGCTGATGGTGGCGTCACTGATTCTGATCAGGCGGAGGGGAGCGTTGCTCGCACGGAACCGTCTGCGGGTGCCGCCGCCCCGATTGGCTCAAATGTGACGGTGTATCGCAGCAACCAAACGATGATTGCGGTGCCTTCTTCCAACGAGAGTCTCACCTATTCGCAAATCGTTGCGCTTATCCGCAACGCTGGCTTCACGAAAACGCCCGTGGCGGCCTGTTCCGGCAGCGGTTCGATGCCGAAGGATGAGAACCAGCGTGCCGTGGTGAGCGTGTCACCGGGGCCGGGTGAACTGGCACGGAGGGATGCCACGATTACGCTCGTGGTGGAGTGCCGCTAGTGGGCAGTCGGGGCGCGACCGCTTTGCGCAGCACTGCTGGCGTGCTTCTTGGCGGCGCGCTCACGTGCGTTGCCTGGGGTGCGCTGGTGGAGCGTCATCTGTACACGTTGCGCCGGTGTACGGTTCCGGTGTTGCCGGCTGGCGCCGCACCGGTGCGCGTGTTGCAGCTTTCTGATTTGCATCTGGCACCGTGGCAGTCACGCCGGCAGCGCTGGGTGCGGGCGTTGGCTGGGTTGAACCCTGACCTGGTGGTGACGACGGGCGATAATTGTGGGCATTCGCAGGCGAATGTTGCGTTGGAGTTCGTGTTTGAGGCGTTTCAGGGCACGCCGGGCGCGTTTGTGCACGGCTCGAATGACTATTTTTCACCGCTGGCGAAGAACCCGGTTCGTTATTTTCGTCGCCCTGGTGGCGGCATGAAGCGTCGCCCCGATTTGGATACGGCTGGCCTGACCAGGTTGTTCAGTGAGCGGTTGGGCTGGTTGGATTTGAACAATGCGGCCGGTTCGCTCACCATTCGCGGCACCCGGTTTGAACTGTTTGGTTTGAACGATCCGCACATTCGGTATGATGATGCGGCGCGCATGTCTGCGAGCCTGGAGGAGCTGCGTCTCAATGGGGTGGATGCTGTGGCTGGCGAGACTCCCCCAACTCGCCTTGGTGTGGTGCATGCGCCGTATCAACGCGCGTTGAATGCACTGGTTGATGCTGGTGCTGCGACGATCCTTGCGGGGCATACGCACGGCGGACAGGTTTGTGTGCCGGGTTTTGGCGCGTTGACGACGAATAGTGATTTGCCGCGGGGGCAGGCGAAGGGGTTGAGCGTTTGGTCGCACAACCGACGCAGTGCGTTCCTGCATGTGAGCGCGGGGCTTGGTCATTCTATTTACGCACCGGTGCGGTTTGCTTGCCGCCCGGAGGCGACGTTGTTGACGTTGACCGCTGCGCGCTCGTAGCGTGTGGGGTGGCTGTGTTTCGCCACCCCACACGGTTCGTTTGCGGCGGGTTAGTTTTGGCGCGCCGCGAACACTTCTGCGATTTGCACGGCGTTGAGCGCGGCGCCTTTGCGCAGGTTGTCGCTTGAGATGAACAGCACTAGGCCGTGCGCGCCTTCGGGGAGCGAACGGTCTTCGCGGATTCGCCCAACAATGGTGGGGTCTCCCCCGGCAGCGTCGAGTGGGCTTGGCACGTCGCTGAGGATTACGCCCGGGGTTTGTGCGAGGATTTCGGTTGCGCGGGCGACGTCGATGGGTTGGGCGAATTCTGCGTGGATTGAGAGTGAGTGGCCGGTGAATACGGGCACGCGCACGCAGGTTCCGGCGACGCGCAGTTCGGGGTGGCTGAGGATGCGCCGGCTTTCGTTGCGCAGTTTTTGCTCTTCGTCGGTTTCGTTGCTGCCGTCCGCAACGATGCTTCCAGCGAGCGGCACAACGTTGAACGCAATGGGTTTTACGTAGGTTTTGGGTTCGGGGAAGGTGAGTGCCGCACCGTCGTGGACGAGGTCAGTGAGTTCGCCTTGTGCACTGACGGCGTGCACTTGACCGGCGAGTTCTTGGGCACCAACAAGGCCGGAGCCGGATACGGCTTGGAATGTGGTCACGGTCATTCGCACGAGTTGTGCGGCGTCGTGCAACGCTTTCATGGCCGGCATGGCGGCCATGGTGGTGCAGTTGGGGTTTGCAATGATGCCTTTTGTGGCGTTGTCGAGGTGTTCGGGGTTTACTTCGCTGACGATCAGCGGAACGTCTGGGTCGAGCCGCCACGCGCTGGAGTTGTCGATGACGATGGCTCCACTTTCAGCGAATCTGGGGGCGTGCGCCCGTGAACCTGTGGCCCCGGCGGAGAAGAGCGCGATGTCTAAACCGTTGGGGTTTGCGGTGGCGATGTCTTCGACGACGATGTCTTGTCCGCGAAATTGCAGCACGGTTCCGGCTGATCGGGCGGTGGCGAAGAGTCGCAGTGTGGCGACGGGGAAGTTTCGTTCGTCAAGCAGTTGCCGCATGACGGTGCCAACCTGGCCGGTTGCCCCGACGATTCCTACGTGAAATCCTGTCATTGTGTCTTCCTGGTGTGTGCGTCCGGTGCGGTTGAGCTGCCGGGTGTGGTGGGTTCGATTGTGGATGCCGTTGCGCAGTTTTCCCGCACATTCGGCGGGTTTCGTGGCCGGTTTAGCGGCCGATTTAGCGGCCGGTTCCGGCGTGGACGACGGCGACCTGGTCGCTGTCTAAACCGAATGCGGTGTGGAGCACGCGGGCTGCTTCGGCTAATTGGTCGGCTCGTGTGACCACCGATATGCGAATCTCACTTGTGGAGATCATTTCGATGTTGATGCCCGCTTCGAAGAGGGCTCGGAAGAGTTTCGCGGAGACCCCGGCGTTGGTGCGCATTCCTGCTCCTACGACGGCAAGTTTGCCAATCTGGTCGTCGAATTGCAGGCTGTGGAAGGCGACATGTTCTTGGGCGGTTTCGAGCGCGGAGATCACTTTGGCACCGTCACCGGTTGGCAGGGTGAAGGAGATGTCGGTGAGTCCGGTGGCCGCAGCGGAGATGTTTTGCACAATCATGTCAATGTTGGCGTTGGTTTTTGCCACGATTTCGAAAATTTCCGCGGCTTTGCCCGGCACGTCCGGGACGCCAACGACGGTAATTTTTGCTTCGCCCAGGTCTGTAGCGATGCCGGTGATGATGGGTTCTTCCACGTTTCCTCCATTCGGGATGCCGTCTTCTGGGTTGTACACAATGGTGCCTTCATTGGTGTTGAATGATGAACGCACGTGCAGTTTGACGCGGTGACGGCGCGCGTATTCCACGGCACGAATGTAGAGGATTTTTGCGCCGGAAGCGGCAAGTTCCAGCATCTCTTCGTTCTGGATGTAGGCAATTTTTTTGGCTTGCGGCACCACCCGTGGATCCATGGTGTAGATTCCGTCAACATCCGTGTAGATTTCGCATACTTCCGCACCGAGGGCGGCGGCGAGTGCAACGGCGGTGGTATCTGAGCCGCCCCGTCCGAGCGTGGTGATGTCACCGGTGCTGCGGCTGAATCCTTGGAATCCTGCGACGATGGCGATTGCGCCTTGATTCAGCGCGTCGCGCACCCGGTCCGGGGTTACGTCGACGATGCGGGCAGCACCGTGTGTTGCGTCGGTCATCATGCCGGCTTGGCTGCCGGTGAATGATAACGCTTCGTGCCCCATGCCACGGATGGCCATGGCGAGCAGCGCCATTGAGATGCGTTCGCCGGCGGTGAGGAGCATGTCAAGTTCTCTCGGCGCGTGTATGGGTGATACGGCGTGGGCGAGGTCGAGCAGGTCGTCGGTGGTGTCACCCATAGCCGAGACTGCAACCACAACGTCGTTGCCTTGCCGGCGCGTGTCAACGATGCGTTTTGCGACGCGTTTGATGCTTTCAGCATCGGCAACTGATGAACCGCCAAATTTTTGCACGATTAACGCCATACGACCCTCTTCTCGCTGCTGTGTGGAGCGTCCTGCCCGCCCCTAAGTATCTTACGGCACTGCGCGGGGCAGGTTACCCGGGCCCGGATTCTAGTCGGAAGCGCAACACCTTGTAGGTTGTGGGTATTCAGATCACGCCGAGAAGGGGTTGCGCTTCCGATTAGAATCCGGGGGAGATTGTCATGTCGGACACTTCTGATAAAATGGTTTGGTGAATAATATAGACTCATCTGTCCTGGAGCAGGTGTCCGACGAGTTGCAGGCCTACGTGTACGCGCTCGTAGATCCGGCTGATGGTATTCCGTTCTACGTCGGCAAGGGGCAGGGTATGCGCCATGCGGCGCACCTGGCCGAGGCACTTGTTCCGATCGGCGAAGACGATGAGGAAGGCGTCAGATCGAAGAAGCTCGCCAAGTTCGACGCAATTCTGGCTCGCGGCAAGAAGCCGGAGGTGTGGATTCTGCGCTACGGATTGCGAGCGGGCGAGTACACCGCAGTCGAAGCGGCCGCAATCGACCTGCTCATGAGTTTTCCGATCGAGGCAAACCACTCGAACGCCCCGCTTTCCCGATCGTCCCAGCTCACGAACGCTCGACGTGAGCGGGCTCGCGGACATGGGGTCAGGCTGCTTTCCTCCTTGATCGATGATTTCGCTGCACCACCGCTGGTCACGTCTGAGCCGTTGCTTCTAATCACACTGAACGGCTGGGACGAGTATCCTGAGCCCGAGCCTGTGGCCGGGGGCAAGAAGAGGTGTCGCGTGGGCTACAATCCCGAATGGCTGGCCTCGGACGCCAGGAAGCGCGCCTACGCGGAGATCGGCGAATCGGTCTCGGCCTGGTGGAGCCTCAATGTATCAAGGATCGAGCGGCTTCAAATCAGGCACGTGGTCGCGCTGCATCGGGGTGTTACGAGGGCGCTCTTCAAGATCGTGCCAGATTCTTGGGAGTTCGACACGAGCAGGGTCGACAAGAACGGCCGGACGATCACGAAAGTCGCATTCCAGGTCGAGGTTGTCGATTCCGGGGACCTGTTCGAGGCAACGGTCGGCCCATACGGGCGACGTGTTCCCGGGCGTGCCCGAGGCGCTCAGAACTCGATCTACTACTGGCCGAGAACGGCAACGGGGACGAGCGCAACCACGTCTGCGCCGAGTGCGGAGTACCCGGAGATCACGAGGGCTTAGGCGGCCCTTGCGCCACCCAAGAACAGAGACCCCGAGGCGGTGACGCCCCGGGGTCTCTATGGTCACTCCATCGCATGCCGTGCGGGCAGGTTGCCGAACCATCCCGCGGCGAGGCGGTAGGCGGTGAGCCTGTGCTCGGGGTCGGCGCTGTGCTTTTCTATGCGGATACGCCAGCTGTGCTTCCCGGGCTGCATCGCTGTCACGATGACGGCGTTCTCCGGGTCGTGCGCATCCGCGGCGATCGAGAAGCTCAGCGGCGGCGAGGCGTGCGCGAGCCTCCCAGCAGCCGCGAACCTGGCCTCGTGGAAGCCGGGCACAGAGACGTCCCTGGCGACCCGAGGCGTGGCGCCCCGGTCGAGCTCGCGGACGGTGCACGGGTTGTGCGGCAATGCGCCGCAGGCCGAGGTGCCTCACATAAAAGTGAGCGCGTAACCGGTGGTGGTGCCTCACGTATTTTGAGCGTGTGAGGCTTGCGGTTAGTTGCTGGGTTGTAGTCGCTTGATCGACTTTTCTAATGATGTCATATCGAGTCTGCGGGATTCGCTTAGCGCCCGTGTTTTCTCGGCCGCGAGCCCGGTGAGTTGTGTCTGCAGACGCGTGATTTCGCGGGTCAAATCGGCCGGGTTGATGCCCTCGATACGTTTCTCAACTTCCTCGATGTCGACGGGAACGCCGGACCGTTTCACGCGTTCCCATGGAGTCGCAGGCTTGTCGTAGATGCGGCGCCTGCGCCCGCCCGTGGTTCCGCTGTATCCGATGGGTTTCTTGGTGGGGGTGAAGAAGTTCAACTTGAGTGATAGGAGCCGCCACATCTCATTCAGTAGTTCTCGTTCCTCGGCGGTGTCGTAGCGCCAGTAGCACGCGTTTTTGCGGACGACGTGATTGTTTTTGGACTCGACAGTAGCTTGATCGTTTTTCTTGTATGGCCTGGACCGGGTGAAGGCAATATCTTGCTTTTGGAGCCAGTCCGCGACGTCATGGTTGATGAACTCGCTCCCGTTGTCACTGTCGAACCCGGAGATGGGGAACGGGAACGAATCCCGCAACTCTTCTACAGTTTCGAGGATCCATTTTGAGGCGTTGTTACGGATTGAACCGCACTCGGTCCACCTGGTACTCATGTCGGTCATGGTGAGGGTGCGCGCGAACTCGCCCTGCAAGGTGGGGCCGCAGTGAGCGACGGTGTCGCACTCCAGCATGCCGGGTACGTCTTCCAGCTCGTCGCCCGCTTTCCTGATGGCGATGGAGTTGCGTAGCAACGGCCCCGGCTTCGTGGCGCTCTTCCCCTTCAATTCAAATCCGGCACGTGCCGGGGCGAGGTAGCGGTCAACGGTCGCGGCACTCATTGTCTGCAACTGGGCAACCGCATCAGCAGTAGCAAACGGATGATGAAGGTCGCCCGCCGCTTCAAGCAGCGGCAGCCGCTGGGGAAGCATCACCACCAGGTACTTCCCGCACGGTAACCCCATCAACTTCCAGACGTGAATGAGGAGCTCGCGTGCCGCATTACTGTAGGTGCGTGGACGCAGGCGACGCTTGTCGATCTGCTCACCCGGGTCAGGGAGCTTGGGCCCCGAAACGAGCCTGCGCGCAGTTGATCTGGCGACACCAGTGGTCGACATGACCCATCCAGTATGCGGCCTTTGTCTTGCTTGGATGCTTTGCGGTACGCGTCGCGAAGTTTGTTGGTGACTTGCCTTCTTGCACTCAAGGTGATCTTGCCTTCCATGAGACAAGCCTCCCACCCGAAGGGCGGGGTACGCGCTCAAACTATGTGAGGCACCAACCTTGGTCACGCGCTCAAAGCATGTGAGGCACGTCGGGCAGTTGACAGTGAGTCCTGCTAGCGTGTAAAGTGCTTTTCACGCATCTCTGCTACCTCGATGCTACTTGTGATCAAAGAAGATTTACATGATTCAAATCAACAAGCAGACTAAATCGCTCGTGTTACTTGCTGGTGCGACTGTTCTCACCATGTGTTTGGGTGGAACTGTTGCATATGCCGAAGACTTACAATCTGACATGACATCGACAGAAGGTATTCTGGCCGCGGTCGCACCCGAAGTGTTGAACGGGGTCGCCGAAGTTTCGGTGAGCGACCAAGCTGTGGAACATTTCTATGAGGATGTCGAGGTGCAAGTACCTTTAGACCCGAACGAGGACATTTCAATCGCGTCCGATGCCGGAGAGTTCGAGATATCGCTCCCCTTCTCAGAGCAGGCAACCTCGGTTGAAACGGATTCTGATGGAGTGATCGCGTACGACAACGGAAACGATTCATCTACCGTTGCAGTTATTCACGATGATGGCAGTCTTCAGATCAACACAATCATTGAGAACTCAGATTCGCCTTCCAGGTACGACTATGAAATTTCGCTTCCTGCCGGTGGAGCAATGACTGTTGGAGAAGATGGGACTGTCGCGGTTACTGATGCTGCTGGTGCTCTTGTTGGAGGAGCCGCCCCTGCTTGGGCTAAAGATGCTCAAGGGAATAGCGTGCCAACATGGTACGAGGCTAACGGTTCAACTCTCACCCAGTTTGTTGATCTGACTGCGGTTTCGGCCTATCCCGTCGTTGCTGATCCATGGTGGGGTGTGCGTTTATTCGGATCGATTAGAAGGGATATATACAATGGAGATTACCGTTATAGTGGCTGGGTTACTGGCTGGGGAGCGGTAATTCTGAGCGGTGGTGGAGGAATCGGTGGATGGGCTGCAGGCGGTGCTGTTTTTCGCGGCGCTGGATGGGACGAGTGGAAGAAAGCTTGGCCTGCGGTGACCAATAAGGCCACTCTCAAACAGCAGTACGACTGTCATGTCGCAGCAGGTGTGTACGGGCTTCCCTTTACACAGGATTACAACATCGAACGCTTTCGCGCCGATAGAACAAATTGGCTCCCCAAGATCTGGAATCACAGGTGTAACTGGTAGCCCAAACAAATATATTTGCGGCGCCATTACGACACTGAGGGGCACTTAATGACGAAAAAGTTGTTGATTTCTGGGTTGGTATTTGTAAGCTTGGGTTTTGTTCTTTGTGCGGGTTCACTCATTGCTTCTGGTGTTCTCTACCGAATAGACGAGGACAACGGAATCGAACCGACTGGTAACCCCGTGCTGGTTTCACTGGGAATTGAAGGAGGATTCTGGATATTCATCATCGGGGTGCTGCTCTTGATTGCTTCTGCAGCTGCTGCGTTTATAAATAAGCGGCGAAATCAGGTGCCAAGCAACTAATACTTTTAGCGTTACCACCATCTTGGACGTTGGTTTGGCGCAATCGAGGCTGGGCGTTGTAGCCCAACCTCGACCATTCGCATTACGGCTCTGAGGTCTTCGGTGTTGCGTTCCACCTCTTCTCTGAGACGTCGTTCTGTTGCGAGTTGTTGTTGGCTGTCGTGCAGGGTGACGCGCTGAGGCGTATGGGTTGCGCGGCGTTTGTCGTGGCTTGTCGTGCCCTACCTACCAGACTGGTCTGAGACACAGAACCTGGTAATTAATGGCACTAGAAACCGGCTGAAGGATTCAGAATATGACCACGACAGACACACCCACAATACTGCCCGGTGAACCCTCGCTGGTGGCAGCGGACCCAACGCCGAGTCCGCGCGAGGGGTGCGCGAAACGACGTACGTTCACGGCTGAGTATAAGCGGCAGATCGTTGCTGGGTATGACGCGGCGGCGCACGGCGCGAAGGGCAAGATTTTGCGGCGGGAGCGGTTGTATGACTCCCACATTCAGGAGTGGCGTGGCGAGGTTTCGCGGAAGGATTAGGTTATTGCTGACCGTGATGCCGCGCTTGAGGTGCTGGGAACAGGTGTCAGGTTCTTGGAAGCACTCTCCTCACAGCGCAAGCGTTGACGAAGTCTGAGCAGGTCGCGAGGCAGTCAGCGACCATTATGTGCCTCACCACGCTGATTGGCGTGTTATGGGCGTGTGCGCTGGTGGGACTCTCCCGCGCCACCCACCATCGGGTGTGAGCACGGGAACTTGATCAGGGCCGGTATTGGCGTTCACCCCGCACCATGTACCGGGTGCTGCAAGATGCGCGGTGAGGTGGGGAGCGTCGCCGTCAAGCGGCCCACCCGCCGCGTACTATTCCGGAACTGATCGCGCACGCCCCCATGACCGTGTGGTCATGGGACATTACCAAACTGCGGGAACCGGCGAAAGGGATCTGGTACCACGCCTACGTCGTGATCGACATTTTCTCCCGCCACGTGGTGGGATGGCGCATCGAAGCAGCTGAGGGTGGGGATCTCGCGGCGGAACTCGTCGCCGATATTGTCACGGTGCAAGGCCGGGTGCCCGAGCATTTGCATGCGGATGGCGGCGCGACGATGACGTCGAAACCGTTGGCGTCGCTCCTTGTCGATCTTGATGTTCGCAAGTCCCACAATCGGCCCCGAACGAGCAACGACAACCCGATTTCGGAGTTGCAGTTCAAAACGATGAAGTATCAGCCTGAATAGGGCGTGCCTCATTTGACTTGACAACCGCCGAACTGCGACTCAGGCATCAGCAAAGCTTGACTTAGAAGCTTAGCCGTCCCTCGAAGGCGCGACCGAGCGTGATTTCGTCCGCAAACTCCAGGTCGCCGCCGACCGGCAGGCCGGAGGCGAGACGTGAAACGGGAATCTCCAAACTTTTGAGTAGCCGTGACAGGTACATCGCGGTGGCTTCACCCTCAAGGTTGGGATCGGTTGCGATGATGACCTCGGTGACGGTGGTGTCGCTGAGCCTGCGCATGAGGTTGGCAATGTTGAGGTCGTCGGGCCCCACCCCGTCGATTGGGCTAATTGCACCACCAAGCACGTGATACAGCCCGCGGAATTGCCTGGTTCGCTCCACAGCAACCACGTCTTTGGGTTCTTCCACGACACAGATACTGCTCTGATCGCGCCTCGGATCAGTGCAAATACTGCATCGCTCATGTTCCGAAACGTTCCCGCATTGCGCGCAGAAACGCACCCGTTCCCGAATTTCGGTCAGTAACTGTGCAAGCCTGCTCACATCAACTTGCTGCGATTGCACAATGTGAAATGTGATGCGTTGCGCCGATTTGGGTCCAATGCCCGGGAGCCGACCAAACTCATCGATAAGGTCTTGAATAATGCCTTCGTACACGACTACGCTCCAGTTTCTGGCAGGGGAAGTTCTTCAACAAATCTCGCGCCAAGCACTTCACGAACCACCGATTCGCCATACCTCGTCCCGCCCGTGCGGGGCGTTGCCTTGTTTCCGCGCGGTTGGTTCGGCTGCGAAGGTGCGTCTTGAGCCGCCTGGAACGTGGGTTGGCGGGTTTCACCCGAGCCGGACTCGGGTGCCGGGACCGGCTCGGGCTCCGGTTCGTGTTCGGGCTGAGGTTCAGGCTCGGGTGCCGGGGCTTCCGTGAATTCCGGGGCCGGCTCGAATTCTGGGGCCGGCTCGGGTTCGGGCTCGGGTTCGGGCTGGGATTCCGGGGCATCCGCGAATTCCGGGGCCGGTTCGGGCTGGGGTTCGGGCTCGGGTTCAGGCTCGGGTGCGAGCTCGGGTGCGAGCTCGGGTG